>CAYYLQ010000004.1:0-141305 GCA_964472655.1 uncultured Nitrospirales bacterium
CAGGGCAGTTACGTGGCCGGGGAGGAGACCGCCATGCTGGAGTCCATGCAGGGCCGTCCCGCCATGCCGAGGCAGAAGCCGCCCTTCTACCCGACCGATTTCGGGCTCTACGGGAAGCCGACGCTGGTGAACAACGTCGAGACCCTGTGCAACATTCCTCCGCTCCTGCGGAACGGCGCCGCGTGGTTCGCGCAGGTCGGCACGGAAAAAAGCCCCGGGACCATGCTCTTCTCGCTCAGCGGTGCGGTCAATAAGCCCGGCGTCTATGAGCTGCCGATGGGGACTCCGATCCGGACGCTGGTCTACGAATGCGGCGGCGGCGTTCCCGACGGCCGGAAGGTGAAAGCCGTGTTTCCCGGCGGGCCGTCGTTTGCCATGCTGACGGCGGCCCAGCTGGATACGCCGATGGACTTTGAGAGTCTCAAGCACGCGGGGACGGGTCTCGGGTCGGCCGGGGTGATCGTCGTGGACGACCAGACCTGCATGGTGGCGACGGCGCTTAACTACACGAATTTCTTCAAGGTGGAGAGCTGCGGCCAGTGTCCTCCCTGCCGGATGGGCACGATCAATCTGGCGGCGGTGCTGCAGAAGATCGAGGACGGCGAAGGCACGGAAAAAGATCTCGCGGCCCTGCTGCAGCTCTGTGGATTTGTCAAAGGGCGTGGTTATTGTACTGTCGTAACGGGCGCCTCCGTGATCGGCGAGAGCACGCTCCGGCTGTTCCGCCGCGAGTTCGAGGAGCACATCGCGCAGAAGCGGTGCCCCTTCAAGCCGGTGGCCGTCGCGGGCGGGGTGGCCTGATGCCGCGGATCACGTTCATCCATCCCCAGGGCCTGAGCGGCGACGTGGAGAAGAACACGTCGATCCTGGAGGCGTCGAAGACCCTCGGCTTTCCGCTGACCCACGACTGCGGGGGGAACGCCTCCTGCACCACCTGCCGGGTGGAGGTGGAGAGCGGGGGCGAGCACCTCTCGGAGGTCGATTTCGACGAGCAGGACCTGCTGGACCGGGAAAATCTGACCGAGGCTTTCCATCGGCTGGGTTGTCAGGCTAGAATACAGGGAGATGTCGTCGTCCGGGTCCCGCTGCAGAAGTTCGCCGGGCCGGCGGCGGAAGGAACCGTCCAAGAAAAATCGTGTAGCATTCAATAAGGGAGGAGAGGATAACATGGTTACAGTCAGCGAGATGGCTCAGAAAAAGATCCACGAGCTTTTGCAGGAGGAAAAGGACGCCATCGGCCTGCGCGTCTACGTGAAGGGCGGCGGGTGCCACGGCTATCAATACGGCATGTCCTTCGAGACGAAGACGGCGGACGATGACACCATCATCGAGGCGGGCGGCGTGAAGGTGATCATGGACTCGCAGAGCGCCCCGCTGCTGAACGGCTCGGAAGTGGATTACGTGGACAGCGTCCAGGGATCCGGCTTCGCGATCAAGAACCCGCAAGCCAAGACCACCTGCGGCTGCGGCAGCTCGTTCAGCGCGTAAGCGCCGGATTTTCTCAACGCAGGGGCGCACGACCGTGCGCCCCTGCGCGCGTTCCTTCCCATGGCCACCGTCCGACTCACCAAACGGCTCGAATTCAGCGCCTCGCATCGCTACCACAACCCTGCCTGGTCGGACCAGCGGAACCGAGCCGTTTTCGGCAAGTGCAACAATCTCCATGGGCATGGGCATAATTACCTGCTGGAGGTGAGCGTCGCCGGCGAGGTGGACCCGGTAACCGGCATGGTGGTCAACCTCTACGACCTCAAGCAGGTGTTGGAGCAGGTGCTCGTTGAGTTCGATCACAAGAACCTGCAGGAAGACACGCCGTATTTTGCCGGGTGCATTCCGACCACCGAGAACCTGGCGGTGGTCCTGTGGGACCGGATCGCGGAGCAACTGCAGGGGGCCCGGTTGATGACCCTGCGGCTGTTCGAAGAGGAGGATCTTTCCGTGGACTACGAAGGACGACGCGTGGGGAAGACCCCGGAAGTCTACCTGACCCGCCGCTACCGGTTTGCGGCCGCCCATCGCCTGCATACGGAGGCGCTGTCGGAGCCGGAGAACCGGCGCGTGTTCGGCAAGTGCAACAACCCGAACGGGCACGGCCACAATTACACGCTGGAAGTCACCGTCCGGGGCGAGATCGTCCCGGAGACGGGCATGGTCACCGACCTGAACCGCCTGGACCGGACGGTGGAAGAGCGGGTCCTCCGGCGGTTCGACCACCAGCATCTCAACTTCGACGAGGCGTTCGCTGGCAAGACCACGACGGGGGAAAACCTGGTGATGCTGCTGTGGGACCTGCTGGAGAAGGCGGTTCCCGCCGGGACGCTCCACAAAATCGGCCTGATCGAGACGCGGGACAACCACTTCGAATACGCCGGGCCGGCGAAGGAGCGGGTATCGTGAGCGAAAAAAAAGATCTGGTTGAAACGGACACCGACGAAATCCAGGCGCTCGTGGAGCAGCTGCTCGTCCACTTGGGCGAGAACCCGACGCGCGAGGGCCTGGCGAAGACGCCCGAGCGGGTCGCCAAGGCGTTCCGGTTTTTCACGGAGGGCTACCAGCAGGACGCGGACGAGGTCCTGAACGGAGCGCTGTTTCCCATCGAGTACGACGAAATGGTGGTGATTCGGGACATCGATTTCTTCAGCCTCTGCGAACACCACCTCCTGCCGTTCTACGGCAAGTGCCATGTCGCCTACCTGCCCAACGGCCGCATCGTGGGGTTGAGCAAGATCCCGCGCCTGGTGGAAGTCTTCAGCCGCCGGCTGCAGGTGCAGGAACGGCTCACCGTGCAGATCGCCGAGGCCCTGCAGCAAAAGCTGAATCCCCAGGGCGTGGCGGTGGTGATGGAGGCCCGCCATCTCTGCATGATGATGCGGGGGGTGGAGACGCCCAACGCTGTCGCCGTGACCAGCTCCATGCAGGGCGTCTTTCAAAGCCAGCAGCAGACCCGCGAGGAGTTTCTGAATCTGATCCGCCGCAGCGGGCCCGGCAGCGGCGTCTAATTCTTCAGGATCAGGGTCTCGATCGCCCGCTCCAGCTCGGCCGCGTCGACCGCCCCCTCTTTTCGTTCGACCAGCTTGCCCCGCGCGTACAGGTGGGTCGTCGGGTAGGTTTCGAAAAAATACCGCTTCTTGATTTCCCGGCAGGCGCCCGGCACGTGCATCTTGGCCTTGCCGAAGCGCACGCGGCCGTTCAGCTTCGGCGCGAGGTCGGCCAGCACGCCGTCCATGAGGGCGCAGCCCTCGCAGTTGGCGATGCCGAAGACCACCACCGCCGCGGGGCTGGTCGCGTACTCGTCGATCGTGGCGTCCGTGACGTTGCCGATCAGCTCGTCCATGTGTATCAGGCGGGAACGGGAGCCGCTCGCTGAGCGGCCCCCGTGAAGATCGCTATTTCAGTTTCTTGAGGGCTTCCAGGATGTCCTTGTCGTCGCGCGCGACCTTGATCTCCTGGACCTTCACGTAGGCCACCTTGCCGTTCTTGTCCACGATCACGGTCGCCCGCTTGCCGCAGTTCAGCGGCTCGAAGTACAGGCCGTACTTCTTCACCACGTCGCGGTTGAAGTCCGCGAGGAGCTGCTGCTTGAGGCCGAGGGCGTCGGCCCAGGCCTTGTGGGAGAAGAAGCTGTCGGTGCTGATCCCGAACACGACGGCGTTCAGCCCGTCGAACTTCGGGAAGTCGTCGGTCAGGCATTTGTTCTCCCCCGTGCAGACCGGGCTCCAGTCCAGGGGATAGAAGGCCAGCACGACGTTCTTCTTGCCCCGAAAGCTGCTCAGCGTGACGTCTTTTTGATCCTGGTCTTTCAACGTGAAATCAGGGGCGGTATCGCCCACTGCGATCTCTTTCGCCACTTCTTGTACGGCCACGGCAACCTCCCTCGTAAAATATATTGATGATTGGGTTTTGTCGGCGAACGCGGAGCCATTGACCTAACACAGCCTTTCCGAGTTTGTCAACCGGCCCGGCCTCTGGTATTCTCGGTCATGGACCTCTTCGCCACGTCGGATGAGGAGTCCCGCGTCCGGGGGCCGCTGGCGGAACGGATGCGGCCCAGGACGCTCGACGAAGTGGCCGGGCAGGACGAGATTCTGGCTCCCGGCCGCCCTCTGCGAACGGCCATCGAGCAGGACACCCTCACGTCCCTGATCCTCTGGGGGCCTCCCGGCAGCGGGAAGACCTCGCTCGCGCGCCTGATCGCCGCCCATACCAAGGCCCAGTTCGAGCCCTTCTCGGCCGCGACCAGCGGGCTGCCGGAGCTGCGCCGGATCATCAAGCTCGCGGAGCAGCGGCGCGCGGTCAAGGGGCAGCGGACCATCCTGTTCGTGGACGAGATCCACCGGTTCAACAAGGCCCAGCAGGACGCCTTTCTCCCGCACGTCGAGTCCGGCACGGTCACGCTCATCGGCGCCACCACGGAAAACCCGTCGTTCGAAGTGGTCAGCCCGCTGCTCTCGCGGTCGCTGGTCGTCGTCCTCCAGCCGCTGTCGGAGCAGGCCCTGGCGAAGATCATCGAGCGGGCGTTGAAGGATCAGGACCGGGGCCTGGGAAAATACCGAGTGGAGCTCGAAGCCGACGCCCTGCTCAACCTCGTCGCCTTCGCCAACGGGGACGCTCGCGTCGCGCTCAACGCGCTGGAGTTCGCCGTCCTTCACCAGGCGCCGGGGCCCGGCGGCGGCGTCCATCTGAACGCGCCCGCGCTCGCCGAAGCGCTGCAGAAGAAGAGCCTGCGCTACGACAAGGGCGGGGAGGAACATTACAATCTCATCTCGGCCTTCATCAAGAGCCTGCGTGATTCGGACCCGGACGGCGCGCTCTACTGGATGGCCCGGATGCTGGAGGCGGGCGAGTCGCCGCGCTTCATCGCCCGACGGATGGTGATCCTGGCGTCCGAGGACGTCGGCAACGCCGATCCCATGGCCATCGTGGTCGCGACGGCTGTCGCGCACGCGGTGGAGTTCATCGGCCTGCCCGAATGCAAGTTGAACCTGGCCCAAGGCGTGACGTACCTGGCGACCTGTCCCAAGGACAATGCGTCGTACAAGGGATTGCTCGAAGCCGAGAAGGACGCCGAGGAGCACGGCAACCTGCCGGTGCCGCTGCACTTGCGGAACGCGCCGACCGACCTGATGCGCAATCTGGGCTACGGGAAGGACTACCGTTACGTGCACGACGACCCGTCGGCGAAGACCGAGCAGACCCACCTGCCGGAGAAGCTGGGAAAGAAGAAATACTACAAGCCGAAGAAATCGAAAAAAGATTTGTGAGCGGGGCAGGCCCCCCGCCTTAGTTGGCTTCCAATTCCTTGAGCCGGGCCCGCAGCTTCTCCGCTTCCTCGCAGCACTCCGCCCACTGCCCGGTCAGGACCGACTGGTCCTTGACCCACTGCTCCCGCTCCTGCATCAAGGCGGTCCAGCGCACGTGGTCTTGGTAGAGGTCCGGGCAGGCCAGCTCCTTGTCGCGGGCCTGGATTTTCTCGTCGTTGGCGGCGATCTCGCCTTCGAGCTTGGCGATCCGGCGTTCGGCGCGGGCCAAGGCCTTCGTCGCGTCCTTGCGTTCGACCGTCCGGCTCTTCCCGCGTTGTTCGGATGCCCGCGCGCGGGGGGCCTCGGTCGGCGCCGCCCTGGCGGGCTTCGGAGCCGGCGGCGCGGACGTCTGCGCCTCCGGCGCGCCCTTGATGGAGTCCATTTCCTGCATCTTCTTCCAGAGGTAGTACTCGTAGTCGCCGTGGTAGTCCCGCGCCAGGCCCTCCTCGATCTCCACGACGCGGGTCGACACGCGGGTGAGGAAGATCGGGTCGTGCGAGATGAAGACGAGCGTGCCGGGGAATGCCACGAGGGCGTCGGTCAGCACGTCCACCGAGGCGGGGTCGAGGTGGTTCGTCGGCTCGTCCAACAAGAGCGTGTTCGCCGGCTTCACGAGCATGCGGGCCAGAGCCACGCGGTTCCGCTCGCCGCCGCTCAGCACCTTGACCGGCTTTTTCTGGTTGGCGCCTTCGAAGAGGAACGCGCCGGCCAGGCCGCGGATGAAGTTCATCTCGGCGCCCGAGTCCGCCTCCGCGATGGATTCCAGGACGGTATGCTCGGCGTCCAGAATGTCGGCCTGGTGCTGGGCGAAGTAATGCAGCGTCACGCCGTGGCCGACCGTCCGCGTCCCGGCGTCGGCGGGGAGGACGCCCGCCAGCATCTTCAAGAGCGTGCTCTTGCCCGCGCCGTTCTCGCCGACGAGCGCGATGCGCTGATTGCGCTCGACGGAGAAATTGAGCGAGCGGTACACGACGTTGTCGCCGTAGGCCTTGGCGACGCCCGCGAGTTCCAGCACCTGGCGGCCCGAGGCGGGCGGAACGGGGAAGCGGAACCGCACGCGCTTGGGGTCGCGCGTCCGCTCGATCCGCTTGATCTTCTCCAGCTGCTTGAGCCGGGACTGGACCTGGCGGGCCTTGGTGGCCTGGTAGCGGAACCGGTCCACGAATTTCTGCACCCGCCCGAGCTCCTTGTCCTGGCGGTCGGCGGCAGCCTCCTGCGCGGCCTCGTACGCCTCGCGCCAGGCGAGGTACTTCGTGTAGTTGCCCTTGGACTCCATGATCCGCTGGTGGCGGATCTCCCAGACGTGCGTGGCGATGCGGTCGAGGAACTTCGTGTCGTGGCTGATGACGATCATCGTGAAGTCGGACTGGAGCAGGAAGTCCTCGAACCAGCGCTGGGTGGCCTTGTCGAGGTGGTTGGTCGGCTCGTCCAGGAGGATGACGTCGGGGGCCGACAGCAGCAGGTGCGCCAGGGCGACCCTCATCCGGAACCCGCCGGAGAGCTCCGCGATCGGCCTGGTGAAGTCGGCTTCCGAGAAGCCGAGGCCGGAGAGAATGCGCTTGGCCTCGTGCTCCGGATGCTGATTGCGGTGCGTGGCATCCAACGCCGTGTGGCCGGGGATGGTCTCGAGGTCTTGCGGCAGGTAGCCGATCCGCAGGCGCGGGCGCTTGCGGATGCGGCCGCCGTCGAGCTCCTGCTCGCCCAGGATCAGCCGGAGGAGCGTCGTCTTGCCGACGCCGTTGGGGCCGACCAGGCCGACGCGGCTGCCGGGACGCAGGTGGGCCGTGGCCTCCTTGAGCAGGGCCTTGGTGGCGAAGTGCTTGCTGACGGCTTCGAGCTGGAGCATGGCGATTGATTCAGGGTAACGGTTGCTGGAAGTGCGGCGTCAGCTCTTGATGCCGGTGGCGATGGTCAGCAGCATCGCGGTCACGTACATGAGGCTCATGCCGGCGAAGACGCCCGAGGCCGTCTGCACCCGCCGCGTGGCCGTGTAGAAGATTGTCACGAGCGAGAAGATCACGAACAGCAGCGATCCGGCCGCCAGGGCGTAAGCGGCGATCGTGAAATAGGGAGAAACCGCCAGGCCGCTGATGACCGCCCCCAGGCAGGTCGGCGCGCCGGCCACGAAGCCCATCAGGACGGCCTCTTTGAAGGGCAGGCGTGTCTTTCCCGCCGCCGCGATGATGGCGAACCCCTCCGTGCCGTTATGGATCGCAAACCCTCCGACCAGCAGCCCGCTCAGGGTCCAGGCCCCCTGGGCGTAGCTGGCCCCGATGGCCAGGCCCTCTCCGAGATTGTGCAGGCCCAGGCCCAGCGCGATCATGTAGGGGAGGAAAAGGCCGGGGGACGGTGCCGGCCGGTTGCGCCCCTGTTGCTGCTGCTCCAACGCGACCAGGCCGACGAAGCCGATGAGCACGCTGCCGAGGAAGACGAGCCACGAGAGCGGGTCCTGCGCCCTTGTTTGCTCGACGGCTTCATGCATGAGGTCGAAGAAAAGATAGACCAGGATGCCGGTCGAGATGCCCGTGAGGAAGCTTTCCCATGACCGGCTCGCTATTTTCTGGGCGAGCAGGGCGGCGGCGATCCCGGCGTAAATCGGGATGACGCCCGCGATGCCGCCGAGCCCGATCAACTGCCCGACGTTGTCCATGCCTCCGTGCTCCATGATTTTGAAAACTGTTCTCAATATACCGGAGCAGCAGCGGCTCTGTCAAGGCCGGTCTCCCGGCGAGAGGGCGATGCCTTGGAATCAGTGGGTTGGGTTGGGTTTGGTGGAGCTGGCGGGGATTGAACCCGCGACCTTCAGACTGCCAGTCTGACGCGCTCCCAACTGCGCTACAGCCCCACTCGGCAGGCATCTTAACATTCACTTTTTCTTCGAGTCAACTAAGCCTGACGCGTGACAGAGGTTGTTTGTTGACAATAGCCGGAGAGGTGCCTAGACTTGAACGCCATGGGAGCTCTGGACCATTCGGGACAGGGCTCTTTTCGTGTCGGGAGGATGCAGGAGCGATGGGCGTGTTGGTGGTGGTCGGCACCCAATGGGGCGACGAAGGCAAGGGCAAGATCGTGGACCTGTTGGCGCGGGACGCCGACATGGTCGTGCGCTACCAGGGCGGGTCCAACGCCGGCCACACGGTGGTGAAGGGCGGGCAGAAGTACGTCTTCAAGCTGATCCCGTCGGGGGTGCTCTACCGCGGCACGGCCTGCGTGATCGGCAACGGCGTGGTCGTGGACCCGGCGGACCTGATCGCGGAGATGGACGAGCTGAAGGCCAAGGGCGTGCGGGCCGACCGGAATCTCTTCATCAGCCAGGCCGCGCACGTGATCATGCCGTACCACAAGGCCATCGAGAAGGCGAGCGAGACCCACAAGGGCGGGCGGCGTATCGGGACGACCGGCCGCGGCATCGGCCCGGCCTACGTGGACAAGATGGCCCGGATCGGGATCCGCATGGGCGACCTGCTGGACCCGCCGTACTTCCGCCAGCAACTGGAGGACAACGTCGCCGAGACGAACGCCTTGCTGGAGACGCTCTACCAGGCGCCGGGATTCGCGGCGGAGAAGATTTTCCAGGACTACCTGCGCTATGCCGAGCGGCTGAAGGACATGATCGTGGACACGGGCCTGCTGGTGCATCAGGCCGTCGCCAAGGGGAAGAAGGTTGTGCTGGAGGGCGCGCAGGGCACGCACCTGGACGTGGACCACGGCACCTATCCCTACGTCACCTCGTCGAGCGCGGCGGCCGGCGGCGCCTGCACGGGCACGGGCGTGGGGCCGACGGCCGTGGACGCCGTGCTGGGGATCGCCAAGGCCTACACGACCCGCGTGGGGAGCGGGCCCTTTCCCACCGAGCTGACCGGCGAGATCGGCGCCTTGTTGCAGAAGCGCGGCAACGAATTCGGCGCCGTCACCGGCCGGGAGCGCCGCTGCGGCTGGTACGACGCGGTCCTGGTCCGCTACGCGGTCCGGGTGAACGGGCTGACGTCGCTGGGCATCACGAAGCTGGACGTCCTGGACGGTGTCGGCGAGATCAGGCTCTGCACGGGCTACACATTCAAGGGCAAGAAGCTGACCGCCGCGCCGTTGGATGTGGCGATGCTGGGGGCCTGCGAGCCACAGTATGAAACGTGGCCGGGCTGGACCACGTCCACGACGAGCGTGAAGGCCTATCGCGACCTGCCCAAGGAGGCGCGCCGCTACCTGGCGCGGCTGGAAGAGCTGGCCGAGTGCCCGATCGACATCGTCTCGACCGGCGCCAGGCGGGAAGAGACGGTCGTGCTCCGCAATCCGCTGCTCCGCGCCAGACGCAAACGTTGAACGCCTTCCGGGGCTGTGCTAAGTTCCCGTGAGGTCGAGCCGGTAGCTCAGTCGGTAGAGCATCGCCCTTTTAAGGCGAGGGCCGTGGGTTCGAGTCCCACCCGGCTCACCACAAATCCCTCCACACTTTCCGACCTCACCCCACCCCTGTATCTTTTTCGATTCACCTCACATCACCTTCAATTTTCTCCTGCATGACTTTACGGAGGAGGAGTGGTAGGATTCGAGGACGGAATGAAGAGTGTTGATAAGGGGAGCTAGTTATCAAGTGAGAAAGTGAGGGTAAGTGTTATGCCCTACTCGAGATTTGGACAGGTAGTATAGGTCGTGTATGCTCGCAGACGATGATTTTCCTGTTATTTTTCTCGGAGTAGCCGACTACATTCCGCCCAATCAGGGACCACATCCCTACAACCCTATCGACATATTCCAGCTCTCAAAATTTAAAAGACATCTTATTTTCCCCGTTTCTTTCAAAGGTACATACTGGCTGTTCCTCTTAAGCGAAAAGTTGTTAGACGCTTCGCCAATGCCATCAATGAAAGTGCGTATTCGCAATAACAAAGGGGAAGAATTGTTAAAAATCGAAATGAAGTTAGCTTCAAGATTCGGACCCGCTGAACAAATTTCATCAGATCCTTCTACCGGCCCTCAGCCTTCGCCTGTTAGTTCGCCCAGTTCTTTGGCATCGACTCCGGCTTCGTCACAGAGCCAACAGGATACTAGAGTGATAGCACTTCAACCAAATGAAATGATTGCTCCTAAAGGGGTTGGTTGGATCTTAGTCACAGTCCCTTTTCATGATGATGCAGTAATGATCGAGCCCGGAAAACTTACCATTGAGGTGGAGTTAAACGAAAAATCAGGCACGATTGGGGAAATGCATTATCTTTATCACAAGGTGCCCCCCTTCACGCCAGAGACTATTAAAGCAATAGAATCTAACCTTACGTCTGTTAGAGCAGTAATAGCACAAATCGGCTGCAAGCATTGCACAAGTTTACTTAAAACCTATGCTGCACTACAGAAAGACTCTGACTTGGAAAGAGACGGCCATATTTGGTATTCCGATCTTCCCGAAACACCTTTCATTTGCCAGTGCGGAAAATCGAAGCAGCCGCTTCAATACCTAAAGGAGAACTTACATGCCCTTCTCGGGCGAGATAAGCCAGCTTCCAAGCAGGGACATCTTGATTACGTTAGGCGGTATGCTCACACCGAAGTAATAAAAGTAGTGCAGAGATTTAACGAATTGCTAGACAAACACAAAGACGAAGGAACATTTCAGAAATTCATTGAAGAGAACCCGCTCATGTTAGCAATGTTTCACTCGAAAGCGCTTTTTGTTAAACCTAACATACTTGGAAAATTTCAGCCAGATTTCGCCGTATTTGATACAAGCAACAGGCTCATATTTATTGAACTAGAAAGGCCCAGCATGAACCTCTTCAAGAAGGATGGTCATCCAACCGCTGACTTATGGCATGCCTATGGTCAAGTCGAAGACTGGCTACATGAGTATGAAAAACACCCTGCAGCAGTATTGGAGGCGCTAAAGTTGACTCAAGAAAAAGTAATGGCGGTAAACGGAGCTGTGATTGCTGGCAGAAGCAGGGGTCAAAACCCAGCACATATCAAACGCCATATGTCCAATCCTGCATACGCCCGCATCCAATTTTTAACACTAGATGACCTTTCATCCGCCTTACAGCAGATATCCAAGCAACTAGCTTAAGGATAAAGGCCGACAGAAATCGGTAAGATGCGTTGGTTACATTTGGGTATTGCGAAGAAGTAGACGCTGGTCCCAGTTATCCCCAACGCCGTAGCCTAATACTCTATCAATTGAGCTACCAATGATCGCCACGATTACCTATTGCCTTTCTGAAGAAGCGAGAGACTGCGAGGTGAAGGCGGGCGGGTCGGGCGCGTACCATCGGAATGTCTCCGGGCCGATTGCGCCGGCGGACGAGCGGTTGTTCCAGGTAACTGACGACGGCTCTGTGTCGGCGATGTTCACGGTGATGGAGTTCGACGCGCCGCAATCCTTCGAGACGCTGCTCGCGCATCTTCGCGCCCGCCGCCACCGCCTCTCGGCGATCCGGTTCGCGCTCGAAGCCGGGACCACGGCGGCCGACCTTCGCAAAACCACGCCCCTTGACATTTAGGAATTGAATCGTAATCATACAGCCCATGCGCATGAAACTGACAGAGTTGCTCCGGGTGTCAATCCTTGTAGCGGCGTGGCTCGTCTTCGGAGGAGCGTACGTCGTTGACGCCCTCGATGCATCCTACGAAATGAACGCGGCCGGATCAGACCTTGAGCAGGCCCTCGAACCTGAAGACAAGGTCGGACTCCACGTGCTTGGCGTTTCCCACGCGGGCGCCGTCGAAACGATGGCGTTCTGCCGGTGTCGCGACGTTGACACGAATGCTCAGCCTCACCCCTGGCTGTTCCGCGAACTTCCCGCCTGCCCTCTTTATCAGCGTCTTTCCAGCTACCGGATCTGATCCCCTTCCCAGACGCCTCTGAGACGGAGAACCTCGGCTCTCCGCTGGCCCTGTTGTGCGCTGAAGGGATTACCGCTTCCTGTCTCCAGGAGGAAGGGGGGAAGGATGTTGACCGTCATAGTAAAAGCCGCGCTCTCGCACCGAAAGATTGTGCTCGCATTGGCCGTCGGATTGTTGATCGGAGGCCTCTACGCGTTTCATGTCCTCGATATCATTGCCTATCCCGATCCCGCGCCTCCGATGATCGAGGTGATCACCCAGAATCCGGGCTGGTCTGCCGAGGAAATTGAACGGCAGATCACGATCCCGCTGGAGACCACCCTGAATGGCATGCCGGGTCTCACCACCCTCCGCTCGATCTCGTTGTTCGGGCTCAGTGATATCAAAGCCTACTTCGATTTTGACACTGATTATTTCAAAGATCGGCAAGAAGTGCTCAACCGGTTGCAACTCGTCACACTGCCGAACAACCTCCAGCCCCAGATTTCTCCCTGGTCGGCGATCGGCGAGATCTACCGCTACCAGCTGGTCGGCGAGGCCTACTCCCTCACGCAACTGAAAGAGGCGCAAGATTGGATCGTGCGGCGACAGTTTAAGCAGGTGCCCGGCATCCTCGACGTGGTCGGATTCGGAGGGACGACCAAAGAGTACCACGTCGAGATCGATCCCCGGGCCCTTCTCAATTATGGCGTCACGCTCCCCCAAGTCATGACCGCCCTCGGCAACAGCAACATCAACGTCGGGGGCAGTTTCATCCCGATAGGGGAACAGAACACCAATATTCGCGGGCTCGGTCTCTTCCGCACCGTGGAGGACATTGCGCGGGTGGTTGTCGCGGAGAGAAACGGCGTACCGATTTATGTCTCCAATCTGGCGCGAGTTGGCATCGGCCATGCGATTCGACTTGGGAAGGTGGCGCATGACCGGGAGGATGACATCGTCGAGGGCATTGTCCTGATGCATCGAGGCGCCAGAGCCCTCACGACCCTGGAGGGTGTCCGGGCGAAGGTGGGAGAATTGAATACGCGTTTGTTGCCGGCGGGGATGAAATTGCAATCCATCTATGACCGGTCGAAATTGATCAATCTGACTACCACGACCGTGCTGCACATCCTCGTCCTCGGCATCGTTCTCGTCTGCGCCATTCTGTTTGTCTTCCTGGGCGACATCGCAACCGCCTTGATCGTCGCCGTGTCCATCCCCCTCTCGTTGCTGGCGACGTTTTCCGTTATGGCCGGGCGTGGGGAGTCGGCGAACCTCATTTCGATGGGCGCCATTGATTTCGGTATTATCGTGGACGCCTCCGTGGTCATGGCTGAAAACATTTTCCGCCACCTCACCGCCACACATTTCCGACGACAAGGCGCCACGTCAGTCATTATTCACGCCGCCGAGGAGGTCACCGGGCCGATCTTCTTCTCCACCGTCGTCATCCTGATCGCCTTTCTGCCCCTCTTCACCATGTACGGCGTCCCGGGGCGCATTTTCGCGCCGATGTCGCATACCTATGGGTACGCCATGGCCAGCGCGCTGCTTCTTTCCGTCACGCTCACCCCGGTGCTGTGCCGGTGGTTCCTTCCAGACAGAACGCATCGAGAGGAAACCACCGTTGTCCATGCCATCAAGACGCGGTACCTCTGGATCTTGGACCGTGTCTTGCATCATCGTGGAGTGGTGGTCGCCTGCGCCGGAGGGCTGTTGCTCGCGACGTTGTTCGCGTCCAGATTGCTCGGCGGAGAATTCATGCCCAAGCTGGAAGAAGGGAACATTTGGCTCCGCGCCTCCATGCCCCTGGATATCAACTTTGAGACTGCCAGTGAAATCGAGCGCACGATCCGAACCATCTTACGACAGGTGCCCGAAGTCACGTCTGTCACCTCACAGTTGGGACGCCCGGACGACGGGACCGATGTCACCGGCTTCTTCAATGGTGAGTTTCTGGTCGAGATCAAACCTCGAAGCGAGTGGCGTAGCGGGATCTCCTCCAAGGAACAACTGGTGCAGGACGTGGAACGGAGGCTCGCGGTCCTCCCCGGGATCGTGTTCAACTTCTCCCAAGCCATTCAAGACAATGTCGAAGAGGCCATGGCCGGAGTCAAGGGAGAGAATGCCATCAAGATTTTTGGCGATGATCTGCCGGCCTTGGAAGTGAAAGCCGAGGAGGTGGTCAAGATCATGAAGACCATTCACGGTATTCGCGATCTCGGGTACATCGATGAATTCGGCCAGCAAGACCTTGTCGTTGAAATCGATCGGGAGGCCACCGCGCGCTACGGCATTCAGGTGGGCGACGTCGCCGCGATGATTCAAGCCGCACTCGGCGGCCAGGCTGTGACGCAACTCCTGGATCGGGACAGGCGCTTCGATGTCACCGTCCGTCTCCTGCCGGAGTACCGCGAGCAGTCTGATCAGATTGAGGAACTACAAATCGCTTCTCCCGACGGGGGGCGGATTCCGTTGAAACAACTGGCGACAATCAAGCGCCAGTCCGGGGCCTCGTTGATCTTCCGGGAAGGCAACAACCGCTATTCTGCGGTGAAGTTCAGCGTGCGCGACCGCGACCTTGAGAGCACGATCAATGAAGCTGAAGCGAAGCTTGCCTCTGGCACGGAGTGGCCCAAGGGATATCACTATGAGTGGCACGGAGAAATTCGGCAACTCCGGGAGGAACAGCGACGATTGCTGGTCATTGTGCCGGTGAGCCTCCTGCTCATCTTTTTTGTCCTCTATAACGCGCTCTCCTCGGTCAAGGATGCGTTGCTGATCCTTGGGGCGGTTCCGTTTGCCCTGGTCGGAGGGGTGCTGGCGCTGTTCGTTACCGGCACGCATTTCAGCATCTCCGCCGCCGTTGGCTTTCTCTCGGTCTTTGGCGTGTCTATTCTCGACAGCACGATCCTGATCACTTATATCCGGCAACTCCGTCTGGAAGGCCTCGGGCTGGAGGAGGCGGTCAGGCAGGGCGCTGAAATGCGGATGCGCCCTGTCTTGATGACTGGTCTGGCTGCGGCGATCGGGCTGCTGCCAGCCGCGATCGGCGGCGGAATCGGATCGGAAACGCAGCGTCCCCTGGCCAGGGTCGTCGTGGGTGGGATGCTGACGGCGTCGACGCTGATCCTGCTCGTTCTCCCAGCCATGTACAGCTTGGTCACAAAAAGGGAGGACATTTCTATGGAAACCATGAACCCGGAGGGTCCAACATAAAAGTGCCCTCTTGAATTATTTGGATCGGAAGAAACCGACTATCATGGCGATTCTTAAAGCGAAACGGGGAAACCTTCACAAAATCGAGCGAGTCGTGTAAAGTGCCTGACGCACCGCACATTTTCTTTTTCTGCAAATCCATTCAACCTTCCCTGAAGTCCCCGTGTCTCACGTTCAGGCGAATTTGCGACCTGCAGCTAAGTTCAAGTCCGGAAGGAAAGGAGTTTGGATGCGACAGCGTTTGATTATCGTTGTGATCGCGGGGCTGTGTGCCATCATGCCTGTGCTCGGGGCGCGGGCCGACGCGCAGACCATCCAGGCCCGGGATATCGTCAAGCAAGGCACGATCGAGGCGGGGGCGGTCGTCGGCTTTCTCCAAGGCCTTGATGTGGGGACTTCAGAGCCCAATCGCAGCGCGACGTATGTGCTTCCAAGAATCGGAAAGGTGGTGACAGGAGACCTGGGGAAAGATCTCTATGTAGGAAACTTCGAGGTCCTCTTCGAACCTCTCTATGCGCACTATTGGGAGCCTTTTCACGGTGAAGCGGCGGGCGGCTCCGCGCTGTTCAAGTATAACTTTCTTGCCTTCGGCAGGTGGATGCCGTTCTGGGATCTCGGCCTCGGGATGCTCTGGACGGACCTGGCGCCGCGTATTCCCGAACAGAGCGAGCAATTCAATTTTGTGCTCGAAAGCGGCACCGGGACGCAGTACTTCATGACGGAGAGCATCGCGCTGACGATAGGGGCGCGCTTCCACCACATCTCGAACGCGGGCATCGGCGATCGGAATCTCGGATTGAACTCGGTTTTAGGGTACGTGGGCGTCTCGTTCTTTCTGCCTCGGCAGTGACCCGCTCCCTCCCTTGATGACTCAGAAGTGCAGCGCTGCGCCCACGACCACGGCATTGGCCGAATAGTCGCCCCTGATGCCGATCGTCGAAGAGACGGCCTCCCTGAAGTCGAGTTTGGCTCTCGTGTACTTGTATTCGGCGAAGAGCGCGACCCAGGAGGGAATGACGAACACGCGGAGGCCCGCCAGGGCGTTGAGGCCGGCCTTGGTGGACGTATCGGTGCCGAAGACGTTGCTGGCGCGGGCGAAGAAGATCGCGGGGCCGGCGCCCACATAGGGCTGGAAGATGGGATGCGGAATCCGGACCACGGCATTCACGGCCCACGTCGTGATGCGCAGATTCGTGTCAGGCTGAGTCGATGTGGCTGTCCCTCCGGGACCACTGGCCGTCACGGCTTGCTGTTTGATATGAGGGGTCGTGCTGAACACCTCCGTCTCGATGCCGACGAACGTCAGCGGCCCCGGGAGATAGTAGCCGATCTTGGCGCCATACAGCCCCGCCCCCCTCAAGGACAAATCCGTCAACGTGCCGGATCCGGCTCCCGTCGCCGTAATGTGGTTCAGGTCGTTCGGGATCGATACCCCGAGGTCTCCCGCGATGTACAATTCAGCCGATGCGGTTCCGGCAAGGGTGAGCAGCAAGCCCAAGAAGACGGTCACGATACAGAGCTTCATGGCGTCTCCCTTCTTTTTCGATGGGGATCTCATCGGCTCCCTCCGTCTTGCACACAAGTATAACTCTGAAAAAGCCGCCTGTCCTCTTGTTTGTGCCGCAGACGCGCCAACCTTCACAAAATCGCGCCATTAGTGTAAAGTTCTGGCTCTCATTGGGAGCAGACATGGACGCGAGCGTGCTTGTGACAGGCGTGGCCGGCTTCATCGGCTACCACGTCGCCCGGCGTCTGCTGGAGCGGGGCGACCGGGTGCTGGGCCTGGACAACCTGAGCGACTATTACGACGTGCGCCTGAAGAAGGCGCGGCTCGCGCAGCTCGAGCCCTTTGAGCGCTTCCGGTTCCTCAAGCGCGACCTGGCCAACCGGTCGGCCATGGAGAAAGTGTTCGCCGCGCATCCCATCAGGCGGGTGGTTCACCTCGGAGCCCAGGCGGGCGTCCGCTATTCGCTGGTCAACCCCCATGCCTACGCGGACAGCAATCTCACGGGCTTTCTCAACGTCCTGGAGGGCTGCCGGCGCCGGAAGGTCGAGCACCTTGTCTTCGCCTCCTCCAGTTCCGTCTACGGCGGCAACACCCACATGCCGTTCTCGGTGAACGACAACGTAGACCATCCCCTGTCGCTCTACGCCGCCAGCAAGAAGGCCAACGAGCTGATGGCCCATACCTACGCCCACCTCTACGGAATCCCCTGCACGGGACTCCGGTTCTTCACCGTCTACGGGCCCTGGGGCCGGCCCGACATGGCGCTGTTCATCTTCACCAAGGCGATCCTGGAAGGGAAACCCATCCAGGTGTTCAATTTCGGCAAAATGCAGCGGGACCTGACGTATATTGATGATATTGTGGAGGGTGTGGTCCGCGTGCTGGACCGGACGGCCGTGCCCGACCCGGCCTGGTCGGGGGAGCGCCCGAAGCCCGGGAGCAGCAACGCGCCCTATCGCCTGTATAATATCGGCAACCATCAACCGGTGGAGTTGCTGCGGATCATCGCCGTGCTCGAAGGCGTACTGGGAAAGAAGGCGAAGATGGAGATGAAGCCCATGCAGGCGGGCGACGTGCCGGCGACCTATGCGGAGATCGAGGACCTGGCCGCCGACGTCGGCTTCCGCCCCGGCACGCCCATCGAGGTGGGGATCCGGCGGTTCGTCGAGTGGTACCGGACGTATGCGGGCCGCTGACGATGCGTAAGCGCGCCATCATCACCGGCATCACGGGCCAGGACGGCTCCTACCTGGCCGAACTGCTCCTGGCCAAGGGCTATGAGGTCCACGGCCTCGTGCGCCGCGCCAGCACCTTCAACACGTCGCGCATCGACCATATCTACGTGGACCCGCACAAGCCCGGCGCGCGGTTCTTCCTGCATTACGGCGACCTGGGCAGCGCAGGCGAGATCGCCCAGCTGATCCAGCAGGTCAAGCCGGACGAACTCTATCACCTGGCCGCGCAAAGCCATGTCCGCGTGAGCTTCGACCTGCCGGAACACACCGGCGAGATCACCGGGCTGGGGGCCACGCGGGTCCTGGAGGCCGCGCACCAGTCCAAACTGCCGGTCCGCCTGTACCAGGCGTCGAGCAGTGAAATGTTCGGCTCGACGCCGCCGCCGCAGAACGAGACGACGCCGTTTCATCCCCGCAGTCCCTACGCGGCTGCCAAGGTCTATGCCTACTGGATGACGATCAACTACCGGGAGGCGTACGGCCTGTTCGCCAGCAACGGGATCCTGTTCAACCACGAGTCGCCCCGGCGCGGCGAAACCTTCGTCAGCCGCAAGGTCACGCGGGGCGTCGCCGCCATCGTCGCCAAGCGGGACGAGAAGCTGTTCCTGGGCAACCTGGACGCCAAGCGGGACTGGGGCTATGCGCCCGAATACGTGGAGTGCATGTGGCAGATCCTCAACGCCGACCGCCCCGACGACTACGTGATCGGCACGGGCGAGACGCACACCGTGCGCGAACTGGTGGAGCAGGCCTTTGCCTACGTGGGTCTGGACTGGAAGCGCCACGTCGAGAAGGATCCCCGCTACCTGCGGCCGACGGAAGTGGACGGGTTACAGGCGGACGCGACGAAAGCGAAGAAGCAGCTGGGATGGACTCCGCGCGTCCGGTTCGCCGACCTGGTGAAGATCATGGTGGATTGCGACCTGGAACGGATGGGGTGCCGGCCGATCGGAGAAGGCAAAAAGATTCTCGAAGCCGCCGGGCTCGATTGGACGACCAATCGCATGACGGCCGGCTAAGGGCGCCTTGCTTTTTCAGCAACAGGAATGGTAAACGAACCGGCGGCTGTCCCCATCGTCTAGCCTGGCCTAGGACGCGGCCCTTTCAAGGCCGCAACACGGGTTCAAATCCCGTTGGGGACACCACACATAACGGAGTAGCTAACCTAGTGCTAGCAGACGCTTGACGACTCCATGGAGTTCGTGCACATCCACCGGTTTGTGGAACGCTGCGTCCACAATGCCGCTGTTGACGGCATCCAACAACATGGGTTGCGTGGTTTCCCCGGAAATCAGAACGATCTTAAGCGGCTTCGAAATATTCAACGTCGGTTTCTTATCGGACTGCCCTCGAAGCTCATAGCATAGGGTCAGGCCGTCCCAGTTCGGCATCAGATAATCGGACAACAGAAGGTCCGGTTGCTCGGTTTCGATCAAGGTCATGGCGTCCATGCCGTCACCGGCTTCTATAATATCCAGCGGGAAGTCCTCCAGCGCATCGCGCAGGAACGCGCGCATCTCAGGTTGGTCGTCTACGATTAGGACCTTGGCTCTTTTGCCCATTCCTAATGTCCTCCCTTGTTGGTCATCAGGTCATCCAGTAACGAGTAGAATTGAGTCACGTCGATCGGTTTGGTCATGTATCTCTGCGCGCCGGCAGCCAGCAGCTTGTCAACCTGTTTCTGCATGGCATCGGCGCTGAGCATGACGACCGGGATCGTCGCCGTTTCCGGCCGTTCACGGAGGCGCAACAGGACCTCGTCTCCCTGAATGTCCGGGAGGTTCAGGTCCAGCAGGATCAGGTCGGGCCGGTGCGCGATCGCAAGCTCTACCCCCAGTTGCCCCTGCATCGCGCCGATCAGTTTGATGCCTGGTCGTTTCTCAACTAGCTCCTCGACGAGACGGTAGTTGGCCTGATTGTCCTCGATGTACAACACGGTCACGGCTTTACCGGACAGCGGGGCAGAGATCTCGACCTTGCGGGAGGGCACCGACTCGGCACGGCCCGCGGGAGGTCCCGTCAGTGGAAGATCCAGGGCGAATGAAGTACCCCGGCCCACTTCACTCTCCACGGAGAGCGTGCCGCCCATCGCCATCATCAAGTTTCGACTTAAAACTAATCCCAATCCTGTGCCCTCAATGCGGGAATCTGCTCCGAGCCGGTCAAACGGAGTGAACAGCCGCGACAACAGGGCGGGTGGAATCCCGCCTCCCGTATCGGTGACGGTGATCCGGTATTGCCTCTCAGAAGTCGCCTCACAGGAGACCGTCAAAGTGCCGCCTTCCCGGTTGTATTTGACCCCGTTCGACAAAAGGTTCAGCACCACCTGCTTCAAGCGCTGCTGCTCGGCCAGTACATAGACGGGTTTCCCCTCTGCGGATGGCGTCACGAGTTGAATGTGCCGCGAGGCCGCCTGAGGGCGGACCAAATCCACCGCCTCGCCGATGACAGTGGTAGCCAGGACCGGCTCAATGGAGAGTGTCATACGGCCGGCCTCGATGCGGGTGATGTCCAGCACCTCATTGATGAGGGCCAGCAGGTGCCGCCCTCCTTTAAGGATGTGCTGCACACGCTGTTGCTGTTTGGCGGTCAGGGTCTCCATCTCCAGCATCTGGGCGAACCCCAGCACGGCATTCAGCGGCGTCCGCAGCTCATGGCTCATCCGCGAGAGAAATTCGCTCTTGGCCTGGTTCGCGCGTTCAGCCGAAAGCTTGGCGAGAGAGGACTCTTGGAGCTGTTTCCGTTCGGTGATGTCACGGCCGATTTTCGAGATGCCGATGATCTTTCCGGATGCATCCCTGACCGGCGAGGCTGTCACGGAAACGTCCACCAGCGTTCCGTCCTTGCGCCGCCGGACGGTTTCATAGTTTTCGATCCGTTCGCCTCGTGCGACCCGCGGCAGAATCTCCGCTTCCTCGTTCTCGCGATCGGGAGTTAAGAGCATATGGTTCGTGTGTCCGATGGCTTCGGCGGCGGTGTAGCCGAACAGCCGCTCGGCCCCTGCATTCCAACTGGTAAATACGCCGTTCAGGTCCACGGCGGTGATTGCGTCGTCGGAGGATTCGACGATGCCCGCCAGTCGTGAGAGCGACACCTCCGCCTGCTTGCGCTCGGTGATGTCGAACGCGAATCCGCCTACGAACCTTTCTCCCGAAGAATCCCGAACTGGGAATTTGACGATCAAAAAATAGTGGACCCGGCCTTCTGCATCCGGCACGGTTTCCACGGTTTCCAGTGTTTGCCGCGTGGCCAAAACCTTTTGATCGTTAGCGCGAAGTTCTCGGGCGGCAACTGCAGGCATAAAGTCGGTATCGTGTTTGCCTACTGTCGATTGCTTGAAGAAGGTTCGGTGGGCCTTATTCGTGTAGGAATATTGTCCTGCTGCATTCTTCATCCAGGCCAATGCGGGACAGTTGTCCATGAAGGCCTGAAACAGTTCTTCCCTCTCTTTCAGAGCGGTTTCAGCCCGCTTGCGTTCGGCGATGTCGATGCCCATGCCGATCACGCAATGGGTGCCTTTGATCTGTGTTGCAACGCCGGTGAAGTAATAGGGGGTGCGGGTGCCATCCTTGGCGACGAAGTCTGCTTCAACGTCCGACACACCCTTCTGAAAAACCTCCCCGATTCTTGCTGCCACCAACTCCTTGTCCGGACCGGCAAAGAAATCGAGCGGATGCATGCGGGCGATTTCGTCGCCGGTGTAGCCTGTGACCCGTTCGAAATTCTTGTTCCATTTGAGAAATCGTCCGCTCTCGTCGTATAAATAGACGACGCCCGGCAGGCTCTTGATAAGGGCGTCGGAGAAGGTGCGTTCCTGCCGGACCATTTCCTCTGCCTGTTTCTGCTGGGAGATGTCGCGCACGAAGGCATTGAAATGCCAGGTGTCGCCGACCCGGGTCGGCCAGACCGTGAGCTCCACGGACAGCTCGCGGCCGCTCTTGTGCAGGGCGGTCAGCTCGAGGCGCCGGTTGTCGAAGACCTGCTCGCGCCCAGCGGTCGGAAACCGGGCCAGGCCGCGCGCGTGCGCCTCCCGATATTGGGGCGGAATGATCGTCTCGGCCAGCAACCGGCCGATGGCTTCCTCGCGGGACCATCCGAACGTCGCCTCCGCCTGACGGTTCCAATCGAGGATCACGCCCTTGGCGTCGATGGTGATGAAGGCATCGTGGGCCGTGTCGAGGATGGTGCGCATATGTTGCTCGCTGGCCTTCAACTCTGCTGTCCGGCCCTCGATGCGCTGCTCCAATTCGTCCTGGACCGGCGCCTTTCGCGCACGTCTCGGCTGTGATCGTTTGCGGTTTGTCGTCACGGAGCGTTTTCGTGGTGCGGTTTTGGCCATACGGGACTGACGATAAGCCAGCGCCTCCTCTTTGTCAAAGGGTGGGCTGCGGCGAATTTTCCCTTTGAAAGCAATCACCGCGTCTGTCAATATCCCGTTGGGGACACCCCCTTTGGAGCCATATGGCTTGCTATTAGGCAGCCTGATCGATTAGTTTCTTTAAGGATTCTATCTGTCTCAACCAGGCGATAACGTGGTTCCAATCCGAACTGGTTTGGGACACCATACATCCTATCTCGGCCCGCAGGACTCATGGTCTATGGACACGAAGCGCCACATAGCGGTCGTGGGTCTCGGCTACGTGGGCCTGCCGGTCGCGGCGGCCTTCGGCAAGCTCGGGCCGGTCATCGGCTTTGACGTCAACAAGGCCAAGATCGAGGACCTGCGCCGCGGAGAAGACCGGACCGGCGAGGTCTCGAAGGAAGACCTCCGGAACGCACAGATCACCTTCACCGACGATCCCTCGTCGCTCAAAACCGCCGACTTCATCATCGTGGCGGTCCCGACTCCGATCGATGCCGCCCTGCAGCCGGACCTGACCGCGCTGATGCGCGCGTCCGAGCTCGTCGGCACCCACCTGAAGGTCGGGACGATCGTCGTCTATGAATCGACGGTCTATCCGGGCGCGACCGAAGAGGTCTGCGGGCCCATCCTGGAGCGCTGTTCCGGCCTGCGCTGCGGGAAGGATTTCAAGCTGGGCTATTCCCCCGAGCGGATCAACCCCGGCGACAAGGAACATAACTTGGAGAAGATCGTGAAGGTCGTCGCGGGGATGGATGCGGACACGCTCGAGGCGGTGGCGCAGACCTATGCCCAGGTCGTGAAGGCCGGCGTGCATCGGGCCCCCAGCATCAAGGTGGCCGAGGCGGCCAAGGTGATCGAGAACACGCAACGGGACTTGAACGTCGCCCTGATGAACGAGCTGGCCATCATCTTCCATCGGCTGGGCATCAACACCAATGCCGTGCTGGAGGCCGCCGGGACCAAGTGGAACTTTCTGCGCTTCACGCCGGGGCTGGTCGGCGGCCATTGCATCGGCGTGGACCCCTATTACCTGACCACGAAGGCCGAATCGGTGGGGTATCACCCGCAGGTCATCCTGGCGGGGCGGCGGATCAATAACGGCATGGGCGTCTATGTGGCGGAGCAGACCGTCAAGTCCCTGAGCCGGACCGGCAAGTCCGCCGCCGGCGCACGGGTCGCCGTCCTAGGCCTGACCTTCAAGGAAGACGTGCCGGACGCGCGGAACAGCCGGGTGCCCGACATCGTCACGGAGTTGCGGCAGTACGGCGTGGAGGTGGTCGTCCACGATCCGCTGGTGCAATCCGCCGAGGCCGAACATGAGTACGGGATCAGCCTGGCCGCCTGGGACTCCCTGAAGGATTTCGACGGGATCGTGCTCGCCGTCCCGCATCGCGCCTACCGGGAGATGGGGCAGGCCGCCCTGCTGCGCCTCCTGAAGGGCGGCGGCGGCGTCGTGATGGATGTGAAGGGCCTGCTCGATCCCCGGTCGTTGCCGCCGGCCGTCTCATACTGGCGCCTCTGAGCGCCGGTCGTTCCTTTCCACGATCTTTCACCAATTGAGGACTGCATGAGCGTCAACGACAAGCAGGTCATCTTCTCGCTGATCGGGGTGGGGCGGGTCCATCCGCCCAAGAAGCAGGTGCTGAAGGACATCTATCTCTCGTTCTACTACGGGGCCAAGATCGGCGTCCTCGGCCTGAACGGATCGGGCAAGAGCACGCTGCTGCGCATCATCGGCGGCGTGGACAAGGACTATCTCGGCGAGATCACGATGTCGAAGGGCTACTCGGTCGGGCTCTTGGAGCAGGAGCCGCAGCTCGACAAGAAGAAGACGGTCCGGGAGATCGTTGAAGAGGGACGGAAGGACGTCGTCGCCGTCCTGAAGGAGTACGAGACCGTCAGCGCCAGGCTGGGCGAGAATCTCGCGTCGGACGAGATGGAGAAGCTGATCGACAAGCAGGCGCAGCTGCAGGAGAAGATCGAGGCGGTCAACGGCTGGGAGCTCGAGAACCAGCTCGACGTGGCGATGGACGCCCTGCGGTGCCCGCCGCCGGACGCGAAGATCGAGGTGCTCTCGGGCGGCGAGAAGCGGCGCGTGGCCCTGTGCCGGCTGCTGATCCAGGAGCCCGACATCCTCCTGCTGGACGAGCCGACCAACCATCTGGACGCGGAATCGGTCCAGTGGCTGGAGCAGCATCTCCAGCAGTATAAGGGCACGGTCATCGCCGTGACCCACGACCGCTACTTCCTCGACAACGTGGCGCGCTGGATCCTGGAACTGGACCGGGGGCAGGGCATCCCGTTCGAGGGCAACTATACCTCGTGGCTGGAACAGAAGCAGGCACGCCTGGCCAAGGAGGAGAAGTCCGAATCCCAGCGCCGGAAGACGCTGGAGCGCGAGCTGGAATGGATCCGCATGTCGCCCAAGGGCCGGCACGCCAAGGGCCGGGCCCGCATCGCACGCTATGAAGACCTGCTCGGCGACGAGCAGGAGAAACGCGCAGAGGATTTGGAAATCTACATCCCGCCGGGGCCGCGGCTAGGCGACATCGTCGTGGACGCCAAGGACCTCGTCAAGGCATATGGCGACAAGGTGCTCTTCGAGGGTCTCGGCTTCAGCCTGCCGCGCGGCGGCATCGTCGGGGTGATCGGGCCCAACGGCGCGGGGAAGACGACGCTGTTCCGGATGATCATCGGGAAAGAGAAGCCGGACAAGGGGTCCATCAAGGTGGGCGAAACGGTCACGATCGGCTACGTCGACCAAGACCGCACGCTCGACGACAAGAAGACGGTCTGGGAGGTCCTCTCGGACGGGCAGGACAAGATCAAGTTGGGGAAGATCGAGGTCAACTCGCGGGCCTATTGCGGGCGGTTCAACTTCGGCGGCACGGAGCAGCAGAAGAAGGTCAAGGACCTCTCGGGCGGGGAACGCAACAGGCTGCATCTCGCGCGCATGCTCCGGGAGGGGGCGAACCTTGTCCTGCTGGACGAGCCGACCAACGATCTCGACGTGAACACGCTGCGGGCGCTGGAGGAGGGGCTTGAACGGTTCGGCGGCTGCTGCATGGTGAGCAGCCACGACCGGTGGTTCCTCGACCGGATCGCGACGCACATCCTGGCGTTCGAAGGGGACAGCCAGGTGGTCTGGTTCGAGGGGAACTACAGCGAGTACGAGGCGGACCGGAAGAAACGGTTAGGGAAAGAGGCGGAGCGTCCGCACCGCATCCGCTACAAGAAGCTCACGCGGTAGTTGCTACGGCAAGGGCCAGGGGAACCTCCTGCTCCGCGTTCCCGCGCCTCGGAAGTCGCTCGAACCAGCGGCGCATTTGAGGCTCACCCCGGCCCTTGCCCTTTCAGACGCGCTCCATCATCATCTGGCTTTCGAGGTGATGCTTCGCTAGACTGGGGGCGTTTGGGCCGGGGTGGCGGAATTGGCAGACGCCCGGGACTTAAAATCCCGTGGCCCGAAAGGGCCGTGCGGGTTCGATCCCCGCCCCCGGTACCAAAGGAAAGCGAGAGCCGGCGATGTCGTCAGCAGGCAGGCATGTCGGGCCGTTAGGCAAAGAACGACGGGTGTTGCCCCGCTACCAGCTCATGCCGCAGGTGGACGTCATCGCGGAAGACGGGCACGAAACCTATTGGGGCGTGCTCAAGGATCTCAGCCGGACCGGGGTTGCGATCAGCCTCCAGCAGGCGCTGCACTCGAACCAGAAAGTCACCGTGCGGTTTCGCCTGCAAAGCGACGACGGCAGAGCCGTCCTTGAGGAACTGGATACCACGGTGGCCTGGAAGAGCGGACACAACGCGGGTCTGGAATTCATCAAGCCGCTGATCCCGGGCTCGTCTTTTCTCAAAAAGGCGCCTCTCTTGGCCGCGCACCTCGAAAAGATAAAATCCGGGCGGTAGCGGCCGAGGTCAGCGTTTCGAGAGGATCAGGCCCACTTGAATCGCCAGCGCGAGCCGTTCGAGGTCGAACGGCTTGGGCATGAGCTCCACTTATCCCGCAGAAACCGAGCGAGGCGTCCCTGCATGGCTGCCATGGACTCATGGAATATCCATGCCAGATTAGGAGATGGCGATACGGCGGGAGTGCAGTATAGACGAATGTGTCCTCGATACTATCAGTATCAGGACTACGTGAAAGCTTGTACGCGTGTAGTTATTTCACAGAGGGCCGGGTCATCCGCTGTGGGATCAGCAGGCAGCCCAACCCTTTTAACCCTTCCCACAGCACTGAACCGACTCGGCGGACATAGGAAAAGGGCAGCTGCCGCCGTGCGGTCAGCCCGTAGCGGAGGCGCATGAATTCGGACGAAGGAACGAGCAACGCAGAAAGATAACGCAATTTCGAACGCATCCCCTTGAGCGCGAAGAACAGGGCCAATTCCTCACGTGCGGTTGCGCTCGATGCCCTCGCAAGCGACCGAATGATCCGTGCCGACAGTGAACCGGAGGTCGGCCGGACACGGAGTTGTACAAACACCTGCGCAGGGATCGGGGAACCGAAGAAGCGCCGCAGCCTCTCCAAAACTTCAATCAACGACGATTCCTGTTCCGCCTGCAGGGCGACCGTCACGATCCAAGACCAGTCGAGCCGTGTTTCGTCGCGCCGGATCAGGCGGTCGAGCTCGTAGAACCAGAGGAGCGGCGCTTGCTCACCATGATGGAGCGCATGGAAGCAGAGGTGCAGGAGCAGGTCTTCTCGGCCCAGAGACCATGTCTCGATGCCGAGGAACCGCCTCTTGACGCACCGGCTCCAGACGGCGTCCATATCCACGCTGTCTGCAAAGGGGGGATAGGTAATCGTCCAATGGGGTTCCACGACGATCCAGCCATGCCGGTTTTTGAGGAATCCGAGGGTGTACGAATAGACCTGGGCAAATCCGGGGCGGTGGTTCAGTTCCCGAAATCCTAACTCGCCCAGCGTGTCCGCGACCCTCGGCAGGTCCTTCTTACGCACCAGAAGATCGATGTCGCCGGTTGGACGGGCCGTGATGTCGCCGTAGAGCAGCTCCGCGAGGGCCAACCCTCGGATGGGGGCGCAGGCAATCCCGGCGCTCTCGAACGCCCGCAGCACGGAAGCAAGTTCTTCCGCCAGCAGGAGATTATGCGCTGACGTGCGCACGGTGCTCGCTTTCAGCTGTTCCAGCAGGGCTGTGGAAGGGCGATGGTTTGGATGGGACTCATTGAACCACCGATAGAGAAGGTGAGTCAGTCCTTGTTGGTCCGCCTCCCTGATGATCTGTTCCCATGCCCGGTCATCTTGGGATTGGGGAGCGCAGCCTTCGACACCTGTGCTCAGAAGGATGGACATGAGAAAGGGATGTACAGGGGGCGAGGTCATAGGTTCGAGTCGGACTTGATTGCCGTAACGACTTCCGGAAGGAACGCAAGATCATGCGGATACGACAAGGACTTGACGGGGATGTTCGCAGTCAGCCGGGAGGTCCACTTGAATTGACGCGCGAGCCGGGCCCTTTCCACGATCACGGGGTTGAACGTATTGGCGATCAGCGCGAGACATGCCCGGCGGTGAGGCAAGGTTCTGATCGTCACGCGTTGTGCGCGGGTTCGGCTGCGCGGCGGTCTCAGCACGTAGATGGCTCGTAACGGCGCTTCCGCGCGTGAGGAAAGAGGATGGGGCAGGGGAATCACCAGCTTGGGGGTTTCGGGATTCATGGGGGTCCCGGCAGCCAGGTGCCCAAGGAGCGCATTTGCGATCTCTGGAAACAGCTTGATGCGGGGAGGGCCAGGTTGGGCGGCGAAAAGACCGCCGTCCTCTTTGACCACCAGCAAGTCGTCGGTCAAAAGGGAGTGCCCTGCTTGGAGAAAAGCGGCGCCCAGGCTCGATTTGCCGTAGCCGCAGTCCCCCAGGAACGCCGCCGCTTGTCCGTTCACCTCGACGACCGTCGCATGCAGGGGTTCGATCCCTTGCTTGACCAGAGCAAAGGAGAGGACCTGGCCCAGGAGATAGGTTTGAAAAGTCTCTTGCGAGGCTCCGTTGAGGGCGCGGCAGGCAATCTGTCGGCCTTCGGCGGAGACCAGGAACTCGAAGAGCCCGGTCCAGCGAAGATAGTCCGATCCGTCCGCAAGCCGATCATAGTGGAACCAGGTTGCCGCATCCGGTCCGCTCCCGGCTTTCTTGGAAGCGTCGGAAAAAAGCGAAGGGGGGCCCTCGAAGCATTCAACGTCGGTCGGGCCGGATTCCTCGAGGTCTTGGCAGGGAAACGGCCAATGGCTCCTGAAACGGAAGCCGTAAAGCCGGTAGGTGCGGAGAGATCGCCGCCCGCCCGCTGGAATAGCGACTGTCTCAATCATTAGCCGGGTGGGTTCTTGGTATGGGGGTGTCCGCCCCCATCCGAATTGGTTCCTTGCTTTGCTTTCGTCAGGCGGCGGAGGTCTCCGTAAACTACCAAGCGAGGAGCACGATACAGTTTTTTGCTGTGACCTGCCGTGTTGGGTTTCGCCTTGTTCGATTTCATGCTATGCCTCCTGATGCGCCATCATTGCCGATTCTGCATGACCGCGTTTCGTGGCCGTTCCGCGGTGGTTGTTCTCTCCAAAGAAAACTTGCAGCCAGAGTTCTAACGCAAGGAGATCGCCGAGATCCCAGGCAAGTTCGCACCCGGGCCCTCGGATCCGGTCTTTTAATCGTGCGAATTCTTTCCGCATCACCTCTGCCTTCAGATATCCCAACCGGACCGCTGCCCCCTCCGACTCAAGATGGTGAACCAGTTGCGGATAGTCCTGCTCCAGTCCTTCATTCACCAGATCGGTGAAATCGGCCTTCCAAGTACGACGAACGATGGCGTCCGGGAGCACTCCGCGCATGGCTTCGCGCAACAGCGCCTTGGGCACGCCCTTCCAGGTCTGTATCTCTCCCGGGATTCCCATCAGAAAGGTGAGGAGGTCACGATCCAGGAAGGGAAACGCCTTCTCCAGCCCGTGCATGGACGCCACCTTGTTGTTCCATTCCATACACATGACATGATAGCCCGACCGGGCTTCTTCATAGAGGGAGCGGGCATGAACCGTGGGGAAAGCCTTCCTCATGGCGTGTTGTAGTGAGAGGCCCAGCCGTGTTCGCTGCCGCAGCTTTTCCCCGTACCAGGGACGATCTCGGTGATTGGGTCGAAGCCGGCGAAGGTAGGGAAGGAGTGCGGGAGGAACATGGTATTTGACGAGTTCCAGGAAGAAGCGTCGGTAGAAACAGCGCGGGTCCGCGTCGGTCAACCAACGGCCGAATTCCTTCAAATGCGAACGGACTTGGCCCCATGCCAACCGTCGAAAGAGGTCAACCAGATAGGCCTGGGGGAAGATCACTTGATCGGCCCAGTGGCCCGTCAGAAGCACCCGGGCCCCGCGCTGGCGGGTGGTCTGTAAAAAGGCGTGGGTCGTGTTCCATTGTTCGTCCAGGAAGGGGACCTCGACGTGCCACATCTCTTCGTGAGATGCCGTCATGAGCCCCAACTTTCCCCTGGGAACGCGTTCGATCGCGATTCCGTAATCGCGTTCGATTTCCAGGAGAAACGCTTTTTCATCGGATGCCGATCCCTCGGGAGAAATATAGGAGAGGCCAAGAATGGGCGGGTACCGACCTGGACTGTGCCGTCCCAGGGTTTCTGCCTGGCATAAAATGGAGGAAGAGTCCAGGCCTCCGCTCACGGAGACCGCAACTGGATGCGCGCTCCGAAGACGGCGTCGAACCGCCTGCTCAAAGTAATGTCGGAACGCTTCAGCGTACTCCTGAAAGGATTGGAGGCGCGTCTCCCTGGAGGGTTCAAAGTCCCAGTATTGCCGTGTCTGGAATCCCTGAACTGCAAGGATCGCCAGGTGGGCGGGGAGCAGGCTGAATATCCCTGCAAAGCAGGTCAGGCCCCGACTATCCGGAGCGCCCGACAGCAAACACTCGCCGAGTATCTCGTCGTTGGGTTTGGTGGAGACATGGGGATGGGCCAGGATCGCCTTGATCTCAGATGCAAAGAGAAAGAGATTCTGGCTCCTGTAATAGTAAAGAGGCCTGATCCCTATTGCATCACGGGCTAACAGAAGTCGCTGCCGCTTGGGGTCGAAGAGTCCCAGAGCGAAGTCTCCATTTAAACGTTCGGGGAACCGGTCCCCGAAAACTTCGTATGCGGCCATGACGAGAGCGGAGTCGGGAGACGCAGCGGAAAGCCCCGGGGACGCCTTGAGGCTCGCGAGGAGGTCGTCGCGGTTGTCGAGACGGCCGTCAAAGACGAGCACGGTTCCTGCTGGATGTAGGAGCGGCTGGGTCTCGGTGGACGATTCAGGGGTAACCCGTAGGAGCTGGCAGACCAGTCCGACTGGCCCCTGGAGACGCAGCCCTTCGCCGTCCGGCCCTCGGTGAGCCAGCGTTGCGCTAAGACGCGCGAGGACGGCGCGCTCGACCGGCTGCCCATCGAGGTTCCAGATGCCGAGGATTCCGCTCAAGGGGCGACCTGCCTGATCATCGGCGCAGACACGAGTGTTGTGAAGCCGTCCTGTTCCGGTTGTCCGAAGATCACGTGGCCGTTGTTTTCGAGCCACGCGTGGGCGGCGAGGGTCTCTGCGTTGCGTGCGACTCCGATGTGAAGCGTGACTGCGAGTCCACGCCGTCCGAGGAGCCAGGAAAGGACGAGAGCCTGTTTGAGGCATGTGGCTGCGACAGGGTTGTAACGGCCGGCGACCTCCACGAGCCAGGCCAGGCGCGGAACGGAAGAAACTGTCTCAGGGTGGGGTTCTCGCTCCTTCCGGTCAACATGGGCGAAGAGTGTGAGGACGCGTGGAAACGGCAGGAGTTGCATGGCCAGTTCCACGAGGAGAAACAGCGTCCAGGCTTGAACGAGGACGAGACGTTCACTTGGCGGGAGTTGGAAAAATTTATGAAGCCGTCCCATTGTAAACTTCGACCAATCCTTTCTCCTGCATTTGGACCACAAGGCTGAAAAGATCTTTTGCGCACTGGGTTTTGGTCACCGCATAATCTTCCAGCAATGCATCGAGAATCTTCTCGAGAGACTGCTGTTCTTGGAGCAGATGCCAGATCCTCGTCCCTACCTGGTCGAGGCCGAAATAGACGCCGGTATTGAGGTTCAGGATGACCGCTTCTCCCCGAAGATTGTGGGAGAGGACGCCTTCTGGGACTCGCAGACGTGATGCCAGAGAAAGGCCGCGCTCCATGAGCGAGAGTCCTCTAGGTTTAGAGGGCGTCGAGGTCTTGAAGCTAAGAAGGTATCCTCTCACTCAACCCATGTCAAGACTGCGTGGCCCAGACACCGGCCGGAGTAGGACACCGCGGGACAGTTACTCCCGCCTCGCGCGCTTTGTTGTCGTCTCCGCCTGTGTTACTATGGCGCTCATGAGTTTCTGGAATGACATTGCGCAGCCGATCATCGGCCTCTCGCCCATGGACGGGGTGACCGACCCGGCGTTCCGGTTCATCGTGGCCAAGTACGGCAAGCCGGATGTCCAGGTCACCGAGTTCATCAACGTGGACGAAGTCTGTCACGGCGGCGACGCGGCCTGGGGTCAGCTGCACTATGCCGAGATCGAGCGGCCGGTCGTCGCCCAGATCTACGGCGCCGATCCCGCCAAGTTCTACCGGGTGGCGCAGGTGGTCTGCGAGCTGGGCTTCGACGGCGTGGACATCAACATGGGCTGTCCTTCGAAGAACGTCTCCGCGCGCGGCTGCGGGGCGGCGCTGATCAAGAACCCGCCGCTGGCGCGGGAGATCATCCGCGCGGTCCAGGCCGGCGTGAGTGATTGGGCGTCGGGGCACCGTCTTGACGCCCTCGGCCTGCGCCCTCGAGTGGTGGAACGGGTGAACGCGCTCGTGTCTGGACGAACGGGCGCTGGCATGAAGTCCCGCAGGCTCATCCCGGTTTCCGTCAAGACGCGTCTCGGCTACGATTCGGTGGTCATCGAGGATTGGGTGTCGATCCTTCTGGAGGAACGGCCTGCAGCGATCTCCATCCACGGCCGGACGCTGGCCCAGATGTACCGGGGGCAGGCCGATTGGGGGGCGATCGCCCGTGCGGCCAAGCTCGTCCGCGAGACTCCAACCCTGGTGCTCGGGAACGGGGATGTGGAGTCGATGGCGGATCTGGTCAGCAAGGTGAGAGACGCCCACGTTCACGGCGTGCTCATCGGGCGAAGCGCGCTCGGCAATCCCTGGATCTTTCTCGCCAAGGCCTGGGCCAAGGCACAGGTGAATGACGCGAGGATCGCCGAACCCTTGTCCGACGTTCCTTTGCAGGAGCGGTTCCGGGTCGCGCTCGAGCACGCCCGCTATTTTGAAGCCCTCGGCGGGGCCTCGCGGTTTGCGGCCATGCGCAAGCACCTGGGCTGGTACTGCACCGGCTTCTTCAAAGCGGCTGAGGTCCGCGCGCGGATGTTCCGCGCCACCAGCTCGCACGATGTGGAGCAGATCCTCGCCGGGATCGTTACAGACGTTTCCGAGCCCGTCGGCGGTCTTCCAGCTTGACCATCGTTCTGGCTTCGACTTCCCCCCGGCGCTATCAGATCCTGTCGCTGCTCAACCTGCCCTTTCTGATGGTGCCCCCTGACGGCGCCGAAGTCGTGACCGCCGGACATTCACCGGCCGAAGAAACGCTCTTTCAGGCCCGGCGCAAGGCCGCCTCGCTGGCCGTCCGATTCCCGGAGGCGATGCTCATCGGCAGCGATACCCTCATCAGCTTCGAAGGGGCCAAGATCGGCAAGCCGCGGGATTCCGCTGACGCGCGGGCCATCCTCCGGCGCTTGCGGGGCAGGACACATGAAGTGGTGACCGCCGTGGCGATGATGAAGGGCACGCGCGCGATCGAGGCCGTCGAGACGGCGCAGGTCTTCATGCGGGAGTTCAGCGACGAGGAGCTGGAGACTTACCTGGCGACCGGCGATTCTCTCGACAAGGCCGGCGCATACTCGGTACAGGGGCTGGGACGGAACCTGATCGCCGGGGTGGACGGCGACTATCTTGCGGTGGTGGGGCTGCCGCTGCGAGCCGTCGCTGCAGGCCTGCAGAGCATGGGCTGCGCTGTGCCGGCGGATCTCGACCGGCTCTACCGCGAGCGCGCGGTCCTCAACTGGCGGACGTGTCCCTGACCGTCCCGCCGGGGAGAGCGGCCGGCCGCGGGATATACAGGCCGGCGGAGAATTCCATCTTCATCGCGTCATGGAATCCCATCGTCAGCGGGATCAATTCGTGGTTGAGCACGAGGGCCAGATATCCCGTAAAGGGGTGGGGCGCGGTGGGGACGAAGATCAGGCTCAGCCGGCCTTGAGGCGCGAGCTGGAGCGCGGCAGGGGCTTCGCCCATGAGGAGGCCGATGGCGTAAAGACCCTGCCGCGGGAACGGCAGGAGGACGATCCGGTTTTCCCGCTGGCGATCCATGAAGGCGAAAATGTCGGTCACGGACTTGAAGGTCGTGTAGATGCTCCGGACCAGCGGAACGCGCAGGAGCGCCTTCTCGGACGATTTCAGGAGACGCTCGCCCAGCAGGTTGGACGCGAGGGCCCCGGTGATCAGAATCACCAGGAGGAGCGCGAGCACTCCCAGCCCCGGGATCGAGGAACTGACGCCCGGCCCGAACAGATCGCCGAGCGCGCCGTCCAGGGTCGTAAACAGCGTCTTGAGAACGAAGAGCGTGCCCCAGATGGGCACGATGACGACGAGGCCCGTCAGAAAGTGGCGTCGCAACGGAGCCGTTATTCCAGGATGACGGCGGTGCCGATCAGGGTGACGATCGCGAGGGGACCTTGCGCCGGCAGCACTTCAAGGCGTGCGCCGACGACGCCATTGCCGCCCCGTTCGAGGGCCTCGGTTTTCAAGTCGGCGATGGCCAGATCAATGGCCTTGCGCAGCCGGAGCCCGACCACCCCCCCGCTCAGACGCTGGATGTGCTGCCCTTCCGGCAACAGTTCTTTCGACTCACCGACACGAACGATGACGGTGGCGGCCACAAGCCCGGCGTAACCTGCGATACGCTGGCCTTCAAACACGAACTGAGTCGTTACCGGGATGGATGCCTGCTGCAGGGTGACCGGCGGAGGCGCGGAGGCAGAAGGCGCGGCTGGCGGAGGTGCGGCCGGCTGAGCCGCGCGCGCCATGACAGGCGCCGATTCCAATTTATTGATCCGTTCCAGAAAATCGTCCGTGTCCGGAGAAGTCGCACGGGGTGCCTGCGCCGCGGCCTTCTCCTTCTGCTTGCCTTTGCCTTTTTTCTCAACGGACGGGAGCATCTCCCTGATGGAGGCAAGCGGGTCAGATTTCTCTTCGTATGGGGGAGGTTCCGGTATCGCCGGTTTGGAGGCCGGAAGCACGCCGGGCTTGCTGGGGTCGTAGCCGCAATTGATGCAGATTTTTCCGGGCAAGAGACCGATCCCGCAGAGTGGACACGTCATCGCTCGCCTCCGTTCTTACCTGACACGTTGAGAGTCGGGCAGCGGCCGGACACCGAGGTGATCGGCCAGGATGTATTTGTCCAGAAAGGTCAGGGTCCGGGCCCAGGCTTCCGCCGCCGCCGCGGCATTATAGACCTCCGGCCTCGTGTCGTTGAAGAAGGCATGCGAAGTGCCGGGGTAGGTGTGGATTTCGCAGACTACCTTTCTCGCGGCCAAGGTGCGGGCCAGATACTCCACTTCGTCCCGGGTGATCCAGTCGTCGTGTTCCGCTTGGTGATAGAGCACGGGACATTGCAGGGTCGCCAGCGATTCCCGGGGCACTTTCCCGTAAAACGCCACCACCGCCCGCAGTTGACGCCTCGCGCAGGCGTAGCCGAGAGCGTTGGAGCCTCCCATGCAGAAACCGAGGACCGCGAGCCGGTTCTTTTTCACGTACTCCTGGAAGTTCAAGTATTCGCAGGCGGCGCCCAAGTCCTGCGTCAGTTCGGAGATCTTCACCTTGCCCATGAGCTGAGCGGCGGCCGCGGCATCGCTCGTGACCGCCCCCCCGATCCGGCTGTATTGATCCACCACCAGCGCCACGTAGCCGTGCTGGGCCAGCCGGAAGGCGAGATCCTGAAAGTGGGCGTTCATGCCCCACCACTCGTGGAGGAGGATTACGGCGGGAAACGGCCCGCCTTTCTGCGGCCAGGCCTGGAATCCCCGGATGAACACCTGCTTGGCGGTCTTGGTGGGCGCGTAGGGATCGATGGCCACGTCCAGGATGTCGGGCATGCCGGCCGCGGGGATGCGGACGGCGGAGGAACCGATATCCTTGCGGTCATGCTTGGGGGGCGAAACGGGCATTGTTATTTCTTCACGCTCCCGGCGTCGATATTGATGAACGGCATGGCTCCGCTGCCCCCGATCACCTGGGGGAATTTTCCGTCCCATTTTTCGATCGCCCGGAGCTGCAGGATGATCGGGCTGATCGTTTCTTTCTGGATCCGCTGAGATTCGGCCTCCGCCTTGGCCTGGACGACCTTCTGCTGCCCTTCGATCTTGACCCGCTCCAGGTCCCGCTGGGCCTTCAAGGCCAGCTGCTCGGCCGTCTGCTTGGACTCGATCGCCTCGTTGAAGATTTTCGAGAACTGGAAATCCGTGATGTTCAATTCGTCCATCGAAATGTGCGAGGTCATCAACCGCTTGTGGAGGGCGGTTTTGATCTCCTCCTTGACGATCTGGCGCTTCGTGATCAACTCTTCGGCCGTGAACTCGGCGCAGACGGCCTTGACGATCTCCTGCACGGCCGGATCGATGATGCGCTTTTCGTATTCCAGGCCGATGTCCTGATAGATCTTGTTCACCTTGTCGGGGAACAGATGGAAGTTCAGCACGATTTCGGTGCCGACCGTCTGAAGGTCCTTGGAGGCGGCGGTGGCCCGGGTGTCCGACTTGCGGATCCGGACGTCCATCTTGATGACCCGCTCGACGACCGGCAGGATGAAGGAAAATCCTTCGCCGAGGATCTTCTGATCCACGCCGTGGAGCTGGTTGAACACCACGCCGCGCTCGCCGGCTCCCACGACGACGAACGGGGAGAAGACCCAGACCAGAAAGAGAACCGCGGCCACGATCACGAAGGGGCTCATCCGCTTTAACCCGGGCACTTCGCTCAAGGGGTCGAAATCTTTGTTCAAGGCCATAGTCGTCTCCGTTCCAGCCGGGGCCGGCTTATTCGCTGCTGCCCAGCATGTCGTCGATCAGCGGTCGGTTGCGGTCGTAGCAATTGGGGCATACGTGGTCGAACACGGCGTCATGATCGGACGCGACGTTGCGCGCGTCCACGAGCTTTTCCGCCAGGATGGTTTCGTAGCACGGATCGCAAACCTGAAACGGCCCTCGCATGAGGCTGATGGTGCGCACGGTGGTTGTCCGTCTGGTGCGACGGATCAGGTTTCGGCGACGATGTGCGTGTCGGTCTCTTCTACGCCGTCGATGGTATGGATCTTCGAAATGACGACGTCGGACAGGGCCTTTTCGTCGTGCACCTCGATGAAGCTGAAGACGTCCGGTTGGCCGAAGCAAGGGTGAACCTGCTGGACTCCGGGGAGAGCCTTCAGGGACTTCACCACGTCTTTGGTTTTGCCCGCCTTGACCTTGATGAGGATATAGGCTTTGGTCGCCATGTGCCTCCCTCCACTCAAATTGTAGGCCGAATCATAGCAGATCATCGAGGATGAATAAAAGGGCCTGAGCGGTCAGCGAAACGGCATGGTCTGCCGTTGCGCCTCGTAGACTCGGTGAATGTCCCGGCCGGTCGAGCGGAACCGGTCGCGCGCGCGTCCGTAGACGCGTGCTAGGAGGTCGAGATCGGCCTGGCGCACGTTGAATTCCATCAGGCCGGCTGTGACTTCGGGACGCTCCGCTGGCGGGTGCGCGGTGGCATGGGCCAAGATTGCTTCAAGGGCGCGCGAGGTGAGACCGTCGCGCGGGCTGAGCGCGGCTTCCGGCGACTCGCTTGTGCGGAGGGCGTCGGCGAACCACGTGCGAGTGGCCTTGTTCGTGCTTTTGGTCAGGGCCGCCTGCGTCTGGATCAAGGCATGGATCAGGGCATTCGCCTCGGGGGAAGTCTCGGGCGGCAGGACGTCGGCCTGCTCAAAGACCGCCAGCAGCGCCATGACGTGTCCGACCAGGGGGCGGCTGGACTCTCCGGCGGCGGGGGCGGCCATGAGGGCCCCCACAATGGCGAATAGGAGAAGCCGGGAGGGCATTTTCCCATTGTACCTTTTCCCGGTCCGCGGTGTCTTACCTTCAGGAGGCGTCATGCTGGCCAAGGTCCATAGCGTTGCGGTCAACGGGCTGGAGGCCCACTCCGTCGAGGTGGAAGTGGACCTGGCTGCGGGTCTGCCCATGTTCACGGTGGTGGGGCTGCCGGACCCGACCGTCCGGGAAAGCCGCGACCGGGTCCGTTCGGCGCTTCGCAACAGCGGCTTCGGCTTTCCCCAGCGGAAAATCACCGTCAATCTGGCGCCGGCCGACCTGCGCAAGGAAGGCGCGGGTTTCGATCTTCCCATGGCGGTCGGCATTCTCGCGGCTGAGGGCTTAGTGCCCCCTGAGGCGCTGCGGGAGTTCGTCATGGTCGGAGAGGTCTCTCTGGAGGGGGGCATCAAGCCGGTCCACGGGGTGCTCTCCATGGCGCTGGCCTGCCGGCGCCGCGGGATCAAGGGCTTGCTGGTGCCGGCCGAGAATGCGGAGGAAGCCGCCATCGTGGAGGAGGTCCCGGTCTATCCCGTTGCGACCATTCCGCAGGTCGTCGAGTACTTGAACGGTGCGCAGGCCCTGGCGCCGCAGGAACGGGCGCCCGTGCAGCTCGGTCTGAATCCGAACGGAGCGGCGGATTTTTCGGACGTGCGCGGCCAGCAGCATGCCAAGCGGGCGCTGGAGGTTGCGGCGGCCGGCGGGCACAACGTGCTGCTCGTCGGGCCGCCTGGATCGGGCAAGACGATGCTGGCGCAGCGGCTGCCCGGCATTCTCCCGCCGATGACCTTTGAAGAGGCCATCGAATGCACCCGCATCCACAGCGTAGCGGGAACGCTTCAGCCCGGCCACCCGCTCTTGCCCGTCAGGCCGTTTCGGGCGCCCCATCACTCGATCTCGGACGCCGGCCTGATCGGCGGCGGTACGGTACCGCGGCCGGGCGAGATTTCGCTGGCGCATAACGGAGTACTGTTCCTGGACGAATTGCCCGAGTACCGCCGCAACGTGCTGGAGAGTCTCCGCCAGCCGCTGGAGGACGGCACCATCTCCATCACCCGGGTGTCGGCTGCGCTGACCTATCCCGCCCGTGTGATGCTGGTGGCCGCCATGAATCCCTGTCCCTGCGGGTTCCTGGGTGATCGGATCAAGCCCTGCGTCTGCAACTCCCTTCAGATCCAGCGCTACCGGACGCGCATCTCCGGGCCCTTGCTGGACCGTCTCGATCTGCATATCGAAGTGCCGGCTGTTCCCTTCCGGGATCTGGACGCAGATGGGCGGAGCGAGGAGTCCACGGCGGTCCGGGACCGCGTGATGGCCGCCCGCACGCGCCAGGTCGAGCGCTACAAGGGCACCAAGACGCACAACAACGCCCAACTCCGTCCCAACCAGATCAAGAAGCACTGCCGGATCGACGAGCCAGGCCGCACGCTCATCGAACAGGCCGTCGCGCGTCTGGGGCTGTCAGCGCGGGCCTACATGCGCATTCTGAAAGTAGCGCGGACAATCGCCGACCTGTCCCAGAAAGACTCGATCGCCGCTGAGCACGTGGCCGAGGCCATCCAGTACCGGAGCCTCGACCGACGGGTGCTCTGAAGGAGAGCGGGGAAGATTAGCGGGCGGAGGAGGAGACTGCCGAGCCGGCTTGCTGCAGCGGCAGACGGATGTGGATGGTGGTGCCGACGTCTTCCTTGCTTTCGACCGAAATCTGTCCGCCGTGCGCGTCCACCACGTCTTTGACGATTTTGGTCCCCAGCCCCGTCCCGCCGACTTTGTTGCTCTTCGCGCGACCGGTGAACAGGCTGTCACGGATGTCGGGCGGCATGCCGGGGCCGTTGTCGACGACGGCGAGATGCAGGAGGCCGTCACCCTGGTCCACATTGCCCCGGACGGTGATGGAGCCCCCTCCCGACATGGCGGCGATGGCGTTATGGATGAGGTTGTAGAACGCGTTGAAGAGCCGGCGCTCGTCGGCCGAGATCGATGGAAGCGCGTCGAGGCCGTCGGCGCGCAGGCGAACGCTTTTCTCCTCGGCGAGCACGTGCAGGGTCTTGATGACGTCGTCCACCACGCCCGCGACCCGGCAGGGGGCGAATTCCGGAGGCGTGCTCAGACCCTTGACGCAGTCCCCGATTTCCTTCACCCGGTCCTGGATCCGCCGCGCGGCGTCCTGGAGCAGGCCGATCACGCGGTTGCAGAGATCCTGGCTCGCCTGGGTGCCGCTGATCCCCATGGCCGTCAAGCTGCCGAACAGTTTGTTGAGCTCGGTCTGCAGAAACTCCGCGCCGGTGATGACGGGGGTGAGCAGGTTCTTGATGTCATGGCCGATGTCGCCAAGGAGTTGCGCGACCTCGGCCAGCTTGGCTGTTTCGAACAGGCGCGCCTGTTCGATGGCCTGGGCCGCGAGGGCCGAGACGATGGTCAGGATGGCGATATCGTCCTTGTTGAGTTGCCCCTCGCGCTTGTTCAGAATTTGCAGGACGCCGATCGGGTCGCCCTCCCAGCGTTTCAACGGGATCGTGATCATGTCGAGGGTTTTAAAGCCGGTGGAGTTGTCGATGGCGGAGAGGTGGCGGGTATCCCTGGCCACGTCGCCGATGATCGCCGGTTCGCCGGATTGGAAGACCGCGCCGGCGACGCCTTTATCCCAGGGAATGGCCGTCCCGCGCAATTGCTCCGCTTTCTCGCCGATCACGTAGCGGAAGACCAGTTGCTGGGCCTTATCGTCGGCCAAGAGCACCGAGCCGGCCTCCGCGTTGACGACCTCCAGCGCGATGCGCAACGCGTTCTCGACCAGCTCATCCACGTTGACGTGCTGGGACAGAGCCTGACAGATGAGGCGCGCCGCCTCGAGCTCGCGCTCGCGCTGCAGCAACCGGCGGTCCTGCTGCCGGCGGGGGGCGCGGCGGCGGTCCCCGGACGGGGGTCGCGGCGCAGGAGGCTGTCCGGTCTCAAAACCCACTGGTTCCTCCTAACGAGCTGGCTCGGGGTGGAGCTGGCGAGAGGAATCGAACCTCCAACCTGCGGTTTACAAAACCGCTGCTCTGCCGTTGAGCTACGCCAGCCTCCGCACGAATGGCGCCTATGGTAGCACATTCATTCCCAGGTCGGAAACGGACCTGCGTCTGTGTTATAGTCAGGGCGGGGGCGGGAAAGAAGAAAGCAGAGGAACGATGGTGACGTTGCGCTTATTGGGGAATCTGACGGCGGCAAACGGAGAGCACGTCCTTGAGTGGGAACTGAAAGAACCGACCACGTTGAAGCAACTCTTGCTTGAGCACAAGGAGGAAATCCCCGAGATCATCAGGCTGTGGCGGGAGACCGAGTGCATGTTCACGGTGGGTACACGGATCGCAGCGGAAGTCACGGTCGTGAAAGACGGTGACATGGTCAAGGTCACCCCCCATAACAGCTACCTCTATTCCTCCGACCATCCATTGGCGGGCACGGGGGGCACGCAGTAGGGTTTCCCTGTCATCCCCGCGTTTTTTTGGCCTTTCGTCTTTCTTCCGGATCCAGCATGCGTTTGCGGAGCCGGATCGTGGAAGGCGTCACCTCGACAAGCTCGTCCGGCCCGATGTACTCGAGCGCGAACTCCAGCGTCATCTCGCGGGGAGGGGTCAAGACAATGGCCTCGTCTGACCCGGACGCCCGCATGTTCGTCAAGTGTTTGGCCTTGCAGACGTTGACATCCAGGTCTTCGTCCCGCGCATTCTCACCGACGACCATTCCCTGATAGACCTCCACCTGCGAGCCGATGAACAAGGCGCCGCGCTCCTGGGCGATGTTGAGTCCGTAAGCGCTGCTGATCCCCGTTTCATGCGCGACCAGTGAGCCGTGAGCCTCTCCCTGGAGCGCGCGCAGATCCGCTTTCTCGTAACGGTCGAAAATATGGTGCAGGATGACGGTGCCCTTGGTCTTGGTCAGGAGCGCGTTCTTCAGGCCGATCACGCCGCGGGTGGGGATGTGGTATTCCAGATGCAGGTCGCCGTGGGCCGTCAGTTTCATGTGGCGCAGTTCGCTCCGTCGCCGGCCGACTTCCTCGATCACCGGTCCCTGGAACTCGACCGGCACCTCGATGGTCAGCTCTTCATACGGCTCCAGCGTCGCGCCGCCCTCTTCACGCAGGATGACTTCGGGCTGGGAGACCTGCAGCTCGTAGCCTTCCCGCCGCATCGTCTCGATGAGGACCGCCAGATGGAGCTCGCCGCGCCCGGCGACCAGGAACTGGTCGGTGGTATCGGTTTCCTCCACGCGCAGGGCGACGTTGGTTTCCAGTTCCTTGAAGAGCCGATCGCGGAGATGCCGGGACGTGACGAATTTCCCTTCCCGTCCGGCGAAGGGACTGGTATTGACCGAAAAGGTCATCTGGACGGTCGGTTCGTCGATCGCCACGGGCGGCAACTGCATCGGCCGTTCGGCGTCCGCCAGCGTCTCGCCGATTCCGATCTCGGGGAGTCCGGCGACGGCGACGATCTCTCCGGCCTCGACCTGCTCCACTTCCTTGCGCTCCAGACCTTCGAAGATCAAGAGATCGGTGACTTTCCCCGGAATCTGCGTGCCATCGGTCTTGATGCGAATAATCGGCTGGCGCTTGGCGAGGGTGCCGGACAGCAGCTTGCCGATGGCCATCTTACCTTTATAAGAATCGTGGACCAGGGCCAGCACCAGCATCTGGAGGGGCCGGTCGGTGAAAACGGGCGGGGACGGGGTTTTGTCCAGGATCGTGTCGAGCAAGGGGGCGATGTCCACGCCGGGCTTTTCCGAGTTGAGCGAGGCGGTTCCATGGAGCGCGGAGGTATAGACGATGGGAAAGTCCAACTGCTCATCGGTGGCGCCGAGATGGGCAAAGAGATCGAACGTGCGATTGACGACATCCTCGATCTGGGCGTCGGGACGGTCGACTTTGTTGATGACGACGATGGCCTTGTGCCCCAGGGCCAGGGCTTTGCGGAGCACGAAGGTGGTCTGCGGCATGGGACCTTCCTTGGCGTCCACCAACAGGAGGACGCCGTCCACCATGCGTAGCGTGCGCTCGACTTCCCCCCCGAAATCGGCGTGGCCCGGCGTGTCCACGATGTTGATCTTGACGCCGTTGTAGACTACGCTGGCGTTCTTGGCTTTGATGGTGATGCCGCGCTCGCGTTCCTGGTCCATCGAGTCCAGAATGCGCTCGCCCATGCCCTCGATGTTGCGGTGCACGTGGGTTTGCTTGAGGATCGCATCCACGAGGGTCGTCTTCCCGTGGTCCACATGGGCAATGATGGCAATGTTCCGAAGGTCTGTGCGGCGCATACCGGCTGCGGTCCTCAAGGCATAAAAAAAGCCGCCCGCCTGCGACGGGCGACATCGATCTCTACTCTAACGCATGAACGAGTCCGGAGTCAAAGTCCGACGGCGTTGCGGTAAGACGCTGTGGTAAGATAAAGCATGCGGCAGCGATCCATTTGGAAATTCCTGTTTGGGGGAGCCGTCACGGCGGTGCTGATCGGCCTGGGGATCGTCGCCGTCGCCGGCTTGTACCTGATGCAGGGCCTTCCCCCGCTGACCGGCCTGCATGAGTATCAGCCCAGCCTCGTCACGCGCGTGTACTCGGCCGATAAGCAGGTGATCGGGCAGTTCTTCGTGGAGCGCCGGATCCTGGTCCCTCTGGACAAGATTCCTCGGCATCTGGTGAACGCGGTCATCGCGATTGAAGACGCCCGCTTTTTCGAGCACCGGGGTCTGGACTTTGTGGGGATCGCCAGGGCGGCGATGACGAACATCCTGTCCGGAAAAATCCGCCAGGGCGCGAGCACGATCACGCAGCAGCTGGCGCGGTCGCTGTTCCTGTCGCCGACACGGGATTTCCAGCGGAAGGTGAAAGAAGCGCTCCTGGCGCTCAAGATGGAGCAGATCCTGGGGAAGGAGCAGATCCTCGAGCTCTACCTCAACCAGATCTACTTCGGGCATGGCGCGTACGGGGTGCAGGCCGCCGCGCAGACCTACTTCGGCAAAGACGTGGGTCAGGTGACGCTGGCCGAAGCCGCCTATCTCGCCGGGCTCCCCAAGGGGCCGTCCGACTATTCCCCCTATTACCACCCGGAGGCCGCCGCGCGCCGGCATGCCACCGTGCTCAAGCGCATGGTCGAGGAGCGATTCATCGGCGCCGATGAGGCCGATCGGGCCCTCGAGGAAGCCGTGTCGTTTAAACGCCTCACGCGCGATGAGCCGGCACCGCACTTCGTCGAGAACGTCCGGCTGAAATTGATGGCCGCCTACGGCGAACAGATGGTCTATAAGGGCGGGCTGCAAGTGTACACGACGCTCTCCCTGTCGGATCAGCAAACGGCTACGGCGGTCTTGCAGGAGGGACTTCGCCAGCTGGATAAACGGCAGGGGTATCGGGGGCCGCTCCGGCAGGGTGCGTCTCCCGAAGAGTTCTCCGCTGGGCGGGCCAGCGGGGCGTCGGCCTCCGCTCCGATTCGGGAGGGCGAGCTGCTTGAGGGCGTCGTGACGAGGGTCGCGAAGGACGGGCTGACGGTTGTGGCGCAGGGGCTCACGGGAAAAGTCTTTACCGAGGATCTCCTCTGGACCAAACGGAGACTGCGGGGTCCCGATCCGACGAAGAATGTGAAGGACATGGGCGCCAAATCTCCGGGAGAGCTGTTCAAGACCGGCGATGTGGTCGAAGTGGGCGTCAAGAAGCTGTCCGCCTCCGCCGCCCAGTTCGCCCTGGAGCAGACTCCGATCGTCGAGGGTGCCTTCATGGCGGTCGATCCCCGCACGGGGGCGGTCCGGGCCATGGTCGGCGGATACGATTTCCGCCGAAGCGAATACAACCGGGCGACTTCGTCCAGACGGCAGCCGGGATCGGCGTTCAAGCCCATCATTTACGCCACAGCCGTCAATCAGGGGCTCTCGCCGGGAACGCCGATCGTGGATTCCGGCGTGGTCTACAACGAGAACGATCCCGAAATGATCTGGCGGCCGGAGAACTACGACCAGAAGTTCCATGGGTTGACCACCTTGCGTGACGCATTGGCGCATTCCCGCAACGCCGCGACGGTGCGACTGCTGGAGAAGCTCGGCGTGCGTCCGGTGGTGGACCTGGCCAAGGATCTGGGGATCGTGTCGCCGCTCGCCAACGATCTTTCGCTGGCGCTGGGATCGTCGGGCGTGACGCTGCAGGAACTGACGGCGGCGTACGGCGCGTTCCTGAACCAGGGGATGCTCCTCGAACCCTACACCATCGAGTCAGTGGTGGACGCCAACGGCCAGGCACTTGAAACGCACGTGCCGGCGCCGCGCGAAGCGATGTCCAAGGAGTCCGCCTACCTGATTACCAATATGCTGGAGGACGTCATCCAGAAGGGGACGGGCCAGGCGGCCAAAGGGATGGGCCGCCCGCTGGCCGGCAAGACCGGTACGACCAACGATTTCACGGACGCGTGGTTCGTGGGCGGGGCACCCAATCTGGTGACGGGAGTCTGGGTGGGGTTCGACGAAATCCGGACGATCGGGGAGCGGGAGGCCGGGGCGCGCGCGGCGCTCCCGATCTGGATGAACTACATGAAAAAAGCCTTGGAGTCCTTGCCGGTCGTGCCCTTCACGGTTCCGGACGGAGTCATCACCGTCAAGATCGATCCGGCCACCGGTCTGCTCGCCCCGGAGGGCACGGACCAGGGTGTGGATGAAGTGTTTCTGAAAGGCACCGAGCCGACCCAGCACGCGGCCTCCAAGGGCTCGCCGTCCCAGTTCTTCAAATTCGACCAGATGTAAGCGTCAGCCGTGGGCGTCCTTGTACTCTTCGTGCCAGGACATCTGGATGGCCTCGAGGATCTTCTCGTTTGATTTCCTGGGGTCCCCGATAAAGCCTGGAAGCGACGTGACCCATTGATGCAGATCCGTGAACCGGATCGTCAGCGGGTCGGTCTCGGGGTGGCGTTCGAGCAGCTGAATGGCGATCTCCTCGGTATCGTTCCAGTCTATTTCCATAGGGCGGCCTCGCTTACTTCACGTCTGAAAGCTTCTTATCCTTTAACGCGTCTTGCAAGGTGCTGTTCATGAGCTTCTCGGCCACGCTGTAGGAGGCCTTGTCCAGCGCCGCGATGGCGTCACGGATCGGGCGGTGGTCGGTGCCGGCCATGGCGGCTCTCAGATCGGCCACCGCCTGCCGGATCGCCGCCAACTCCTCCGGCGTGGCCAGTCCGTCGGCGCGCGCCAGCGCTTTCTCGGTCGCTTTCAAGATACTCTCCGCCTCGTTCATCGCCTCGATCCGCTGCCGTTCCTTGATGTCCTGCTGGGCGAAGACGAAAGAATCGCGGATCATGCGCTCGACTTCCTGGTCCGACAGGCCATAGGACGGTTTTACCTCGATGGACTGCGCCTCGCCCGTACGGACGTCCCGGGCAGTGACGCTCAGGATGCCGTTCGCGTCGATCATGAAGGTGACCTCGACGCGGGGCGCGCCGGCCGGCAGGGGCGGGATCCTGAGCTGGAAGCGCGCCAAGCTCCGGTTGTCCTTGACGAGCTCGCGCTCGCCCTGGAGGATGTGAATGTCCACGGAGGTTTGCCCGTCCACGAACGTCGTGAACATTTCCTTCGCGCTGGTCGGGATCGTCGTGTTGCGGCGGATCAGGCTACTCATGACGCTGCCCATCGTTTCGATCCCGAGCGTCAGCGGCGTCACGTCGAGCAGCAGCATGTCCTGAATGACGCCGGAGAGAATATCCGCCTGCACGGCGGCGCCGAGCGCCACGACTTCGTCCGGGTTGAGCTCGCAATGAGGAGGCTTGCCGAACAATGCCTGGACCCGTTGCCGCACGCGCGGCATCCGCGTGGAACCGCCGACGAGGACGACCTCGTCCACGTCCGTGGCGGACAGCCCAGCGTCCTTGACCGCCTGCCGGCAGGGCGAGAGGGTCTTCTCCACCAGGTCATTGACCAGGTTCTCAAGCTCGGCCCGCGTGAAAGTGCGGGTGTAGTCTCCTTTGCCGTCCGGCAGCGGGACCTGGACGGTCGTTTGGACGTCCGTGGACAGCGCGCATTTCGCCTGCTCGGCGCGGATGCGGATATCCTGTTGCAGTTCGGGCCGGCCTTCCAGTGAAACCCCATGGCGGGTCTTGATCTCCTTCATCATCACGTCCACGAGGCGCCGGTCGAAGTCGTCGCCGCCGAGGTGGGTGTTGCCGTTCGTCGCCAGCACTTCGAAGATGCCGCCCTTGAGCTTGAGGATCGAGATGTCGAAGGTCCCGCCCCCCAGGTCGTAGACGGCGATGGTCCCCTGTGTGCGCTTCTGCAGGCCGTAGGCCAAGGACGCGGCGGTCGGCTCGTTGACGATCCGCGCCACGTCCAGTCCCGCGATCTTCCCGGCGTCCTTGGTGGCCTGCCGCTGACTGTCGTTGAAATAGGCGGGGACCGTGATGACGGCCTTGCGGATCTCTTCGCCGAAGAACGCCTCGGCGCGGGTCTTGAGCTCCTTGAGAATCATGGACGAGATTTCTGGCGGGGTGAGCGCCTTGTCGCCGATCTGAAGACGAATGACGCCGTTCTGCTCGGTGAGCTTGAACGGGAAATACTGCAATTCCTGCGTGACGTCCGCCAGCCCTTTGCCCATGAAACGCTTGACCGAATAGACGGTCTGTTCGGGGTTGCGCAAGAGCTGGGCCTTGGCCTTGTCGCCGACGAGGAACCCCTCCGGCGTGGAAGCGATGATGGACGGCACCATCGTGTGCCCCTCCGGTCCCGCGATGACCGTGGGGATCTTCCCCTTCATGTAGGCGACGAGGGAGTTGGTCGTTCCGAGATCGATCCCGACGATGCGCGCCATTACCCCAGGGCCTCCGCGATGTTCCCGAGCATGTTGGTCACGTAGGTCCGCTCGGACAGCAGGCCGCGCATCTCCTTCAGAGTTTGCTCTTTCTGGGCCGAGTGGGCCTGGTCGTGCGAGTGTTTGTCGATCAGCCGGTCCCAGATCTGGAAGAGTTCGGCCAGGCGGCTCTCCAGGGCTGTCCGTTTGGCGTCCAGGGTTTTTCGGGCAGTTTTCAGCAAGTCCGTGGCGCGCGCGGCGGCGGCGTCATTCTGGGACTTGGCCGTCTGGAACTCTTCCAAGTGCTCCTGGATCTCCAGGATCGTTTCAAAGAGGTCGGCGGGCGCTTTCCCCGGGATGTCCTTGGCGGCGCCGGCCTCCAATTGCAAAAGGTATTCCACACGCAGGATCGGGTCCTTCAGCGTCCGATAAGCCTGGTTGAGGATGGCGGAATTGGCGAGGCTGACGGCCCGTTCCATCTCCGATTTGCCCTCGTAGAAGTCGGGATGGAAGACGCGGCTCAGCTCATAGAACTTGCTCTCCAAAGACGCGGTGTCGATGCTCAATTTCCGGGGGAGCCCCAAGCACGTGAAGTAGTCGATGTCTTTCGACAGGGGCTGGACCTTGACGCACTGACCGCAAAAGTATTCGCCGCCGACGTCGGACTCGCAATGCCAGCACATGCTGCGCGCCATGGGCACCACGGGCAGCTCTTTCTTTTTGGTTTCCATGCGGGGGTCCCGGCCCTCTAGACACAACGGGCATGGCCACCGAGTCCGGCCATGCCCCGTGCGCGTGCGTTTCCTGTGGAAGGTGCGGTCAGACGGAGAACGATTCTCCGCAGCCGCAGCTCTTGGCGGCGTTCGGGTTGCTGAACTTGAACTGGCCGCTCAACATGTCCTTCTGATAGTCGAGCTGGGTCCCTTGGAGGTAGATCGCGCTTTTCATGTCCACGATGATCCGGATGCCCTCGACTTCGTAGGACTGATCATACGGACCCATCTCCGTATCGAAGTTGACGGTGTAGCTGAGGCCCGAACAGCCCCCGCCCTTGACGCCCAAGCGCAGCGCCGCCGAGCCCAATCCCTGGACTTCCTGGAGGCGTTTTACCTCCTGGACGGCGTTCGGCGTCAACGTCACGATCGGGGTGGTGGTTGCAGCGGTCTCTTCCATAGCGGTGCGTGCCTCCCGTTACTTTGTCGCCTTGGCGGCGGCAGTCTCCGCCTGAGGCGTGCCGGTCGACGCTTTCTTCTTGTAGTCTTCCAGCGCGGACTTGATGGCGTCCTCGGCCAAGACCGAGCAGTGGATCTTCACCGGCGGCAGGTTCAGCTCCTGCACGATGTCGGTGTTCTTGATCTTGTACGCCTCTTCGACGGTACGGCCCTTGAGCCATTCCGTTGCCAGACTGGAGCTGGCGATCGCGGAACCGCAGCCGAAGGTCTTGAACTTGGCGTCCACGATGACGTCGTTCTCGACCTTGATCTGCAGCTTCATCACGTCGCCGCACTCCGGGGCGCCCACGATCCCGGTCCCTACCTGCTTGTCATCCTTCGGCAGGCTCCCCATGTTGCGCGGGTTATTGTAATGGTCGATGACTTTTTCGCTGTATGCCATGATCCCTTACCCCCTTAATGCACAGCCCATTGTACGGATTTCAAATCAATCCCTTCCTTCGCCATCTCGTAAAGCGGAGACATCTCCCGGAGCCGCGTCACGGCCTCGACCATCCGCTTAGCCGTGTAGTCCACTTCCTCATCGGTTGTGAACCGGCCGAGCCCGAACCGGATAGAGGAGTGCGCCAGGTCCGAACCTACGCCCAGGGCCCGCAACACGTACGACGGCTCCAACGTGGCCGAGGTGCAGGCCGATCCGGACGACAGCGCGATTTCCTTGACGCCCATGAGCAGGGCCTCGCCCTCCACATAGGCAAAGCTGATATTGAGGTTGTGCGGCAGCCGCTCCGTCGGGTGCCCGTTGAGGTAGCACTCGTCCAGGCTTTTCATGATCTGGGTCTGGAGACGGTCCCGCATCGCCGCGATCCGCTTGCTCTCGGCCGGCATTTCCTGCTCGCAGAGCTCGCAAGCCTTTCCGAACCCGATGATCAGGGGAACGGGGAGGGTGCCGGACCGCATCCCGCGCTCGTGGCCGCCGCCGTCGATCTGGGGCACCAGGCGGACTCGTGGCCCCTTCTTCCGGACGTACAGGGCGCCGACGCCTTTGGGACCGTAAATCTTGTGGGCGGTGAAGGACATCAGGTCGACCTTGAGCGCTTCCACGTCCACGGGGATCTTGCCAACGCCCTGCGTTGCGTCGCAGTGCAAGAGAATGCCCTTTTCTTTTGCGATCTTCCCGATCTCGGCGATCGGGTGAATCGTCCCGATTTCATTGTTGGCCAGCATGATCGAGATGAGGATCGTCTTGTCCGTGATGGCTTTGCGGACCTCGTCGGGGTTGACCCGGCCATCCTTCTCGACCGGCAGGTAGGTGACCTTGATGCCGCGCTTCTCCAGCGACTTGCAGGTGTCCAGGATCGCCCGGTGTTCCGTGCTGCAAGTAATGATGTGATCGCCCTTCTCCTTGTACATTTCTACGACGCCCTTGAGCGCGAGGTTGTCCGATTCCGTGGCGCCGCTGGTGAAGACGATCTCCTTGGCGTCGCAGTGGATGAGCTTGGCGATCTGCTTGCGCGCACGTTCGACCGCCTCTTCAGCCTCCCACCCGAACTGGTGGTTGCGGCTGGCGGCGTTGCCGAACTTTTCGATGAAATAGGGCAGCATCGTCTCGAGAACCCTGGGGTCCATCGGAGTTGTGGAGTGATTATCCATGTAGAGCGGAAACTTCATCGCGTGGCTCCTTTAGGAAATTTAAGTCCGATGGCTGAATAATCGAGCAGGCGACTCGACCGTAGCGGTGCTGAACGTGCTCATGTCTTCGATCGACATACTGTCGAGCAGGCTGTAGATGCTGTTTTGAACGTTGCGCAAAGGAGTGCGGATGTTGCAGCGCGCCATCTGCATACAATGAGAATCCTCATTATGGTAGCATTCGGTGATGCCGAGGTGTCCCTCGATCGCTTGAATAATGGAGAGCACCGAGATGCTGTCCGGCGATTTGGCCAGGATATACCCGCCTTTCGGACCGTTCTGGCTCGCGATCAGGCCCTTCTTCCCAAGTTTCTGGAGCACCTTGGCAAGGAGTTCGACCGGAATTTTGTACTCCTCGGCGATCTCCTTGGTATTGACCACCCGGTCGGCGCCCTTGGAGGCCATATATTGAATAGCCATCAGGGCGTAATCCGTCTTTTTGGAAAGTTTCAGCATATGAATGAGTCCGATTCAATCAGTCGGGGACTATTTATATCGGAGACCATCTTGGTCGGGTATAAATGTAACATCGCCGAAAGTGCTTGTCAATACAAATAATTTATATTATCTTTCAATGTCTTAAGAATTATAGGGGATCGCTGGTTATGAGTCAAGTCCGAGTCCGATTCGCCCCTAGCCCGACAGGATACCTCCACGTTGGGGGAATCCGCACGGCTCTCTTTAACTGGCTCTTTGCCAGACATGAAAAGGGCGTGTTCATCCTCCGGATCGAAGATACGGATCGGGAGCGGTCAACGCCTGAAGCCATCCAGGCCATTCTAGACGGGCTGAAGTGGGTGGGGCTGGATTGGGATGAGGGACCGATCTACCAGACTGCGCGCCTTTCACTTTACAAGAATCACGCCGACCGGTTACTGGAGGAAGGGAAAGCCTATCTGTGCTACTGCGCGGAAGAAGAACTGGAGACCCGCCGGAAAGAGGCCCTGGCTCGGAAGGAGCTTCCCAAATACGATGGGCGGTGCCGGCGGCGGTCCGGCGACGCGCCTCCCGGCGTATCCCCGGTCGTCCGGTTCGTGTCGCCGCAGGAAGGACAGACTACGGTCCATGACCTGATCAAAGGAGACGTCACGTTCGACAACGCCCAACTCGACGATCTCATCATCATGCGGTCCAACGGGATGCCGACCTACAATTTCGGCGCGGTGGTGGACGATGCCCTGATGACGATCACTCACGTCATCCGCGGCGATGATCATCTCAACAACACGCCCCGGCAGATTCTTCTGCATCGGGCCTTGGGGCATGAGCCGCCGCGGTTCGGCCACCTGTCCATGATCCTTGGGATGGACAAAGTGAAGCTATCCAAGCGGCACGGCGCGACCTCGGTGCTGGAATACCAGGAGGCGGGCTACCTGCCCGAGGCGCTTGTCAATTATCTGGTGCGGCTGGGGTGGTCGTACGGCGATCAGGAAGTATTCTCGATGCAGGAAATGATCGAAAAATTCTCGCTGGCGAACATCACCAAATCGCCCGCCGCGTTCAATCCCGACAAATTGTTGTGGCTGAACGGTCAGTACCTGAAGACGACGGACACGAAGCGCGTGGCCGCGTTGCTGATTCCGTTCCTCCGGAAGCGGGGAGTGCTGAACGGACATACGCAGCCGGACCGAGTCTGGACCGAGAAGCTGGTGCTGGCCCTCCGCGAGCGGTCACAGACGCTCGTGGAGATGGCCGACAAGGCGGCGCCCTTCTTCCAGGAGGCGGTCACGATGGACCAGGACGCCGCGAAGAAATTTCTGACTGCGACGACGCAGCCGGCTTTCCGCAAGCTGGTCGCCGTGCTGGAGCGGGCGCCCGCATTCGAGCACGACGTGCTCGAGCAGGGCTTCAAGTCCGTGCTGGCGGAGACAGGCCTCTCGATGAACAAACTGGCGCAGCCGGTGCGAGTGGCGCTCACGGGCGGGACCGTCAGCCCCGGCATCTTCGACGTGATGGTCTTGCTGGGCCGGGAGCGGACGCTCGCGCGACTCACGAAGGCCATTGACTTGATGCGGTGAGCCACCGATAATGCTGCTATACCACGCGTCACAGGTTGGGGGATCGTCTAGTGGTAGGACGACAGACTCTGGATCTGTCTACCGAGGTTCGAATCCTCGTCCCCCAGCCATCCTCCGCGCCCTCGCTTAATGGCCTTCCTTGACGAGGTTCTTGTTCCAGGCGGGGATCTCGATTTCGATATCAGTCGAGCCGTTCGGAACGCATTGGCAGCCGAGCCGGGAGTTTAGCGAGAGGTCCGGCGCTTCCTCGAGTTGATCGAGCTCGTCGTCCGTGGGCTCGTTGCAGGACTCCAGCCCCTTGACCACCTTCACGTGACAGGTCGAGCAGGCGCAGACCCCTCCGCAGGCATGTTCCAGGTCAAGGCCCGCGGCGCCTCCGTTCAGCGCGATGTCGAGGATGCTTCCCGGCAAGCCGGTTGGACCGTAGGGGAGCTTGGCGGGGTCCACTTCAAAGACGATTGAAGGCCCATCGGGTCTGTGAAACGTCACCTTATAGGGCTTTTGCGGCAGCTCTGCCGCCGGTTTTTCGATGTAGGGATTCGTTCCGCCCATGCGTGTTGTCCGCCTCGTTCATGCATCAGCAGGAGCTTTCTTTATATCAGGTGGGTATCTCGCAGCGCAAGCTGCACGCAGGACTGCACGTTGACAAGCTCGCGCCCTTTTCGTTAAGGTGCCGAGCCAGTGGTCCCATCGTCTAGCCTGGCCTAGGACGGTGCCCTCTCAAGGCATAAACACGGGTTCAAATCCCGTTGGGACCACCACTCCGAGCTAGCTGGACCGGCAGTTCGATCAAACCTGCAGGATATTCAATACCGAACCAAATGAGCCCATGCCATCCCCCCAATACTGGTTGATGAAATCCGAGCCCACATCCTTCAGCTTCGACGCTCTGGTGAAATCGAAGGATTCGACCAACCACTGGGACGGCGTTCGGAACTACCAGGCCCGGAATTACATGCGGAAGATGCGGGTAGGAGACAAGGTGCTGTTCTATCACAGCAACTGCGACCAGCCGGGCGTGGTGGGCCTCGCGGAAGTCGTGCGCGAGGCTTATCCGGACCATACCCAGTTTAATCCGAAGGAAATCCACTACGATCCGAAGGCCAAGCGCGACCAGCCGATCTGGGACATGGTGAATCTGCGGGCGATCAAGCCGTTGCGAAATCCGGCGACGCTGGACGCCCTGCGCAAAACGAAGGGGCTGGAGAAAATGGTCCTGCTTCGGCGAGGCAGCCGGCTTTCGGTTCAACCGGTGAGTCCGAAGGAGTGGGAGATTATCGTGAAGCTGGGAAGCTAAGATTCTGGATTGCGAATGGAGAGAATTACGTCGGTGAGAGCCTTGATGCTGGGACGCTCGCTGTCTTCCAGCGCCAGTGCGACGTGGCTCTCGTCGCTGTGTGAGAGGCGCAGGCTCAGGAAGGTTTCGGTCTTGTTCGTCTCCTTGTTTTCCCACTGTCCGTCCATCACCTGGACTTTATCAATGGCCTTGACGGCCACCGCGTCGTACCGGAAGTATTCTTCCCCGACCACGCAGTCGAAGAGATGGTTGCCGGCCGTGACGATCAACAGGTTAAATGCGCCCTGGTCTTCGTAGCCCTGCGGGATGTGCTTGTTGACATGGTAGGCCTTGACCGTGCGCTTTTTGATGGTGTCACGGACATGCTCGACGACAAAATCCAGGGAGATGTCTTTGTAATTCTTGAGAACGTCCTTCAGTCTGGCGATCAACTCGTTTTCCACGATTTCTCTCCTTGAAAGGGTTCAGCGGCCTTCACTCTAACAGGGCACTCCGCTCATTGGCAAGCCGGTTTGCAAACAGCGCGATGTTTTTTTAGAATGAAGGTCGAAGGCGACCGTTTTCAACCCACGAGAGAAGGGGGCGTACGAATGATCGGATTAGCATGGCGGCGTTGGTTGTCGGGAGCGATGATTGCGGCGAGCCTGGTATGTCTGTCGACGGGACCGACCGGCGCGATCGACGTGGACCTTAATGAGGCCGCCGTCAAAAAAGCCGTCGAGGACGGGAAGCAGACAAAAGACGTCAAGACGCTTCCGACCAGGTTCGGCGTCGATCTCGCGAAGGACCTCTGCGGCGGCGGCGGGGAAATTCAGACCAAGACGGTTGGGCTCAATCGGTTGGGCGCCCTGATCGCAGCCGACCCCGAACGGGCGGAACGGGACAAGGAGCAGGTGGACGGCGCGATCAAGAAGACGGCGGAAGCGAAACGCCTGAAGATTGTTTTCGATTTTTGCGGCGACACAGTGGACTTCGCCGAGGGCTCCTCCGCGACGCTGGAACAGGGCGGCAAGATGGTCAAAGGGGAAATGGTCAAGCCGGACAAGGCCAAGAAGAACGAGAAGGGCCCGGCCTATCGCGGGAAAATCGCCGCGTCGTTTGCGTACGGCGCGTTCGATCCCAAAGCGCCCACCAAGATCACTCTCTTTCCGCCGATGGGCGATGCCATGAGCTGGGAGGTTGATTTCTCCACGATCAAGTGAGTTCCGTTCCCACCAGCCCCAGCCGGTACAGGTGAAAGTAGAGGCCTTTCTTGTCGAGGAGGGCGGCGTGGGTGCCCTCCTCGACAATCCGTCCCTTCTCCAACATTAAGATCCGGTCTGCCTTCTGGATCGTGCTGAAGCGGTGCGCGATCACGAAGGTCGTCCGTCCCTTCATGAGGCGGTCCAGGGCGTCCTGCACCAGTAACTCCGATTCGTTGTCGAGCGAGGATGTCGCCTCGTCGAGGATGAGGATCCGCGGGTCTTTGAGGACGGCCCGCGCGATAGCGATCCGTTGGCGTTGCCCGCCCGAGAGATTGATCCCTTTTTCCCCGACCAGCGTCCCGTAGCCGTCCGGCAGGGCCGTGATGAAGTCGTGGGCGTTCGCCGCGCGCGCCGCGGCCACGATCTCCCCTTCGGCGGCGGAGACGCGGCCGTATCGGATGTTGTCCCGGATCGTGCCGCCGAACAGGTGCGTCTCCTGCGGCACCAGCGCGATCTGCCCGTAGAGGCTCTGCGTCGTGACGGATCGCAGATCGTGGCCGTCGATGGCGACGGAGCCCGCCGTCGGGTCGTAAAACCGGTGGAGGAGATTGATCAGCGTCGTTTTGCCGGAGCCCGACGGGCCGACCAGCGCGACCAGCTCGCCCGGCCGGGCGCGAAAGGTGATGCCGGTCAAGACCGGCGTGCGGCCGTCATAGGAGAAGCTCACGCCCTGCATGGACACGCGGCCTTCGACAGCGGGAAGCGGGCGCGCATCGGGAGCATCGGCGACCGCGGATTGGGTGTCGAGGATTTCAAAGACCCGCTCCAGCGCGCCTTGGGCCTCTTTGACCTGGGAGAAAAGCCGCGCGAACGTTCCGAAGGGACCAATCAGGAGACCCGCGTAGAGCACGAAGGCGATCAGGTCTCCTGGGCTCATCACGCCCTTGATCACCTGGGTGCCGCCGTACCAGAGCACCGCCGCCGCGGAGGCGAAGGTGGCGAAGGTGATGATCGGCACGAAGACCGCCATGATCCGCGCACGCTTGAGCACCATGTCCAGCGTGCGGCGGACCTGGGTTCCGAACCGTTCCCGCTCGTAGTCTTCCCGCACAAAAGACTTGACCACCCGGATGCCAGACACGACTTCTTCCAAAATCGTCGAGGTGCGCGCGGTCTCGTCCTGAATGCCGGTGGACAGCGCTTTGAGGCGCCGGCCGAAGAAGCGGGCCACCAGCACGATGGCAGGGAGCAGGAACAGGATCAACACGCACAGCCGCCAGTTCATGAAGAACAGGATGGCGAGACCGCCGACCAGCGTGACGAGTTGTTTGGCCAGGTCGATCGGGACCTCGGTCAGGGCGCTCTGCAGGGAGCCCACGTCGTTCATGAGTCGCGACATCAATTCGCCGGTTCGCCGTTTGGCGAAAAAGCTCAGCGAGAGGGACTGGAGGTGGTCGAACAGATGCGTCCGGAAATCCGCCAGGATACGCTGGCTTGTCGCGGCGGTCAGGTAGCTGTGTCCCATTCCGAGCGCGCCCTGGCAGAGGAACAAGGCGCCGAGTTCGGCGATGGCCATGTTCAGGGCGGCCGGGTCTCGTTGAACGAGCACTGTGTCCACCAGCCGGCGGATTACCCAGAGCATGGCCAGGTTGATCCCGGCAGCGCCCATGACGAGCAGGGCGGAGGCGGCCATGCGGCCGCGATACGGCCGGAGGTAGAGATAGAACCGACCGAACAGGGTGAAGCGGGACATCAGGAGGGTGGGACGGAGCGGCAGCGCTCCCGTGTCACTAGTCGGCGAGGGTGATGGATTCGATCATGTTCTTGTTGAGGCAAACGAATTCCATCTCTTCCTTCGTATTCTGTATCCGCACGTCGGTAAGATTGAGGAAGGTGTACTTCTCATCGTTGAAGTAATCGGACATTCGATTGCGCATGGCGGGCAGCAGGATGTCGCCGATGTAGACGGCCTGAGTCGTCCGGACCCGGACGCGGACTTTTTTGCCATCGGTTGCCATGGCTGAGCCTCCTTTCGAAGGCGCGCCTACACTTTCCGGCGCGCGAATTTCATGCGCCGACGGAGCTTCCGATGCTTGTGCTTCCGCATTTTCTTCCGGCGCTTCTTGACAACACTCGACATAGGCTTCTCCGTAATGCTTTCCGCAATCTACCGAATCCGACCGGCAATAGCAAGCCGGCCGCTTCTCAAAACGGGCGGAGGGTATTCTATTAGGGCCGCCTTGTCAAGAATGCTATACTGAAGCCTTCATGTTCGTGCGAGACTTCAGCTCGATTCGATCAATCGTAACCTTATGGTTCGTCGGGCTTGCGGGGCTCGGGGCCGTGGCCTGCTCCAAACCCAACACCATCAATCCGGATGACGCTGCCCGCGTCCGGAAAATCGACAGCACGGTGGAGCAGATACGGAAGGCCTATACGGGCAAAGACCCCAGTGTCTTCGAGGGCCTGTTTATGCCCTCAGAGAGTCTCCGCAAGATGCAGGCGGACATCCAGCGAGACTTCGCCGCCTACGAGCAGATCAGCCTCGATTTTACGATCGATCGGGTGATGGTGGAAGGACCGGACGTAGCCGTGTATTTCCACTGGCAGGGGCAGTGGCAGATACGGGACGGAGACCAGCCGCTCCGGGAACGGGGCCATGCCGTGTTCCGGATGGTGGGGCAACAGAATCTTACGTTGAGCGCGGTCGACGGTGATGCGCCCTTCGGCATGTCGGCCCGCAGGATTCAGATTGAGCGGCCGAAGGGGCGGTAGCATGGCTGTCCGACGCACGCGTGCGGCTGCGAAGCCGACGCTCCCGATCGCCGACTTCCTGGTCATCGGCAGCGGCGTTGCCGGGCTGCGGGCGGCCATCGGCTTGAGCCGGGCCGGGCGCGTGCTGATTCTGACGAAAGGAAGCCCTGCAGAGGGAAGTTCGATTTATGCCCAGGGGGGCGTGGCCGTCGCGTCCGAGGAAGACGACATCGCGTTGCATCGAGACGATACGTTGCGCGCCGGCAAAGGGCTGTGCCGGGAGGCGGCGGTCCAGGTGCTCGTCGAGGAGGGGCCGGCCCGGATTCAGGAGTTGATCCGCTGGGGAGCGCGCTTCGACAAAGCGGGGGCAGGGTATGCCTTCGCCCGCGAAGCGGCGCACAGCCGGGACCGCATCATGCGCGCCGGCGGCGACGCCACGGGCACCGAGATGGTCCGCACCCTGCTCGACCAGGCGCGTTCTCTGCCGCAGATCGCCTGGCGCGACCACCATTTCACCGTTGACCTGCTGCAAGACGAGGAGGGCCGTTGCAACGGTGCGTTGGTGTTGGATGAGTCCTCAGGGGAGGTGAAACAGGTCAAAGCGCGGGCCGTGGTGTTGTCCACGGGAGGAGCCGGACAGATCTACGCCAGGACGACCAATCCGCCCGTTGCGACCGGCGACGGGATCGCGATGGCCTACCGCGCCGGCGCGATCGTGGAGGACATGGAATTCGTCCAGTTCCATCCCACGGCCTTGTACCTGCCGGCCACCCCCCAATTCCTGCTCTCCGAGGCCATGCGGGGAGAAGGCGGCATTCTGCGAAACATTAACGGCGAGGCCTTCATGGGACGCTACCACGAGATGGCCGAGATGGCGTCGCGCGACATCGTCTCCCGCGCGATCTGGAATGAAATGGTGGCGACGTCCGCCCGGCACGTCTATCTCGACGTGACTCATCTGGAACCGGGCTTTATTCGGGAGCGCTTTCCGACGATCTACGCGACGTGCCTGCGCTACGATGTGGATATCACGGAAGAGATGATTCCGGTCTGTCCCAGCGCGCACTTTATGATGGGCGGTGTGTGGACGGACACGTATGGAGCGACCAGCATCTCCGGGCTGTTTGCCGCCGGCGAGGTGGCCTGTTCCGGCGTCCACGGTGCAAACCGCCTGGCCAGCAATTCCTTGCTGGAGGGCCTGGTCTTCGGCGCCCGCGCGGCCGAGGCCGCCGCCGCGTATGCAAACGGTCCAGGTACGGCGCGCGATGGCTCGAAGGTCCGAAAGGCGGAGACCGATGCAAAGTCGCGCAGCGATCAGCTCGCGATGGAGAAGCTGCTCAACTCGCTGCGTCGGCTGATGTGGACAAAGGCCGGCATCATCCGAAACAGGGAGAGCCTTCTTGCCGCGATCGCGCAGTTTGAAAAATGGGAAGAGCGTCTGAAGGGTCGGTGCCAGACTCGACGCGAGTTGGAGATCCAGAATATGGTGACGGTGGGGCATCTCGTCGCGACGGCTGCCCTCCAGCGCGAGCATAGCCTCGGCGCCCATTTCCGATCCGACTTTCCGGAGGAATTTTCAGCCGGCTGGGACCGCCACATCCAATTGGAAGCGGCGGGCAGGGGAACGTGCGAGGTGCGGGAACGAGAGCTTAATTGGGACTCAAATAATTGACGAAACGACGGGTAATGAGGGGGGGAGTTTCCGCATCATAGATCCGGGTAGGCCGACTGGCGATCCCTTCGCGGGAAAAGTCCTTGTAGAAGCGGATGACCTTCCGGACGTACTGCTGGGTTTCGCTGATCCGTGGAATCCGGCTCTCGCGCAGCACTCTGGACTCTCCCGCGTTATAGGCGGCAAGCGCCAGCTCCAGGTTTCCTCCGAAGCGGTCCAGCAGATAGCGCAGGTAACGCACGCCGCCGGAGACGTTCTCCTCCGGGTCGTAGGGATTCAAGACGTTCAGCAGCGACGCCGTGCCCGGCATCAACTGCATCAGGCCCATTGCGCCCTTCGACGATACGGCGTTGGGATCATAGGCCGACTCAGCGCGGATGACGGCATGTACGAGTGCCGGGCTCATGCGGTGCTTGTGAGAGGTCTGTACAATGGTGTCGTGGAGCTTCAGGGAGGGGAGCGTCGGTTTCAGTCTGGCGAGCGTCCGCTCTCCCCGAATCCTCTTGTAGCGCGGATTCGTCGGGACGTTGGAAAAATGGATGACTCCGTTGACGTCCTTATACTGGTAAAACGTGTCGCCGGTTCGTTCCTCTGCAAGGCTGCTCGGCGCGGAAGCGAGGACTTGGCTCGGCGAAGAAACCGGCATGGTCGGTTTTGTCTGCGTTGGACTGGAGACGACCGGCCTCGCGGCCGCTGGCGAACGGTCTTCCCGCATTTTCCGGTAGCGCGAGTCGGTCGGCGCGTTGGAGAGGTGGGTCACGCCGTTGGTGTCGACAAAACGGTAGATCGTCTCGGCGGACGCATCGGTGGAAACGACGCCCAGGATCGCAAGACCCGTCAGGCTCCAGATATGCCCGTACGAACGAATGCGCCGCAACATGAGGTCCACCATACCCAACCCGTTCCTACGTGTCAACGTTTCTCTGTGATCGGCCGTCCCGGTCCTAGTGGTTGTTCGCGGGTATTCCTGGGAATGGAAAGGACGGTGAAGCGGCGAACTGACCGGAATATTGTATGTTTGGGGGCCGCTTCGTATACAATACCCCCTGCTGCGTAAGCTTGGTAATGGGGGTGCACTGATGTGGCTGGAGCTGATCGCCATTGGGGTTCTGATTCTCTTGAACGGTTTCTTTGCCTGCGCCGAATTGTCCATCGTCAACACGCGGCGAAGCCGGGTCAAACACCTGGTCGAGGAGGGGAACGTCCGGGCCCGTTTCGTGCAGGTCTTTCAGGAAGATTCGGAGCGCTTTCTGGCAACCACTCAGATTGGGATCACGGTCGCGGGCGCGACGGCCGCCGCCATGGGCGGCGTCGTCGCCATCGACCATCTTAAGCCCGTCGTTGCGGCGATCCCCTTTGCGTTCGTGCAGGCCGTGGCCGAGCCGATCGCGGTCGGGACGGTGGTCCTCATTATTTCGTACTTCGCGCTCATCTTCGGCGAGCTCGTGCCCAAGATACTGGCTATCAAGAATCCGGAGCGCCTTGCGCTGTTTATGGCGCGTCCGTTGGAGTGGTTCGCGCGGGTGGCGGTCTGGGGCATCAAGCCGCTGGCCTTGTCGAGCAGGAGCATCCTGCGCGTGTTGGGCAAGGCGGCTCCGGACCAAAAGGTGTTCATCTCGGAAGAGGAGATCAACCTGCTCATGAAAGAAGGCCAGGAAACAGGGGTCTTCGACAAGACCGAGCAGGAACTCATCCGGAGCGTATTCGAATTCACCGACACCTCGGTGAAGGAGGTTATGGTTCCGCGCCCCAAGATGTGCGCGATCGAAATCGATACGCCGATGGCCGACCTCCTGCGCTACATCGATGAGAACAAATTTTCCCGCTACCCGGTGTACCGCAAGGGCCTCAACGACCTGCTGGGCATTCTCTACCAGAAAGACCTCCTGGGCCAAGTCGCGTCGGGCAAGCTGTTTAACCTCAAGGATTTGCTGCATCCTGTCTATTACGTCCCCGAAGCCATGAAGGTCAGCCTGCTGCTCAAGGAGATGCAGCGCCGGCGGATACACATGGCCATCGTGGTCAACGAGTATGGCAGCGTCGAAGGGCTGGTCACGCTGGAAGACCTGATCGAGGAGATCGTCGGAGAGATCCAGGACGAGTACGACACGGAGGAAAAGCCCGTCGAGCGGCTCAAGGATGGTGCGGTTCTCGTCGATGCCTCCATGCCCGTGAAAGACCTCATTACCGAATACGCGCTGCCGATCCCGCTCTCGCCTGAGTATGAAACGTTGAGCGGGTTCATTACCTATCAGATCCAGGGACTCCCCCGCGGAGGCGAGGTGTTCTATCACGGCGACTACAAGTTCACGGTTGTGGACCTGGGCGACCGGCGGGTGTCCAAGGTCAAGGTCGAGCGGATTGCGGACCGGTCACAGCCTGTCAAGGAACCGGTCAAGACTGTCCCGAAATGACGCGTGTAGCTGGCGGGTGATCGCGCCCGGCTTGCCGTTTCCGATTCGTTGTCCATCCACCTGCGTTACCGGTAGCACTTCCTGTGTCGTATTGGTGAGGAAGCATTCTTCGGCGCGCAGCAGATCGTCCACGGTCAGTCGCGCCTCGTCCGATGGGATGCCCAGTTCGGACGCCAACTGCAGCACCAGCCCGCGGGTGATGCCATCGAGGATGCCGCTTTCGACCGGCGGCGTCCGTACGCGCCCTTGTTGCACCGCGAACAGGTTGCTGGTCGTTCCCTCGGTGAGTTCGCCCCGGTGGTTCAGCATCAGGGCTTCATGAGCGCCGGCCGTTTTCGCCTCCATCTTTGCCAGGATGTTGTTCAGGAAATTGAGCGATTTGACCTGCGGCGGCAGGGCCTCAGGCAGGTTGCGCCTGGTTTTGGCGATGATCACCGACACGCCATCGGTATAGAGCGATTCGGGATACGGCTGAAACGGTTTGGCGATGATGACCAGCGTAGGGGATTTGCACAGCGCCGGGTCTAGTCCGATTTCGCCCGCGCCCCGCGAAACGGTGATGCGAAGATAGGCTTCCTGTAACTGATTCCGCTTGAGGGATTCCCGCAGGAGGTCGGTCAGGCGTGAGCGACTGACCGGCAATGCGAGCTGGATACGCGACGCCGAGCGCTCCAGTCGGGCGAGATGTTCGGCGAGTTGGAGCACCAGGCCGCGATAGGCGCGCAGCGTTTCATACACCCCGTCGCCGTACAGAAAACCGTGATCGAAGACCGACACGACGGCTTCTTCCTGCGGCACGAATGTGTCGTTCAGATAGACCCACATGGCTACGATTCTCGCAGCGCCTTCAGCAACGCTTCGGCCTTGAACAACGTTTCCTGATATTCGCGGGCGGGATCGGAGTCCGCGACGATCCCGGCGCCGACTTGGAGAGAGGCCTGCTCGCCCGCGATGACCAACGTCCGGATGATGATGTTCCAATCCACGTCTCCGCACGGGCTGATATACCCGATGGAGCCGGTGTAGGGCCCGCGGCGGACCGGCTCCAATTCGTTGATGATCTCCATACAGCGCACCTTCGGCACGCCGGTGATGGTCCCGCCCGGGAAGACCGCGCGGAGCAAGTCCAGCGCGTCACGCCCGGACGCGAGGTGGCCCCGGATGTTGGACACGATATGGCTCACATGCGAGTAACGCTCGACGACCATGAATTCATCCACGCGGACGCTCCCGTACTCACATACGCGTCCCAGGTCGTTGCGCTCTAGGTCCACCAGCATGATGTGCTCGGTCCGTTCCTTAGGGTTCATCAGCAGGTCTTCAACCAGCAGGCGGTCCTCGTCCGTGGAGGCGCCGCGTGGGCGCGTGCCGGCGATAGGCCGCGTGTCCACCTCATTTCCGGAGAGCCGCACGAGCCGTTCCGGCGAGCAACTGACCAGCGTCACATCGGGGAGCTCAAGCAGGGCGGCAAAGGGTGACGGGTTGATCTCGCGCAGCCGGCGATAGATGGAGCGGGGCGAGCGGCCTCCCAGATCGACCGTGAAGCGGTGCGACAGGTTCGCCTGATAGATGTCGCCGGCTGCGATGTACTCGAGGCATCGCCGGACTTTTGCCGTATAGTCGGTTTCGGACATTCCGGGTGAAATGCGGGGAGGGACTTGAGGGCTCCAGTCTGGCAGGACCGGCAGCAGACTGCTCAGCCGGGTTTCCAGCGCCAGGAGGCGGGCCATGCCTTCTTCATACAATTGTTCGCGCGGCTCTTTGAGGAACCGTTCACCGAAGGGGCAGAAGATGAGCCACAGTTCCTGCCGCTCGTGATCCACGACTGCCGCAAGGTCGAAGAAGGCCAGCTCTGCATCAGGAATCGCTGGGTCGGCGTCGGGCGGAGCGGGAAGGCGTTCAAACCATCGCGCTACGTCATACCCGAAGTACCCGATGGCACCCCCATAAAAAGGTGGAAATCCAGCCGGGCGGGGGACAGCCATGCGACCGAGGAGGTCCCGAATCGCGCTCATCGGGTCGCCGGCGCGCGTCGCCCATTCTTCGCCCCGCGCACTCCAGGCCAGACGGGACCCGGTGCATCGAAACAGGAGCGCAGGATCGGCGCCGATGATGGAGTAACGGGGCCCGGCGCCGAGTCCACGCGGACTGTGCCCGCTCTCCAGCAGTACGGGACAGCGCACATCCCCAGCCAGCCGCTGGTAGAGATCGAATGTGGAATAGTTCGGCAGGGGGAGGACCGTCGCCAGGGGAACCGGAAGCGATGCGGTCAGGAAGGATTCTTGGGACGTTCGATGCACGGTCAAAATCCTCTCATTCCACGGCATCTTAACCCACCGCTTCGAGGCCCGGCAAGGCATTGTGCGTGCCTTGACTTCCCCTGGCGATTCTGTTTAGATGGCGCGGCTTTTGGCTTTATGGCTGATCAGCCCGATGCGTTCCGGAAAGGCCTGTCGATCGCCATGCGGATCGGCGTCGAGTTGGTCGCCGCTCTGGCCGTGGGCGGGGGGCTGGGATACTTGGCCGATTCGTACTTCGATTCCGGCCCGATCGGCATTCTGCTCGGTGTTTTCCTGGGCATGTCGGCGGGACTCTTGAACGTGTATCGAATGGCATCGCGCTTCTGAATCATGGAAAGCCACGCGGAAAGCAACCCGCTTCACCCGTTTGAACTGCACCCCTACGGAGCGTTCCACCTGTTCGGTCTGGATATCTCGCTCAACAAGGCCGTGATCATGATGTGGATCATCATCGCGCTGGCAGCCCTGTTCCTCATCAAGGCGGGCAGCGGGCGACGGCTCGTGCCGACGCGACTACAGAGCCTGGCCGAATTGCTGGTGGAGTTCATCAGAGGTATGATCCTGGACACGATGGGCGAGAAAGGCATGCGGTTCTTTCCCTTCATCGCCACCCTGTTTGTCTTCATCCTGTTCTCCAATTTGCTGGGGCTCATCCCGGGGTCCTACACGGTGACGAGTCAGATCGTGGTCACGGCGGCCTTCGCGTTGTTCGTCTACACGATGAGCATCATAGTCGGGTTTGTGTTTCATGGCTTTAAGTTCCTCGGCATTTTGATTCCGCCGGGGACGCCCGCCCTGCTCCTGCCGCTGATGATGCCGATCGAGTTGGTCAGCCAGTTGGCCAGACCGGTGTCGCTGGCAGTCCGACTGTTCGCCAACATGACGGCAGGGCATACGATCCTGGCCGTCCTGTTCGGGATGGCGCTCTCGCTGCCGATCTTCGTTGGGTGGCTCCCGTTCGCCTTCACCATCGCCATAAACGGCCTCGAAGTGGGCATCGCCCTCATCCAGGCCTACATTTTCACGATTCTGACCTGCGTGTACCTCGGAGACGCCATCAACCTACACGGGCATTCCGAAGGCGCGCACTAGCAACGGCTCTCGCGGATCGAACGGATAGAAAGGAGAACGCTGTAATGGATGCTGCATCGGCTGCGCTGTTGGGAATGGGCTTGGCGGCCGCCGGGTTCGCCGGCGCCGGCGTGGGAATCGGCTATGTCTTCGGCAAGATGATCGAAGCGGTCGCGCGCCAGCCGGAGGCGGAAGGCCGGGTCGGCAAGTACATGTGGATCGGGTTCGCTCTTGTGGAAGCGATCGCGCTCTACGGGCTCGTCATCGCGTTCATCATCATGGGGAAGGGCGGGAAATAGCGGCTATGCCACAGTTCGACACGCACTTTTTCTCGTCGCTGCTCTTCTGGGAAATCATCTCGTTCGCGGCCCTGCTGTTCATCCTGGCCAAGTATGCCTTCCCGCCGATCCTGCAGACTCTCGACGAGCGGGAGCGCAGGATCCGCGAGAGCATCGAATCGGCGGAGCGGCGGAGCGCGGAGGCCGAGCGGCGGATGGCCGAGTACGAGGCCAAAATGAAGGCCTCGGCCAAGGAAGCCGAGGAGATGATTGCGCAGGCCAAGGCCCGGGCCCAGCAAATGAAGGAAGAGAACGAGCGCCAGCTCTCGGCCGATGCGGAGCGGATCAAGGCCGCCGCCGCCCGCGAGATCGAGCAGGAACGCCGCAAGGCGCTCGATGATGTGCGCCGCTACGCCGGTGATTTGGCGCTGCAGGTCGCCGGGAAGGTCCTGGAGCGGAGCCTGACGGACACGGACCACAAGCGTCTGGCCGATGAGTCCCTTGCCGCCGTCGCCAAGGACTTCGAGAAGGCGTAAGCCGTCCCGTTATCCGCTCATTGCATTCCACAGGGAAGTGTGTTAGAGTGCCGCCGTTGTGAACAGCCGCTTTCGTTGCCGCGGGGCCGGGCGAAGGAGCGGATAACCCATCAGGCCCCGAAACCGATATTGCCTTGTGCTAGGAATCTGAACGGAACGTCTGTCCTGAGCGCTGCTGGTCCATTGCACCGTCCTCGATATCATTCCTTCTTGTTCCCTGACTCTCAAGACAATGTCACAATCGAGGAGGTGTTATGAGTAGCAAGTTGTATGTGGGCGGTCTGCCGTATTCCGTCACCGAGCAGCAGCTCAACGAGCTGTTCTCTCAGCAGGGCACCGTGTCTTCGGCCAAGGTGATTACGGACAAGTTCACCGGCCAGTCACGGGGCTTCGGGTTCGTGGAGATGTCCACGGAGGAGGAAGCGAAGAAGGCCATCAGCGCGCTCAACGGCACGCAGATGGACGGACGGCCCCTGACCGTGAACGAGGCCAAACCCCAGGAGAAGCGTACCGGCGGAGGCGGATTCGGGGGCGGTCGGAACCGCTTCTAAGGCCGGTCGATAGAGAAAATGCAGGAAGCGGGCGCCTCAACGGTGAGGCGCCCGCTCACCTCAACCAGGAGAACGTCGCGTATGACTTCCACCACAGTCCCGGTTAAGGGTCTCACTCGACGGTGCAGTTATGGAACCATCTTTCTCTTCAGTCTCGTCACCCTTGGCGCCGCGATCGGACTCCCGACCTACGCCTATTTCTTCGATTACACATGGGTGGATTGGACCATGTTCGGTCTCTTGTACACCGTCACCGCCATGGGCATCACGGTCGGCTACCATCGTCTGATCTCCCACCGGAGCTTCAATTGTCCGAATTGGGTCAAAGGGTGCTTGCTGATCGCCGGCGGCTGGGCGTTGGAAAATTCGGCGCTGAAGTGGGCGTCGGATCATATCCGTCACCATGCCCGGTGCGACCAGGAAGAGGATCCCTACAATGCCATGCGGGGGTTTTGGTTCAGCCACGTCGGATGGATTTTTTATAACGATCCCCCCGTTGATGAGAAGTACGCCTCTCGCTTAAGGCAGGACCCGGTGGTGATCTGGCAGCACCGGTACTACGTGCCCATTGTGCTCTCCGGGCTGGCCCTGCCGTTCGTGGTGGGCTTTCTCTACAACGGCTGGATCGGCGGACTCGGCTGTTTTCTGCTGGCGGGCGTGGGGCGCATGTTTTTCGTGCTCAATTCCACCTTCTGCATCAATTCCATCTGCCACATCTGGGGGAGCCAGCCTCATACGAAGGAGGACTCCAGCCGGGACAGCTGGGTCGTGTCGCTCCTGACCTTCGGTGAGGGCTACCACAATTATCACCACGCCCATCAGCGAGATTATCGGAACGGTCCCCGCTGGTACAATTTCGATCCGTCCAAGTGGGCGATCTTTGGGCTATCGTTAACCGGGTTGGCTTGGGATCTCTCTCGGGTGGAGCCCGAGCGGACGCGGTTTGCGCCCTGATCTGCTTCCGGCCCGGAGGAGAAGCACCATGAAAACCGCATACACGCCGGGTCCTTGGAAGATGGAAATCTATCTGAACGAGAAGGACGTGGAGTTGCCTCCGCATATCATCGGGCTGCGTGACAACCACCAGGTGGCGGACTGTTGCGGGGCGGACGACACGGACATGGCCAATGGCCGCTTGATCTCAGCCGCGCCGGAATTGTTGCAAGCGTGCGAGGCGGCTATTGTCGCTCTGGTTGAGAATTCCCCAGGCTGCGCTCCATCAGAGAGCAACCGCAGGGCGACTAGTCTTTGCCGTGCCGCTCGCGACAAAGCTCACGCAGTGTAACGTTCGAACCTCCCTTTCCGCGTTCCCGTCGTCCCACGCTCAACGTGCCACAAGGCGCATTGCAGACCAGTCAAACGATCCTCTTTCGCGCGAAGCCCGCGGGGCGGTAAGATTGACTTCTATGAGCGGCACCACGCGAAAGACTGACCCGGGTCAAGAGACCATTCTGCTGGTGGACGATGATGAGTCGGTCCGGACACTGGTTCAGGAGAGTCTCGAGCAACAGGGGTATGCCGTTTTGGAAGCCTGTTTCAACAGCGAAGCGCTTCTGATTGCCCGGCGGCATGAAGGTCCCATTCATTTGATGATTGCGGATGTCATGATGCCCGGCATCAACGGGCGCGAATTGGCCTACATGCTGGCGTCGTCACACCCGCACATGAAGGTATTGTACATCTCCGGTTACCCGATTGAAGTCGTCCGCGAGAAGCTCCGCCAACCCGACATGGCGAACTTTCTCCAAAAACCCTTCCCTCTGGAGACTCTCGTCCGCAAGGTCCGGGAACTGCTGAAGGCCAGCCCGCCGTCCTGAGCCGTTGCGTCACTTGGCGCCGAGGACGGCCCCTGCATCGATTTTGGCCTCGGCCTGTTTGGCGACCACGACGAGCGCGTAGAGACTGGGATTGATGTACTTCTGCGCCACCCGCAGGATGTCCTCTTTGGTGACGGCCGCGATGGCCTTGGGATAGTCGTCGAAGTAGCTCAGCCCAAGGCCGTGCAGCTCCACCATGGTGAGGAGTCCGGCCAGTTTGCCGGTGGTGTCCAGGCGCATGGGGAAACTGCCGATGAGGTAGGCCTTGGCATCCGCCAGCTCCTGGTCGCTGACCGGTTCGGTGCGGATGCGCTTGATCTCCGCCATCGCGGCGGCGATGGCCTGATTGGCCGCCGCGTTGCGCGTCTGCAGCGTGACGGAAAAGCGTCCCGGCATGACATTGGCCTCAAAGCCGCTGTCCACGTCGTACGCCAGACCCTGTTCATCGCGAATCCGGTTGACGAGCCGGGATGAGAACCCGCCGCCGCCAAGGATGTAGTTCATCACCGACACCGCATAGAAATCCGGGTTTCTCCGGTCGATGCCCACGTGCCCCAGGGCGACGGTGGCCTGCGTCAGGTCCTTGTCGATCAGCTTGAGCACGGATTTGGGCAAAGGCTCGGGAGCGGGGAAGGGCGGGACCGCGGCCTCTTTTTTCGCCCAACTCCCGAAATGCTTCCTGACCAGTTCGAGCGCCTCGGATTCCCGGATATCGCCGACGATGGCCATGATCGTGCGATTGGGACGGTAGTACTTGTCGTGAAAGGCGACCAGGTCCTGCCGGGCGATCGTGGCGATGGTCTTCTCGTCGCCGTTGGTAGGCCGCCGGTAGGGGTGGCCCTTAAAGATGATCGCATCGAATGCCTTGCCGGCGACGGTGCCGGGATCGTCCTTCTCGCCTTGGAGCTCGCCCTGGAGTTCACTGCGCAGGCGGACGACTTCTTTCTCGGCGAAGGCGGGGTTCCTGAGAATGTCGGCGAGGAGGGTAAAGCCGCGGTCGGCGTCTTTTTTCAAGGTCCGAAGCGTGGCGGTGGCGAAGTCGTTCGTCGCCTTGGCGGAAAATTCCCCTCCGATGAACTCGATCTCCTGCGCGATCTGGGTCGCGCTTCTGGTCTTGGTTCCTTCATCGAGCATCCCGGCCGCCATGTAGGCCAACCCGGACCTGGCGTCGGGATCGAGCACCGCGCCCGCCTTGATCAGCACGTTCACGGTGACGATGGGCAGGGAAGGCTGGTCTTGGATGAGCAGGGTCATGCCGTTCTCCGTGACGACGCGGATCGGCTTGATGTCGGCAGCCTGCGAGAGCGCTGGCGTGATGCAGAGAGCAATCAGCGCCGTTGTCAGAAGCCGGCTCATTGGGCACCTCCCGCGGCCTGTGCGGCCGGAGGCTTCGGGACCACCGGAACGAGGATGCCGACCGTGCGGGTGTCCTCGTTGAGGTACTTGCGTGCGACGCGCTGGATGTCCTCTTTCGTGACGGCGCGCACCTTGTCCACGTAGTCGGCGATGTATTGCCAGCCGGCGCCCGCGGTCTCGGCCGTGCCCAAGAGCATGGCCTGGCGGAAAATGGAATCCTGCTCGAATAGGTAGCGGGCCTCCACCTGGTTCTTCGCCTTCTGCAGTTCCATGTCGGAGGGCGGCTCCTTTTTGAGCCGTTCGATCTCGGCCAGCACGGCCTTCTCCACGTCCTGGACCTTCACCTCCGGCTTGACCATCGCATAGAAGGTGAAAAGCTCGGGGTCCGCCGCCAGCTCGTTGTAGCCGGCCCCGACCTGCAGGGCCAGCTTTTTCCGGTACACGAGGGCGTCGAAGAGTCGTGCGCTCTTGCCCGTCGAGAGGATGGTCTCTAGCACCGCCAGGGCGCGCACATCCGGACTCTTGAAGTTGGGCACCTTGTACCCGAAATAGATGAACGGCAACTGAGCCTCCCGCTTCACCATCATCCGCCGCTCGCCTTTCTGTTCCGGCTCGATGACGGACGGTGGGGGCGGCGGATTCCCCTTGAGAAGGCCTTCGAAGTATTTCCTGATCAGGGGAAGGGCGGTGTCGGCCTTCACGTCGCCGACGATCACAAGCGTGGCGTTGTTCGGGGCGTAGTACTTCTCATAGTACGCCTTGAGGTCCTGCCGGTTCATCGCGTCCAGGTCGTTGAACCATCCAATGATGGGCCAGTGGTAGGGATGGGTCATGAAGGCCTGGGCGTACATCTGCTCGACCAGGTAGGACGGGGGGACATCCTCGATACGGAGGCGGCGCTCTTCCTTGACGACCTCGCGCTCCAACTGGAACTCCTTGTCGTCTAACAAGAGGCCCTGCAGGCGGTCCGCTTCCATTTCGAGGGCGAGTTCCAGCTTGTCGGTCGCCAGATTCTCGAAATACGCCGTGTAGTCCTGGCTGGTGAACGCGTTGTCGTTGCCGCCGTTCTTCTTGATGATCTTGGAGAACTCGCCCTTGCCGTACTTGGGCGTGCCCTTGAACATCATGTGCTCTAGCATGTGGGAGAGACCGGCCCGCCCCATGACCTCATTGCGGGAGCCGACCTTGTACCAGACCTGAACCGTAATGACGGGGGCCTTGGGTTCTTCCACGAGCAATATTTTCAGCCCGTTATTCAAGGTGAACTCCTGGACCTTCAGCCGGTTCGCCAGCGCTGACGGAGGATCGGAGAGAACCGTGATGATCGCCAGGACAATCGCGAGGCGCAGCATTCTCTTCAGCATGGCGGCTGGGCTCCTTCCTCTACGCGGTTGAACAACGCGGCTGGATTGGGATCAAGGGAACGGACTCGGCAAGCGTTCCGAGTTGGCCGCAGGCGCCGAGGATGTCCCGTCCCTTGCTTTTGCGGATGTAGGCATCGATCCCGCTTCTCGTCACGATGGCCTGGAAGCGCAGGACGGCCTCGTCGGAAGGGCGCCGGAAAGGACTTCCAGGAAACTCATTGAACGGGATCAGATTGATCTTGCACCGTATGCCGCGGACCAGCTTGACCAGCCGCGCCGCGTCCTGTGCGCTGTCGTTTTCGCCTTGGAGCAGCACGTACTCGAAGGTCAGCCGCCGGTGCGGTTTCAACGGAAAGGCGCGGCAGGCTTTCATGAGGGTTTGAAGAGGGTATGCCTTGTTGACCGCCGGCATGAGCCGGTTCCGTTGTTCGTTCGTGGTGGCGTTCAACGAGACGGCCAGATTGACGCCCATTGCCGCGGTCCGTTTCAGCCGTGCGGCCAGGCCGGCGGTGGAGAGTGTGATCCGGCGGGGAGAGAATCCGATGCCCCAGGCCTGATTGGTGAGACGGCGGACCGCTTCTTCCACGGCGTCGGCGTTCGCCAGCGGCTCGCCCATGCCCATCAAGACCAGATTCGTGAGTTGTGCGTCGGGCGGCAATCTGCGTTGGACCGCCAGCACCTGCGCGACAATTTCATGGGCCTGGAGGTTTCTCAGCAGGCCCATCCGACCGGTGAGGCAGAAAGAGCAATCCAGCGTACAGCCCACCTGGGTCGAGAGGCAAAGAGTCAGGCGCTCGCCATCCGGGATGAGGACACTCTCGATGGCCGTGGCGTCCTGGAGAGGGAAGATGAACTTCCGTGTGCCGTCCTCCGAAGCCAGGATGTCCGTGGGGGTGAGCGCGCTGATGCGCGTCTCGACGGGCAGGTGCGCGCGGACCGTCTTTGACAAGTCGGTCATGGCGTCGAATTCCGTCGCACGATGCTGGTACAGCCAACGGAGAATCTGGTGGGCATGAAAGCGGGACCAGCCTTTGGCCCGCACAAAGTCGGCCATCTCCCCGGCGTTCAGGGTCATGAGGTCAATGAGGGGCATCACCGGCTGAGCGTAACACAGCCGGCGGATTCGCGGCAAGCATCGGAAGATGGTATAATCTATGCGATGCAATTAGATTGTGCGTCAAACTTCATGTCCTTCTTCACGTCTCACCGGCGGAGTCTCGGGAACGCTCTGCGCGCGATCGCCGCCGCGGTAGTAGCAGGTATCGCTTTGCTGTTTCTCCAGTCTTGTCCGGCGATCGGCCAGCCGACCGTGACGCTCTGCGCGGAGCCGGCGGTGTGTCTTGCTCAAGCAGTCGGAACGCTCAACCAGCAGGACTATGAGAAGGGAATCCGCGCGCTGCAAGAATTGATCGAGCAGTACCCCAATACCCCGTGGGCGGGCCGCGCCGAGTTGGCGCTGGGCAAGCAGTACCAGGAACGGGGTGACCGGCAGGCTGTCCCGTATCTGCTAGCGGCTCAACAGCACCTACCTGTCCTGGGCGACTATGCTTTTTCTTATCTCGGCGAAACCGACCTGAAGGTGTCCGACTTCAACGGAGCCGCCACGGCCTTCGACATCCTGGTCGAGCGCTATCCCGACAGTCTGCTAAGGCCGCAGGCCCTTGCGCGCTCCGTCGAAGCCTGGTTCCAGGCGGACGACTGCAGGCGGGTACACGAGCGGCAGGCGAGGTTCTTGATGGAATACGGCGGCCATGCTTTGGCTCCCGCCGTGCTTCTGCGGCAGGGCGATTGCCAGTACAAGGAGAAAGATGCGGCGGCCGCCGTCGTGACCCATCGGCGGATCTGGGTCCAGCACGCGGCTTCACCGCAGGCGGATGAAGCGGCGACCCGGCTGGAGCGCTTGAAGGGGGAAGGCGTTGCGATTCCGGAGTTGACGCCGGAAGACCGGTGGGTGCAGGCCAAGACGCTGTTCGATGCCGCCCAGTATCCGCGCGCGGCGAAGGCCCTCGAGGACTATCTGAAATCGTCGCCGGCAGCGCCCGCCCGTGACCGGGCCAGGCTGAACCTGGGCATTTCCTACTTCCGGCTCAAACGCTATGACGAGGCGCGGACGAGTTTTGAGCAGGTGATCAAGGCCGGCTCCGAAAGCACCGTTCCGGATGCTGTCATTTGGCTGAGTCGGGTGTTCCTGCGACAAGATATTGACGAACCTTTCCTGGCGCTGGCGCGAGATGTCGAGGCGGGACGTCTCTCCGGAGAAACCAAAGCGAAGTTCCTTGTGATGCTGGCCGCTCATCAAGCCGATCGAGGACGGATCGAGCAGGCGGTCCAGATTTTCCAGCAAGTGGGAGCGAGCGGGGAAAGCCCGGCTCCCGAAGGGTATTACCGCGCGGGCTGGCTGCTCTACAAAAATGGCCGCTTCGAGGAGGCCGCCCGTTCGTTCGATCAGGCCATTCTGGTGCAGCCCGGAGGCCCTTTCAGCGTGCCGGCACTTTATTGGAAGGCCAGGAGTCTGGAAAAATCCGGAGAGACGCAACAAGCGGCGACCCTGTTCCAGTCGCTGTGCGGCGATGCGCCCCTTTCCTATTATTGCCAGAACGCGCGTGTGCGGCCTGTCGCCGCTCTTGCCAACGGCATGGGTGGAGCGCAAGGTGGCGTCTCGTTCGCGGGGCTCGATCCGAAGGAAAAGCCGGTCGCGGGCGACGCGCACTATCAACGCGCCGTGGAACTGCGCATGGCGGGGCTGCTACGCGAGGCCGGCGAGGAAGCGGCGGTTTTGGCGGGAACGATCGGCGGTGATCGCGGCGAAATTCTCTGGATGGCCGGCCTGATGAAGGACTTCGGCGAATACCATCGTGCCCTGAAACTGGTGCAGCTCACGTTCCCCGACGTGCTGGAACGTGGTGGCAGCGGCGTACCGTCGTCGTTCTGGGAACTGGCTTACCCGCAGGGGTTGTTGCCCACGATTCAGGCTTCGACCATCAACGGTGTCGATCCCTATCTAGTCGCTGCGGTCATTCGCGAGGAGAGCGTGTATAATTCGGACGCGGTCTCACCGGCGGGCGCGCTCGGGCTGATGCAGGTGTTGCCGCAGACTGGGCAGATGATCGCGGGCCGGCTGGGCGGCGAATCCTTCAGCAAGGAACGCCTGTTCGATCCCCGCTACAACATCAGGATGGGAAGCTTGTACCTGGGCCAGTTGGCCGAAAAGTTCGATCGCAACCCGGTCTATATGGTCGCGGCATACAATGCCGGCCCGGAAGTGGTGGCGAGGTGGATTCAGCAGTTCGGCGGGATCGAGCCCGATGAGTTTATCGAATCAATTCCCTATACAGAGACCAGGCTTTATGTTAAACGGGTGCTTCGGAGCCACCGGGAGTATAGGCGGGTGAACGGGCGGGAGTGCGCAGCAACTTTTTTTGAGAAGGTCTGCTGATGGCGAGCGACAATAAAATCACGGCCCTCGAAACCAGAGTCAAGGAGATCATCAAGCACTCCGCCGAGTTGAAGCGGCGGACGGCGCTGCTGGAGGCCCGTCTCCGGGAAGCCGATACCCGGCTGGCCCGTCAGTCTGCCGATGTCCGTCGTTGGGAGAAGGAGCGGGACTGGATGCGCGGGCGCCTGAAGAAAATCCTCGGCGAGCTCGAGATGATCGAACGCGACGGCGACAAAGACGAGGGAGGTGCGCGGTGAATCAGACGTTTGAGGTTGAGATTTACGGGCAGCGGTACGCTGTCCGTGGGGAGGCCGATCAGGCCTATGTGGTCGAACTGGCCCGCCAAATCGATGAGCAGATGAGGACGGTGGCTGCGGGCATGAAGGCGGCCACGCCCACGAGGGTGGCGGTCCTGACCGCCCTGAACCTTGCGCACGAGCTTCACCAGGCGCGCAAGCTGCAGCAGGAAAACGCGGAGAGCGTGGAAAAGCTTGCCGCAGGGCTCCTCGAATCGATCGAGGAGACGCTCGGAGGCTCCCGGTAGGGTCTTTTTGTCTTGAAAGGGAGTAGGTGTTTTGCTACACTGCAGGTGAACGGGAGTTGGAATCTCCCGTTGGCGGAAGGCCCTGCCAGGGTAGGGCCCATGATGAAAGCATGAGCAGGTTGACGTACTGAGAGCAATCGGTTTTCGAAAGACTGAACGGCGAAGTCGGATACGCGAAGCTGCGGACAGGGTTCGAGCCTGAGAGATCGAGGGGCTGTGTAAGGCCTGTGGCGAAAACGATCAGGATCCCAATAACCCGAGGAGTGGCATTGCAGGTCGGTGATGCGAGGGGAAATTGCCCGTTGATGGCGTTTCTTCAAGAGCTGAAGCCACCGCCTGAAATGTCTCGCGGCTTATCTTTCGTCTGCGTTCGGTCGCTCGGCGCTCTTTCGTAAGCAACCTTCCGTCTGCTTTCCCGCCAACGCATCCCATTTCCCGCTCCTTGTGTGTCTGCGCCGAGCGCGGCGCGGCGTCCTGAAGGGCGAATTTGCCGCGTCTTTGGCACGAAGGGAGGTGGGCGCCATTACAGAACTAGCTATCATTATCGTGGCGGTTGCGGTGGGTGCGGCCGTCGGGGCCGGCCTGCTCTGGCTCATTCAGGGCAAGGTCGTCGCTTCGCGGCTTCGCGAGGCTGAAGATCGTGCGCTGCAGATCGTCAAGACGGCCGAGAAAGAGGCCGCGACACGGGCCCGGGAGGCCCAAATTGAAGCCAAGGGCATGATCGTGCAGGCCAAGGCCGACCTGGAAAAAGAGATGCAGGCTCAGCGGGCCGAGATTCTCACCCTGGAGAAGCGGCTGCTTCAGAAGGAAGAAGCGCTGGACCGCAAAGTCTCCAACTGCGACCGGCGCGAATCCGAGCTCCAGAAGAGGGATAAGGCGGTCATGCTGCGCGAGAAGGAGGTCGACGAAAAAGCGGCCGACGCAGAGCGCCTGAACCAGGAACGAACAAAGGCGCTCGAATATGCGGCCGGGATGACGGCCGACGAAGCCAAGGAGTCCCTGTTGGCGCAGGTCGAGAGCGACGCCAAGTTCGAAGGCGCCAAGATGATCAAGCGGATCCAGGATGAAACCAAGGAAATCGCCGACCGGGAGGCAAAGGAAATCATCACCCGGTCCATCCAGCGGATCACCAGGGATTACGTGTCGGAAGCCACGATCTCGGTGGTGGCGATTCCCAACGACAGCATGAAGGGTCGGATCATCGGGCGGGAAGGCCGGAATATCCGGGCGCTCGAGGCCGCGACCGGCATCGATCTCGTGGTGGATGAGACGCCCGAGGCGGTGCTTATTTCCGGGTTCGATCCGCTGCGACGCGAGATCGCCAAGGTCTCGCTGGAGCGGCTCATGGCGGACGGGCGGATCCATCCGACCCGCATTGAAGAGGTGGTCGAGAAGGTCAAGAAGGACCTGGATAAGATGATGATCGAGGAAGCCGAGAAAGTGCTCTTCGAACTGAGCATTCCTAACGTCAATGCTGAGATCATCAAGCTGTTGGGCAAATTGAAATTCCGGACGAGCTACGGCCAGAACAATCTCTGGCATGCGCGGGAGGCGGCGTACATCTGCGGGATCATGGCCTCAGAACTGGAATTGGACGTCAAGCTGGCGCGGCGCGGGGCCCTGATGCATGATATGGGCAAGGCGCTGAGCCAGGAAGAGGAGGGCCCGCACGCCATCATCGGCGCGGACTTCGCCAAGAAATACGGTGAGGAGGCCCGCGTCGTCAATGCCATCGCTGCGCACCACGAGCAGGTGGAGCCGATCTGCCCCGAAACGGTGCTGGTGGCCGCGGGCGAAGCCCTGTCGGCGGCTCGGCCGGGCGCCCGCCGCGAGACCGTCGAGGCCTATATCAAGCGGTTGGAGAAGCTGGAGAAGTTGGCGGTGGACTACAAGGGCGTGGAGAAGGCTTACGCAATCCAGGCCGGGCGGGAGATCCGGGTGATCGTGAAGCAGGAAGCGATCTCGGACGCCGAGTGCGCCGTGCTATCGCGGGATCTTGCCCGTAAGATCGAGCAGGAGCTCACGTATCCCGGCCAGATCAAGGTCACGGTGATCCGCGAAAGCCGCTATGTGGATGTTGCCAAGTAAGACATGAAGATTCTGTTCATCGGCGACATCGTGGGCGAACCGGGCCGGAAGACTGTGGCTCGGCAGGTGCCGAAGCTCGTCCGGGAACGAGGGGTGGACTTCATCATCGCCAACGCCGAGAACGCCGCGGGAGGGTTCGGCGTCACACCGGACGTCGCACGGGAATTGTTCGCGGTCGGCGTACACGTCATCACCAGCGGGAATCACATCTGGGACAAGAAGGAGATTATCGACTACATTAAAACCGAGCCCCGGTTGTTGCGTCCGGCCAATTACCCCAAGGGGGTTCCCGGAAACGGGAGCGTTGTCGTGACGGCCGCATCGGGCGAGAAGGTCGGGGTCCTGCAATTGATGGGACGCGTGGCGATGCCGACGCTGGACTGCCCGTTTCGGGTCGGGCGGCACGAGGTCGAGGCGCTCCGGCGTGAAGCGCGGACCGTGATCGTAGACATGCACGCGGAGGCAACCTCCGAGAAGATGGCGATGGGCTGGTACCTGGACGGGGACGTCAGCGGCGTGTTCGGAACGCACACGCACATCCAGACGGCCGACGAACGGATCCTGCCCAAGGGGACGGCCTACCTTACGGAGGTCGGCATGGTCGGCCCAAGCGAGTCCGTGATCGGCATCAAGAAGGAAATCGCCATCGAGAAGTTTCTGACCCAGATGCCGCGCCGCTTCGAAGTGGCGCCGGGGCCCTGCGTCTTTTCGGCCGTACTGTTCGAAGTGGACACCGCCGCGGGGAAAGCCATTTCCATCGAACGATTGCGTATGCAGGACTGACGGGATGCCCGGCGGACCGCCTCCGCGAGCGCTCTATACCGTTTCGGCCCTCACCGCGCTTCTTCGTCTGCACATCGAGTCCGCGTTCTCCGACATCTGGGTGGAAGGAGAAGTTTCCAACCTCCGTATTCCCACTTCCGGCCACGCCTACTTCACGCTCAAGGACGCCAACAGTCAGATCCGGGCGGTCCTGTTCCGGTCCGCCGGACGAGCCCTGCGGTTTGCGCTCCAGGACGGCATTCATCTGGTGTGCCGTGGGCGAGTGTCTGTGTACGAACCCCGAGGCGACTATCAGGTGATCGTCGAATACGCCGAGCCGAAGGGTGTGGGGGCGCTGCAGCTCGCCTTCGAGCAGCTCAAGGAACGGCTGGCGGCCGAAGGCCTGTTCGAACAGGCCAGGAAGCGGCCGCTCCCGTTCCTGCCTCGCCGGATCGGGGTGGTCACCTCGCCGACCGGTGCGGCGATCAGGGATATCGTGCAGGTCGCCCGCAAACGGTTTCCCGCGATCGAGATCGTGCTGAACCCGGTAGCGGTCCAGGGCGACAGCGCCGCCGGTGAGATCGTCCATGCCATCGAGGAGCTCAACGAGGCCGGCGGCTTCGACGTCCTGATCGTCGGGCGTGGCGGAGGATCGCTCGAGGATCTTTGGCCGTTCAACGAGGAAATCGTTGCCAGGGCCATCGCGGCTTCGCGTATCCCTGTCGTGTCGGCCGTCGGGCACGAGATTGATTATACGATCGCGGACTTCGTGGCCGATGTGCGCGCGCCCACACCGTCGGCGGCGGCCGAGCTCGTGATTCGCGACCGGCAGGATCTGCTCAATCAGGCGAAGAGCCTGCGGGGGCGTATTCTGCAGGCCGGGCGCGCCGATCTCCGGGACCGCTGGGCGCGCGTCGAAGCCGAGCGGCGCGGCCTCCTCGATCCGACCGCGCTGGTAGCGCGGGCCATCCAGCGCCGCGATGATCTCGAAATGCGCCTGCGCCTGGCGCAGATGAACCGTCTCAGCGGCGTGCGGGCGGCGGTCGAATCGCTCCGGCAGGATGCCCTGCTGCGCAGTCCGATCCAACGGATCCAACGGGGATTGACAATGCTGCCCCATCTTCGCACGAGGCTCTATCAGCGGATGCGAGTGGTGCTCGAGCTGTGGCGGCGGTCTTTCCAGGAAGTGGCCGGCGCGGTCCATGCGCTGAGCCCGCTGGCGATCCTGGCGCGCGGGTACAGCATCACCCGACGGTGGCCCGACCTGACGCTCCTGCGAGCCGCTTCGGATGCAGCTCCCGGCGAGACGGTGCACGTGCGGTTGGCTTCGGGCGAACTGCTGTGCGAAGTCAGGCGAACCGGCGGGAAACTGTTGCCGGATTGATTCGGGAGACGGGCGGCGTATAATGCGGGGCACGGAGGCTGGACCGAGTGGCGACGGTAAAATTTGAAGAGGCGCTGGCGCGCCTGGAAACGATCGTGGCGGAACTGGAGCGGGGCGAGTTGCCGCTGGAAGACTCCATGCGGATCTTCGAGGAAGGCATCAAGCTTTCCAAGGTGTGCCTCAAGATGCTCGATGACGCCGAGCGCCGAGTTGAGATTCTCGTCAAGGACAAGGACGGCCGAAAGCGGACGCGTCCGTTCGAATTAGAGGGGAATGTTGAGACGGGCCAGGACAACGGCGACGTCGAAGACTGACCCGGGAAAAGACTCCGTCTTGGCGGGGCCGGGGCGGGTGGGTGAGAAGGCGGCGGTGGCGACCCCGCGCAAGGGCAAGGCAACGGAGCGGTTGGACCTGGCCATGGTCCGTCGCGGGCTTGCGGAGAGCCGTGAGCGGGCCCAAGCGTTGATTCTCGCCGGCTCTGTCAGCGTCGCCGGGCGTAGTGCCAACCGGGCGTCCCAAACCATCCCGTCCGACATTCCGATCGAGGTGGCCGGTCCCGAGCATCCCTATGTGGGGCGGGGCGGTCTTAAGCTGCAGGCGGCGCTGGAGGCCTTCGCAATCGACCCATCCGGCATGGTTGTGCTGGATGTCGGGGCCTCGACAGGAGGGTTTACCGACTGTCTGCTCCAGCGCGGCGCGGCGCGGGTCTATGCCGTGGATGTCGGCTATGGACAACTCGCCTGGAGGCTCCGGCAGGACTCCCGCGCTGTGGTGGTCGAGCGGTGCAACGCGCGGTATCTGGACCGCACGCATATCCCCGAGCCGGTTGACCTGGCCGTCATCGACGTCTCGTTCATTTCTTTGACGCTGATTCTTCCGGCCGTCCGGAGGTGCCTGACTCCGGGAGGACAGGTAGTGGCACTGCTCAAGCCGCAGTTCGAAGTCGGCAAAGGAAAGGTGGGACGAGGAGGCATTGTGCGGGACGAGGGCCTTCGGCAGGAGACCGTCGAAAGAGTTCGCGGCGCCGTGGAGGCCCAGCGGTGGGAATGGTGCGGGATGATCCTATCGCCGATCGTCGGCCAGAAAGGAAACGTCGAGTACTTGGTCAGGCTGCGTCCATCATGAAGATTCTCGTGACGGGAGGAGCAGGCTTCATCGGTTCGCACATCGTGGACCGGCTCGTCCAGGAAGGCTATGGGGTCGTGGTCGCCGACAACCTGTCGACGGGCAAGCGGCGGAACGTCAACCGCGCGGCCCGGTTTTATCGCACCGACATCGGCAGCTGGTGGTTGGAGCGGGTCTTTCGCCGTGAACGGCCCGCCGTCGTATGCCACCACGCGGCCCAGATGGACGTGCGGCGCTCCGTGCAGGATCCGAAGTTCGACGCCGAAACGAATATCCTCGGCACGCTCAACGTCCTGCGGAACGCCATCAAGTACGGAGTGCGCAAGTTCATCTTCGCGTCGTCGGGAGGGGCCGTGTACGGAGAGCCGGAAAAGCTTCCGGTGTCGGAGTCCCACCCGGCGCGGCCGGGGTCGCCTTACGGCATCAGCAAGGCGGTCGGGGACGAGTACCTGCGGTATTTTCGCGACGCCGACGGGCTGGAGTACGTGAGCCTGCGGTACGCTAACGTGTACGGTCCGCGCCAGGACCCGTATGGAGAAGCGGGCGTAGTGGCCATCTTCACGCAGAAAATGTTGCATGGCGAACAACCGATCATCAATGGGAACGGCCGGCAGACCCGCGATTTTGTTTTTGTGGACGATGTGGTCGAGGCGAACATCGCCGCTCTGAACAAGGAGGCCCACGGGATCTACAATGTGGGAACCGGGCAGGAGACGACCATCAACGAGCTGTTCGGCATTCTGGCCGGCCTCATCAACCCGTCCGTCCGCGAGGTGCACGGACCGGCGAAAAAGGGCGAGCAGTTGCGGATCGCGCTCGATTCATCCCGGCTCCACCGGGAACTGGATTGGGAGCCGAAGATTGCGCTGAAAGACGGCTTGGCGCGGACCGTGGACTATTACCGTCAGTCGGAGCGCACGCCCTAGTATCGGGGTACCGACGGGTCCACCTGAAGGGACCAGGCGTTGATGCCTCCGGTAAGGTTCTTGACGTTCTTGAACCCCTGCTGCAGGAGGAACTGAGTCGCGTCCATGCTTCGCATCCCCATGTGGCAGTGCATGACGATCTCCGCATTGGGGTCGAGTTTCTTGTATTCGGCTCCCAGCGTGCCCAATGGGATCAGCTGAGCGCCTTCGATTTTGGCGATGTTGTATTCCCAGGGCTCCCGGACATCGATAAGGACGACCTTTTCGCCCCGATCAATTTTCTGCTTCAGCTCCTGGACGGTGATGGTAAAACCCATGGTGCAAACCCTCCTGATGGAAATGATAGTAAGGCGTCCTTCTTCCTGGTGTCAATGATGACGGGGAGGTAGAGCGATGGGCGAAGAGCAGGTAACCGTCACGGAGGGCGGCGAGGTTATCGTGGTCCTGATCACGGTGGCCTCGCGCGAGGAAGCCGACCGGATCGCCCGGCGGCTGGTCGAGGATCGGCTTGCCGCCTGCGTCAACATTGTGCCCCAGGTGCGGTCACTCTTTACCTGGGATCAGAAACTGTCCCAGGAGGACGAGGTCCTCCTAGTGGTCAAATCACGCCGTGCCCGGTTCCAGCAACTGGCGGCGGCAGTCAAACGGCTCCACAGCTACAGCGTGCCGGAGATCATTGCCCTGCCCGTCATCATGGGATCCGCCGACTACCTCCGATGGGTATCCGAGTCGATGCCCTGAAGGCCTTATGTCAGGCCAAGACATGAAAATCTCTAAAGAAATTGACGATTTTAATCGAAAAATAACGATGTTTTTCAGGGCTTATTGACATTCCTGGAGGGGGTATGATAGTCATTCGCCCTGCGTAAATGGTCGAGATGTATGAGTAAAGCTGACCAGGAACTCCATATCGTCGTCTTTCCGGGTGCGACGTCACACCCACGGCGGTTCAGCATCAGACGGCGGACCGTTAAGATTCTGCTGGTCGGCAGCTTGCTGGCGGCCGTCGTCGAGGCTCTGTTCTTGGTCCAGTACGTGACCCGGAGCGGGGAGATCTGGGAATTGGAGGCGCTCCGGTCGGAAACGGCCCAGCATCGCCAGAAGGCCAGCGCGCTGTCTTCGTCGCTGGAAGATCTCCGCAAGCAATTGTCCGCCATGCGGGAAGTGAACATCCGGATCCGGATGATGCTGGGGCTGAACCCTCCGAAGGTGCCGCCGTCTCCGCTGGGCCTAGGCGGGAAAGAAGAAACCAACGCGGTCATGCAACCTGGTGGGCTGGGGGGCGAGCGCGAAACCCTCGCCAGCATTGCCGCTCAATTGCAACAGAAGATGGTGTGGTTGAAGGACGAGGCTGCCATCCAGGAACAATATCTGCGAGAGCTGACGGGCATCGTCAGCGAACGGAAGGCGCAATGGGCGTCGACGCCGTCGATCTGGCCGGTGCGGGGCTGGGTGTCTTCGGGGTTCGGGCGAAGGATTTCGCCGTTCACGGGTAAGGACACCTTGCATGGCGGTGTGGATATCACGGCGCCGCTGCGCACGCCGGTGATTGCGCCCGCCGCAGGGACTGTCACGTTCGCTGGTAACGAAGCGGGCCTCGGCAATACCATCAGCATCGCGCACGGATACGGCATGCGGTCGATCTACGGGCACATGGACAAGCTCAGAGTGAAGACGGGTCAGAACGTCAAGCGTGGGGACCTGCTCGGCTGGGTGGGCAATACGGGGCTTTCAACCGGCCCGCACCTTCATTATGAAATCGAGGTCAGCGGGGCCGTCGTTGACCCGCTAAAGTATATTATTGACTAAGCCGTCCGGCTCCCGCCGGCGTCCCCGCCGTTCCGGCTTCGAACATCTCGTCAACTGATCGGCTCTTCCACTCTACGTAATAATCGGATATCCCGAACGCGCGCATGACGGTCGCCGGCATGTCTATTAATGATACCGGCTGCTTGATCTCGTGCCCTGCCTTGATGCCCGGTCCCGCCGCGATCCACGGAATCGTCATGTCTTCGGGTATCGTCGTCCCATGGGTGGTGCCGTGGCCCCCATGATCGGCTGAGACGATGAAGGTGGTCCGCTCATAGAGCCCCAGCTCCTTGAACCCTTTGATGAGCGTGCCAATAGCCCGGTCAATGTCCTCGACCGCCTTAAGGTACGGCTTGCTCATCCAGCCGTCGGCATGGCCCGCGCTATCGGCCTCGGCAAAGTGGATGAGAAACAGGGATGGCTTGGTGGAGTCGGTCGCGGTTTTATAGGCGTTGATGACGTCGGCGGCGATCTTTTTGGCGGTGCAGCCAGCCTCGTTGACGCTGCAGACGTGGAGGGCCAGCCGCCGGTCCTGCTTCATCGCATGCAGGAGCTTCTCCTTCTGGATGAAGGCGGCCCCCCACTTGCTGCCGTTGAAGGTGGCGATCTCGAAGATGGTCGGCGCTTTCAGGTATCCACGCTGAGGCTCGTAGTCGTTCCAGTCGACCCGGTGGACCTCGACCGGCAGACCCGTCAGCATGGACGTGAAGGCCGGCAGGGTCAGGCTGGGAGTGACCGTCTGCGCCTTCATCGTGAAGGATCCCCGCTTGATGAGGCCCTCCAAGGCCGGCGCCTTGGCTTGCTTCAGCGCATCGGGACGCAACCCGTCCACCACGATGATCACGACGTTATCTGCGGAGGTGGGAGTCTCGGCGGCCGGAGATCCCGCCACGAAGAAGAGGCCGGTGCAGAGTAGAGCAACGACCCGGCAGAGAGCGATGAGAACGTGGAATGTCATGCAACCCCCCATGTGAGTGAAACGGCAAAAGCCTCGGCATTCTACACAATGCGCCGAACGGAATGCCACAGCGAAATCCATCCATTCCATCGGGAAGCCCACGACAGTCCTTGACTCCGGGCCGACCCTTTTGTAGAGTGAGCGGGCAAGCGCGCTCTCCTGGTGATGTGGAGGTGGCGGTGTCGGATTCCCAATCCGCGGCGGTGCCCTTTGCGGCTCAAGCCGTGCCGTTTCATGAGATGCTGGCGACGGGCAAAATCCCCAACGGGCTGCTCTCGAGCCCGTACGTGGCCGAGCAGTTCGTCGAGCGACTGGTGCATTACGTGCTGAGCATCCCGGCCGGCAGCTACTCGATGGCCAACCTGTCGAAACTGCTCGAGCAAATGGACCCCCGCCAGCAGGTCTCCTTTTTCAAAAAACTGAAGGAGACGAGCCCTGAGAGCCTCAAGCATTTCTCGCCCCTCTATTACGGCTTCATGTCCGAGTTCAGCGACCTGCTCTTTACCTAACCTAAGCCCGGCCTGTTTGAAATCTCATTCAGTTCGGCATACACTGCTTCACCCATGGACTTGTCGGGAAAAAGCTTCGCGGCACAGGCCGCGCGCATTCCGGTTCAGGGGATCGGTCTGTCCGTGGACGTCTTCAGCCCCGATCTATTGGACTTGCATTGGACACTGGAGCGAATCGGCTCGCCGCCCGACTACCTGGAAATCTTCAAGGCCCCGACACGGGAACTTACGCGTGTCCGCGCGGCTCTGCCAGGGCTGCCGTTGACCTACCACGCCGAAGGCCTGTGGCTGCTCGATCCAGCCATGCGTTCCGCAACCCCATGGAGGCAGGCCGTCGACACGATCGCCCGCCATACCGAGGCGATCGGCGCGGGGTGGGCCAACCATGAATGCGCCGGCAAGCAGTTCGGGGGGTATTCCTTCGGGACGTATCTTCCTCCCCTGTTGACTGATGCCGCGGCGAAGACTGTGGCGGCCAATGTGGCGTTGGCTCAGGCGCGCCTGGACGAGTGGTTTGCACGAAAAGGCAGGCCAGGCTTCGCTCCGTTGGTATTGCTCGAGCTTCCCCCGCTGACCTATTTTGGGTTCGGTGACCCGTCGGTCGCTGAATTTTTCGCACGGATCGCCGAGCAGGCTCCTTGCGGGCTGGTGCTCGACGTCGGTCATCTCTGGACCCACTGGCGGTACTGCGAACGCCGCCGCTTTCGGAGCCCGGAAGCCTTCGCGGTGGACTTCCTTGCGACGTTTCCGCTGGAGCGCGTGGTACAGATTCATCTCGCCGGCCTGGGACTGCATGAAAATGAGGAATCGGCGGCCCGGCTTCCGTGCTTGATCGACAAGCACGACGAGCCTGTGCCCGATGTCCTCTTTGATCTCCTGCGCCAGGTGCTGGCGCATGCGGGTCTGACCGCCCTTAAAGGGATCGCCCTGGAGGTGGACACCAAGGCCATTCCGGTCATCGTCGATGAGTTCGCCTTGCTGCGGAACGAGCCTGCGTGTCGGAGGGCGTTGCGGCGGACGTCACGCGGGGCGGCGTCCTTTCCGGTTGCGACCCATGACAGCTCTGGACCCGCCACGCAAAGGTTGGCCGATCTCTACAGCGCCTATGCGCGGGTTGTCTCGGGACAAGATGTGTTGGGGGAAAGCGCCCTTGCTTCTCTCGCTGAAGGCGTCGATGCAGAGGGACTTCATCGGTACGGCACCCGGTACCTGCCGCACGAGCTTCTTCGCTGGGGCGGGGACATTGTGGAGTTGTTTCCCTCAATCTGGAAATCGTTGGAGAAGCAAGGCGTCACGGTCATGGATTTTGTGCGTTTCTGGTTCCGCCAGTCTCGTCCGGTCATCGAGCAGTATGACTTCTTCTATATCAAATTGGATCGCTGGGTGGAATTTATCGGCGAAGTGTCTCCCGATCTTCTTGAACAGGTCAGGCGCGAAACCGATGCCTTGCGCGCCCTGCATGCCGAATTGAACGACGAGTCTGCCGTACAGGAGAGCCCGGCGTGACTTCGGTACGCATCAACAAATACTTCACCGAGCAGGGGTTCTGCTCGCGCCGTGCCGCGGACCGGATGATCGAAGACGGCCGTGTCCTGATCAACGGTCGCGTGGCCGTACTGGGCGATCGGGTAACGGACGACGATGTGATAACCCTGGACGGTCGTGTCGTGAAAAGCCGGCCTGGCGCCGTCTACCTGGCTTATCACAAGCCGGTCGGGGTGACCTGCACGACGGAGCTGCGCGTGGCGGGCAACATCCTCCATGCGGTGGGGTATCCCGAGCGTATCTTCCCCATCGGCCGTCTGGACAAGGACTCGTCCGGCCTGATCCTGCTGACCAACGACGGGGATATCGTCAACCGCATTCTCAGGGCGGAGTTCGGGCATGAGCGGGAATACGTGGTCATGGTGGACCGCCCGTACCAGCCCGCTTTTCTACGCCGATTGGAACGGGGCGTGCTTGTGCTCGGCGCGAAGACCCGGCCCTGCCGGACCGCCCGCGTGGAGGCGACCACGTTCAAGATCAAATTGACTGAGGGACGCAACCGGCAAATCCGCCGCATGTGTTCGGCGCTCGGGTACCGCGTGGTGCGTCTCGTGCGGGTCCGCGTCATGCATATCCGACTGGGCGATCTTCCGGTCGGGAAATGGCGGGAGCTCACGCCCAAAGAGCGTGACGAACTCCTGGCAGCCGTTGGATTCTCAGAAAATCAAGTCGCGTCATGAATCCGCCGCGCCTCCTTCTCCTGATTCCTCCGCTCACCCAGCTCAACACACCCTATCCTTCGACTGCGTACCTGACGGGCTTTTTGAAGCCGTATGGGTATGATGTCTCCCAGGCCGACGTCGGAATCGAGATGGTCCTTGCGCTCTTCTCGCGGAACGGACTTGAACGCGTGTTCGACCGGCTCGGCCGGATGCCCGGGGAGCTTCCGGGAGAAGCGCAGCAGATGGTAGCGCTGCAGGGGGCCTACCTGGACTCCATTGATGCCGTGATCGGATTTCTCCAGGGGCGTGACCCGGCCCTGGCGCCGCGGATCTGCCAGGGTGGTTTCCTTCCGCAGGGCCCGCGCTTTGCGGCTGTCCGGAATGCGGTTGGGGGATCTCTCGGCACGATGGACCGGGCCCGGCACGTGGCTACGCTCTATCTTGAGGATTTGGCCGATCTGGTTCACGAGACCGTCGCGCCGCACTTCGCCGTCAGCCGCTATGCCGAGCACGTGGGCATGGCGGCATCGTCCTTCGATACCGTTGTGCGCGCCCTTGCCGAGCCGCCCGCCTTGACGGATGAATTGATGCTGGACGCCTTGTGGCGGCATGTGGACGACGCCCATCCGACGCTCGTCGGGCTAACCGTGCCGTTTCCCGGCAACCTCTATGGCGCGTTCCGGATCGCCCAGGCATTGAAAGCACGGCGCCCGTCCGTACGGATCGTCCTCGGTGGCGGCTACGCCAATACGGAACTCAGGCGGTTGCATGACCCCCGCGTGTTCGACTACGTCGACTTTGTGACGCTGGACGATGGCGAGCGTCCGCTCCTCTGTCTCTTGGAACACCTTTCGGGCAAGCGCGACGCAGCCGAACTGCGGCGGACCTTTCTGCGGTCCGAAGGGAACGTCGTCTGGCGGGACGGCGCCCGCGATCCCGAGTTCGGGATGGTGGACCTCGGTACGCCGACGTATGCGGGGCTTCCACTCGATCGGTATCTGTCAGTCCTGGACCGGCTGAACCCCATGCATCGGCTCTGGTCCGACGGCCATTGGAACAAGCTGACCATCGCGCACGGCTGCTACTGGAAGCAATGTACCTTCTGTGACGTCGGGTTGGACTACATCGGCCGTTATGAGGCCGCGCCCAGCGAAATCCTGGCTGATCGCATCGAGTCTCTGATCGCCGAAACGGGACGGCGCGGGTTCCATTTTGTGGACGAGGCGGCGCCGCCTGCCGGACTCAAAGAGCTGGCGGTGACGCTTCTGGAACGTGGGGTGACGATCTCGTGGTGGGGAAACATTCGCTTCGAAGAGGCGTTCACGCCCGATCTCTGCCGCCTTCTGGCCGCGTCCGGGTGCATCGCCGTCAGCGCGGGGTTGGAGGCGGCCTCCGACCGGCTCCTGGAGGCCATAAAGAAAGGCATCACCGTAGGCCAGGCCGCGCGCGTCGCGGCGGCTTTCCACAAAGTCGGCATCATGGTGCATGCCTATCTCATGTATGGATTGCCGGGCGAAACCGTTGCTGAGACGGTGGAGAGCCTGGAACGCGTGCGGCAACTGTTCGCGCAGGATCTGATCCAGTCGGCGTTCTGGCATCGGTTCACGGCGACGGCCAACAGCCCGATCGGCTTGGACCCGACGGCGCACGGCATCCGGATTACCGGCCCGGCGTTCGGCGGGTTTGCGGAGAACGATCTCATCCATAAAGATCCGGTGGGGTCGGTGCCGGAGTGGCTCGGCGAGGGACTGCGGAAGGCTTTATACCAATATATGGAAGGGGAGGGACTGACGGTCGACGTACGGCACTGGTTCGCGCATCCTGTGCCAAAGCCGAAGGTGCCGCGTGATTGGACCGCGCGCGTCCTTGCGGAGACAGCAACCGGGAATGATCCGACGGCCGAACGTCGCGTTGTTTGGATTGGAGGCGCGCCCGTGATGGAGCCGGCAGGGCGGAATCGCCGCCGGGTGATTCTTCCCACTCGCACGGAGGACATTGTTGTGCTGATGCCCTCAGACAAGGCGGACTGGCTAATGGAGTTGATCCGTACGGCCACGCCCGCGCGCGACAAACGGGGCGATGGCTATCCGGTTCTCAAAGAGGTTCGAACCCGGTGCCCGTTCGGCGGGCCTCATGGGTTCGACATGCTGTTTCGATCGCGGCTCTGGCAACAAGCACGGACAGCCGGGCTCCTGCTCGTCTGAAGGCTCAGATGAAAGCGGCTGACTACGCAGTGCAGGTCTTGAAGGACGAAGAGGCGGTGGCCCGCGCGGCGGCGGATATTTTCGTCAACCTGGCGCCGCAGCCCCATGGGAATCGGAGGCCGTTTCGCGTGGCGCTGGCCGGCGGCACAACGCCGCAGACCCTCTATGCGTTGCTCGCGTCGGCAGAATACAGAAAGCGGGTGGTGTGGGATCTGGTCTCGTTTTTTTTCGGGGACGAGCGCGCGGTGCCGCCCGATCATCCGGACAGCAACTACCGAGCGGCCAATGACGCGCTGTTCCGCCCGCTGGACATTTCTCCGAAAAACATATATCGGATGAGGGGGGAGATGCTCGATCTGGAGGCCGCCGCCGTGGCCTATGAGCGGGAAATGCAATCCGTGTTCGAGCAAGAGCGCGTGCCGCGCTTCGATCTGCTTTTTCTCGGCATGGGGCCGGACGGACACACGGCGTCGCTCTTTCCCGGCAGTCCTGCGCTGGCCGAATGCACGCGACTGGTTATGCCGGTGACGGATGCGCCCAAACCGCCGCCGCGCCGGCTCACGCTGACGGTGCCGGTGCTGAACGCCGCCAAGCTCGTGTTGTTCATGATAGCGGGTGGGGACAAGGCGCCGGCGCTTCACGAAGCGCTCAAAGGGACTGCATCGCCAGATCAATGCCCGGTCAAGCATGTGCGGCCGGGACCGGAACGTCTGGTCTGGCTCGTGGATGAGGCGGCTGGAAGGATGTTGTGAAGGAGGCGCTATGCTTGAAACCGTTGATCTAACCCTGTCGTTGACCAAGGAAGCCTACAAGAAAAAGGCACCGCCCTTGCGCGAGCGGCTGCGCCGCTTGCAATACGAATGCAAAGACGCCGAGATTCCCATCGTCATCGTGTTCGAGGGCTGGGACGCGTCCGGCAAGGGAGGGATCATCTCGCGCCTGCTCGAACGGATCGATCCCCGCGGCTTCAAGGTCCATCCCGCCCGTCCGCCGACAATCGAGGAAGAGGCCAAGCCCTTTCTCTGGCGGTACTGGGTGCGCTTGCCGCAGGACGGCGAGATCGCGCTGTTCGACCGGTCCTGGTACGGCCGCGTGATGATCGAGCGGGTCGCCAAGATGGTTCCTAAGAAAGCCTGGCGAACGGCGTTCGAGGAGATCAGCCAGTTCGAGCGGCAATTGGCCGATGACGGCGCGGTGATCGTCAAGTTCTTTCTCCACATCTCCAAGAAGGAACAGCGGCGCCGCCTCAAGAAACTGGACAAGGACAAGTACGAGAGCTGGCGCGTCACCAAGTGGGATTGGAAGCACCACAAGGACTACGACAAATACGTGAAAGCGATCGAGGAGATGATTGCAAAAACGGACGCGCCGCGCAGATCCTGGACCATCGTAGAGGCGACGGACCGGCGCTTCGCCGAGATCAAGGTATTCACAACCCTGGTCAAGGCGATGGAAGAGGCGCTTGCCTGGCGGAAGAAACGTGGAACGGAGATCGGGCGGAGCAAAATGGCGCGGGAAGCCAAGAAGGCGGCGCAGGCGGCGACGTCGGCTGGAAAGGAAAAGGGCAATGCTCGAAAAGGTGGATCTCAGCAAAAAGTTGCCTGAGAAGCGGTACTGGGACGAGATCAAGAAATGGCAGGTCCGTCTCCGCGAGCAGTCCATGCGGTTGTTCAATGAGAAGCGGATGGCGGTGGCCGTTTTTGAGGGTTGGGACGCGGCCGGCAAGGGCGGCAGCATCAAGCGCGTGACGGAGGTATTGGACCCCCGCGGCTTCAACGTGAACACCTTTGCAGCCCCGAGCGGAGAGGAGGGCCGGCACCATTATCTGTGGCGGTTCTGGAAGGCCCTTCCCCAGTTGGGGCAGATCGCCATCTTTGACCGGTCTCATTACGGGCGGGTGATGGTGGAACGGGTGGAGGGATTCTGCACCGAAGCGGAGTGGAAGCGGGCTTTTCGCGAGATCAATGAGTTCGAATGGCAGATGACCAACTTCGGCACGGTGGTCGTGAAGTTCTGGCTGCACATCAACCAGGACGAGCAGTTGCGGCGGTTCAAGGGCCGCGAGCTCGATCCCTTCCGGTCCTATAAATTGACGGACGAGGACTGGCGCAACCGGGCCAAGTGGAATGATTACCGGGGCGCGGTGGAGGAGATGATCGAGAAGACGAGCACGGCTTGGGCGCCGTGGACGGTTGTGGAAGCAAACGACAAGTTCTACGCGCGGGTCAAGGTGGTGCAGACGCTGACCAAAGCATTAGAGGCGGTGAAAGAGTGAAACGTGGGACGGCCAAAGAAACCGATGGGCCTCACCTTTCAGCTAGTGCGGCTTGAAGGCGCGGAATTTCTTCGGGATCGGGTCGGAGGGGAAGTCGGTCCGGCCCATCCAGGTGGGGCGGCTGTGGTAGTAGTTGACGGGAGCCTTTGGGGCGGCGGCGCGGAAGGCCATGTAGCGCCGCAGTACCTGGGCGTGGCGCCGCTTTGACATTCGGTACTTCTTGTGGGGCATCTTCAAGAGGTAGTTCTCGACCTTCCAGACGTTCTTCGGTGAAAACCGCCAGTCGCAGTTGTCCACGTCGTAGAGTGTGCCCACGCCATAGCCGCAGAGCCGGCCGGTGTAGTCCACGTAAGGTTCGACGTACGTCAGCACCAGTTCGCGCACTGACCGGAAGACCGGCTTCCGCCCATGCAGACCCGCCTCGCGCGAGCGCCCGATGGCTCCCCAGCGACCGTTTTGCCTGAAGAGGTAGAGGACATGATCGAGCTTGTCCACAGACTCGAGGCTCAGCATGAGCGGCGGGTAGCCGTACTGTTCCAGGATGGTCGCGGCCGTGATGGCCGCTTCGAGGCAATGGACGGTTCTCTTGGCGACTACGCTTCGGAAGGAGCGGAGCGTTTCCTTGGGCTTTTCCTTGTTATAGGGGAGCGAGTCGATGAACCGCTGCACGTGTTGCGGGGTCCGGCATTTCCAAATGACCGCCCATTCCTGGCGGGTGAACGCGGACTGAGGGGGGATGCACTCAGCGCGGACGAGGCAGCGCGCCGCTAGAAGATGCCGGCCTGTTTTTGCAGCCACCGGATGTAGGGGATGATCTGGGCGAGGTCGTCTTTGGTGACGCCGGGAATCTTGGGCATGTCGCCGAACTTCCAGTGATGCGCGCGCACCCCCATCTCAGGGGCGCGGTAGAAGGCGATGTCGGCGTGGTGGTTCGGCTCGTAGATCTTGTCGAGGAACGGGGGGCCGTTCGGGGTTCCTCTCGCGCCGATGCCGTGGCAGGCGGAACAGTTGGTGTTATACAGCGCTTCCCCCTTCGCAAGAGTTTCCGGGGGTTTGGGAACGGGGGGATCGGCGGCCAGCGCGGGCGGGGCGAGCAGCAGCCCGACGGCGAGCAGGCCGAGTACGCGCACTATTTTTTCTCCTTGCCCGCGCCGGCTGCGTCTTTCGCGTTGCACTCGATCCAAAACCGGTAGCGGATGGACGGGTTCTGGTTGCTCTCCGCGTTGGGGTTGTCGTACAGACAGCGATCCACGGTGTGGATCTCCTCGTCCGTAAACTCGATGGTGATCGGCTCCTTCCAATAATTGTGCAGGACGAGGTAATCGGCCGCCTTCGGAATGGCGTCCAGTTCGGCCTGCATGCGCTGGAAGGCCGGTGCGTTGGTGCCAGGAATGTTCTTGTGGTTGCGTTTTACGCACCATTTCATCACTTCGGCGATGCCGTAACGGGTCAGGGTGATCTTGTGCTTGTGCGATTCAGCCATCATGTTCCTCCTCAAAAGCGGGCTCAGTCTACCCGAAGTGCCCGTTTATTGACAAGCTCATTCGTGCCCGTTTTGCCTTCCGGTCGCCGTTGGGGTAAGCTCGATGAAATTGAAGCGTTTGCGAGGGTTGTATGAAACACAATCCCGGCTTTGTGAAGCTCGTTGAGGACGCGAGGCGGCGCATTAAGGAGTGCACGGTCGGGGACGTGAAAATGAAGCTGGACCGCGGTGAGCGGTTTCACTTTATCGACGTCCGCGAGGACAACGAGTTTGCGGTGGACCATGCCAAAGGCGCCTTGCATCTCGGGCGCGGCATCTTGGAGCGGGACATCGAAACGGTGATTCCCGACAAGCGCGCCGAGATCGTGCTGTACTGCGGCGGAGGCTACCGGTCCGCGCTGGCGGCCCAAAACCTCAAAAAGATGGGATACGCCAACGTCGCCTCGATGGACGGCGGCATCCGCGCCTGGCGGGAGGCGGGGTATCCCATCGAGAAGGGGTGAAGGGGAGCGCACGTTGCCGCCTGAGTCCGTCGAGTCTGGTCCCGTCATACCCGCTGATGTCACCCTTCCGGAGATCACGTTCAAAGCCGTTGTGCTCTCGATCATCCTATCCGCCGTGCTGGCCGGCGCCAACGCTTATCTGGGACTCTTCGCAGGCATGACGGTATCGGCCTCGATTCCCGCGGCCGTGGTCTCGATGGCGGTCCTCCGTTTCTTCCGGAACTCCAACATTCTTGAGAACAACATCGTGCAGACCGCCGCCTCCTCCGGCGAGGCCCTCGCCGCCGGCGTAATCTTCACCATCCCAGCCTTGCTGTTGATCGGCCATTGGACGGCCTTCGACTACTGGCAGACGGCGGCCATTTCCGCGGTGGGCGGGCTCCTCGGCGTACTGTTCACGATTCCGCTCCGGCGCGTGCTGATCGTCAATGCGCGACTCCGGTATCCCGAAGGGGTGGCCACGGCCGAAGTACTCAAGGTCGGATCGGGACCGGGCGCGACTGGTGCCGGCGCTGCCGCGGGTTTCAGGACCCTGCTGGCGGCGGCTGTTATCGGAGGAGCGGTCAAGCTGGGCGAAAGCGGGATGCGGCTCTGGGCTGACGCCTTGGAAGGAGCCGCACGTGCTGGCCGCACGGTTCTCTACGGCGGAGTCAATCTGTCTCCGGCCCTGCTGGCCGTGGGGTTCATCATTGGTCCCGGCACGGCGCTCGTGGTGTTCCTCGGCGGTGCGCTGGGATGGTTGATCCTGCTGCCCCTGTCCGGCCTGCTCCAGGGTGCACCGGAGGAACTTGATGCGATGGCGGCCGCCAGAACCATCGGGAGCACCCGCATCCGCTACGTCGGGATCGGCGCCATGCTGGTGGGCGGCCTCTGGACGCTGGCTCAATTGTGCGGGCCCTTGATGGAAGGCCTGAGCCGTTCCTTCGCCGCCTACCGCGAAGCGCTCGCGCCGGCCGATGGCCGTACGGCGGGTCCGGTCCCGCGGACTGAGTCCGACGCGCCGGCGCTCTGGGTCATCGTGCCGTTTTTGCTGGTGCTGGGGCCGATGGCGTGGATTTACCATGTCGCCGTCCATGACGGCGTCGCGGCCATTGTGATGACGGGTCTCATGGCCGGAGCGGCGTTCCTGTTCTCCGCGGTGGCCGCTTACATGGCGGGGATCGTGGGGAGCTCCAGCAATCCCGTTTCCGGTGTGACGATCGCGACGATTGCCTTGGCGGCGGTGATCCTGGTGCCGGTGATGGGCGGCGGCAATCCCGCCGGTCCCGCGGCCGCGCTCCTGATCGGCGCGGTCGTGTGCTGCGCGGCAGCGATGGGAGGGGACAACCTGCAGGACCTCAAGACAGGACACTTGGTGGGGGCGACTCCATGGAGGCAGCAAATCATGCAGGTGGTCGGCGTCGCGACCGCCGCGGTCGTCATCGCGCCGGTGCTGGTCCTCCTGCAGGCCAAATACGGCATCGGGGAGGCCACGGCCGAACACCTGCATCCCTTGAGCGCGCCGCAGGCCATGCTTATGGCCAGCCTGGCCCAAGGAGTGTTCGGCGGCACCTTGCCGTGGGGCATGGTGGGGCTCGGAGCGGCCATCGGCGTTGCGGTCATCTGGACGGACCGGCAGCTTGAGGCTCGCCTTGTGGAGTTCAGGATGCCGGTGCTGGCCGTTGCATTAGGAATCTACCTGCCGCTGAAATTGTCGGCGGCGATTCTCACAGGGGGGCTGGTGAGCGCAGCGGCACGGCGAAGCATGGCCGAGAGTGAAGCCGGCCACGGCCGCCGCGGGCTCCTGTTTGCCGCCGGCCTTGTGACAGGCGAGGCGCTCATGGGCATCCTGCTCGCGGTGCCGGTCGCGGTCAACGGCATATGGCCGGCGATCGGGGCGGATCCGCTACAGCTCTTCGAGGTCCCTCCGCTGGGCGGGTGGCCGGGGCTGGCTGTGTTGGCGGCGGTGGCCGTTCTCATGCATCGGACGGCGACGGCGCGTTGACCCTGCTGAAGAGTCTCCTGTACCATCCGCCACGATGAACATGCCGAATTTTCGACGCGCGCTGGTTCTCGGGATGGCGGTCGCGGCCGCGATCGCGGGAGTCTGGAGTGTTCGAGCGTACCAGCAGGGGCAGGCCAATCTGAAGGCATGCGGAGGCATCGAACCGGGCGGCCAGCGGCCCGATCTCATCAAAACCCTAGGTGCGCCGCAGAGCACCATGGCGAATCCGGCCCGGACGCGTCTGGTGCTCTTCTTTACCAGCCCTCTCTTCGCCGAGAAGCCCATTCGGGCGGTCGTGAACGTCCGGGATGACGTTGTCATGGAAATCGATTGCGGCGATGGACGGATCAAGACCTACGACAAGTATTGAACGACGGGCCGCCGGACGACGATCGGCGATCCTGAGAGGCGCAGCCGTGTTGGCGGTTGCGCTTGCGGCCGGAGCCGTTCCCGTCGCCGCGCACCACACCAAACCCCATGAGGAGGCGGTCCTAGCGGCGCGGATCGCGCTCTTTGACAAGAAAGATCCCCAGCAAGTGAAGCGACTGCTTGAAGGCATGTGGGCGGAACAGCCATCCGACAGCGAAACGCCCTATCTTCTGGGTGTGGCGCACTTTCTTCTGTATGATCCTGACAAAGCCCTTCCGCTGCTGGAGGGGTGTTTCACGAACGAGTCGCGCAATGGGGATACAACGCAACGGCTGGACTGTCTGTACTGGAGCGGGCGGGCCAGCGCGCTGAAGGCCGCCCTCGCCTGGTACTATCGGGAATCCATTGTTGACGGCCTAGTGAAGAGCCGGCACGCGATCGTGGTCGCGCTCGAGCGGTACGAACAGGTCCTGGTGAAGGCGCCGGATCATGTAGGGGCACTGCTCTCCCAGGCCGAGTACTATATGGCCGCTCCCTTCTTGCCGCCGCTGGCCTACGGCGATGTCGCCAAGGCGCGCATGCTCGTCGCGAAGGCGCTTGCGTTGGAGACCGACAATCCCCGCGCGCATTATCTCCAAGCCCGGTTGGATCTCTACTATAACGGCCGGCGCGATCAGGCCCGGACGGGGTATGCCCGAGTCCGCCAACTGCTGGACAGCGGCGTCGGCGGGACGGAGATCATTCTCCTGCGGCGGTGGGTGGACTTTGCGCAGGCCGAAGTGGCGTTTCTCGATCGGGACTATCACGCGGCGATCTCGTATGCGGATGCCTATCTTCGCCAGGTTCCTGACGGTGCGGAGGGGTATGCGCTCAAGGGCGCCAGCCTGAAGTTTCTGGGGCAGGAGGCGGCCGGCGAGGCGCAGATCAAAAAGGCGCGGGAGCTCAACCCGCGCGTACGTCGGTACCGGGATCCGTAAAATTCACCTTAATGTTGACCCTGTCGGGGAACTCTGTATACTGAAGTCCGGCTGAAGCTCCACCCGTGACAAGAGGGAGTGCCGATGAAGAAAGAGCATCTCATCCTTGCGCTGTTCGTATTGTTCGTGTGGGCGAGTCGCGACAAGCTCCCGACAGAACTCCAGTTTTGGAAAAAGAGCACCGCCGGGATCACGGTCCAGAACAACTCGGACCAGGACCTGACTGACGTTATCCTCGTGGTGTACTCGACCCCCAATCCCCTGGGAACCATTCGCAAGGATAAATCCAGGACTTTAACGCCGAAGAGGCTCCGTGATCACTCTGATGTCGTCATCCAGTTCAGGTATGGGGGCGACATAGTCGAACGGTATGTCGGCACCATCGACGAAGACTCCAACTATCAAATGACCATTCGCGTCAACTTCGCGGGTGTGGTTAACGCAGAAACCGGCTCCCTTGGGGGGAAGGAGGAGGAGTCCCCGGTTAAGAGCCAGTAACGGCGGTGCCCTCTTTTCTGCCTCCGCTCATCGTCTGCTTCGGCGACAGCCTCACGGCAGGTTTTCAATCTCCCGCGCCGGCCTGTCCGGATATTCTCGAAACCCCCTATGGCCATTGCCTGGAGGACCGTCTCCGGGGTCGTGCGCGCGTCCATGTGAGCGGCATCTGCGGCGAGTTGACCGCTGAAATGGTTGGCCGCTTCGAGCGCGACGTGCTGAGCCGCCGGCCGGCGTGGACGGTGATTCTCGGAGGAACGAACGATTTGGGGTGGGAGCGCAAGCCGGCGGAGATTATGCGCCAGCTCACGACGATGTACGAACAGGCCGCCGCTTCGGGTGTTCGTCCGGTAGCGGTGACGGTCCCGTCGATCCGCGGCTTCGACGACCATATCGCGAGGCGGCGTGAGCTGAACGCGCTGATCGCCGGCTATTGCGCCGGCCATGCCGTCCCGTGCGTCGATCTCTTCGCCGCCACGGCGGAGCCTGAGACCGGGCGTCTGGCTCTGCCGTACTCCAACGACGGTCTGCACCTGACCACCGCGGGTTATGAACTGCTGGCGCGGCTGCTGTATGAGCAGGTGTTCAAGGATCTGTAAGGCAGGGGTGGGGCACGCTGCCCCTCCTAGTCTATCCGGGCCGGGGAAGGAATGTCCTTGAACAGGTAGTCGGCGATACGGCGTGCCGTTGCCAACTGGTCTGCCAGGTCGATCGCCGACAGGGCCTGCCTCAGCAGATCCCCGAGCGCGCCGTCACGTTGGGAAATGAACCGGAGGTGCTCAGTGGGTGAGGCGGGCCAGAACCCTCGGAGCTGGTAGAAGGCGCTCATGCTCTCGTCCAGGAAAATCGAAACCAGGTGTCGGGAAACGGCCGGCTCGGCTTGGCGGTCTTCCGCTTTGCCCAGCCAGTGCAGGACTTCCGTGCGAAGCTTGATTTTTTCATGGATCGTCAGCGGAGGAAGGCCCTGCCGAAACCGGGTGTGGGCCTTGTGCAGGAGCTGGGAGCCTGCCGCTTCAAGCTCGAACAGGACCCGCGCCTTGCGAAGGATGATGGGCAGGCGCGGCGAGGTCTGCACCTGCTCTTCGGCGACGGCCACGCCGAGGTAACGGATGTCGACGGTCCGGGTGCGCACCCGAACCAGTTCGTGGTCGTTGTCTTTTCCCAGGACCAGGACCAGCAAGTCCACGTCGCTGTGGGGCATGAGCGCATCCCGGGCGGCCGAGCCCGCCAGGATGATGGCGGCCAGGTCGCCGCCGCGTTTCGCTCTGACGTACCGGATCGTCTTGGCGAGGATCTGCTCGATCTCCGGAGCGGGCGCCGTTTTCTCTGGAGGGGCCGCTACATCGGCCGGCACGCCCGCTTCGCTTGCGGGAATCTCTACGCGTCCTTCCTCCATGGCCTACGCTCCGGCAACCTGTTGAATCCGCGGTCGGGCGGCGGCGAGCCATTCGTCAAACGGCACGTCGGCGTCCACGACGATCTCGATCTTGCCGTTGGGCAGCTTCCGGATGTTGCCGGGGCTGGAGGCCGCCAGGGGAATCTCAACCCATTCACGGTCCAGATCGAGCTCGTCCGTGAGCTCCAGGATCCGGTTGATCTGGGCGAAGGTCACGTCTTTCGGTATGGGCCTTGCCATGGTGCGGATGCATTCTAGCATAGCCGCCGCTCGCGTTGACAATTAAGGGGGTATCACATAGAGTAGCCAGCCCGGGGGTGGGGAATGTCCGATCGGCGGACCGTCAAGTTCTATCAGGCCGATGTCTTCACCGATACCGTGTTTGGGGGAAACCCCGTGGCGGTGATCCCCGAAGCGGACGGTCTGGACGTCTGGGAGATGCAGAAGATCGCGCGGGAGATGAACCTCTCCGAGACCGTCTTCGTGCTGTCCCCGACCGATCCTGCCGCAGAGTACCGTCTCCGGTTCTTCACGCCCACCCGGGAGATTCCTTTCGCGGGCCACCCCGTCCTCGGCGCGTTCTATGTGCTGGCCCACTTGGGTATCCTGCGGCTTCATGAGCCGGTCACACGTGTGCATCAGGAAACCAGCGTCGGCGTGTTTCCCCTCGACCTCACAGTCCGGGACGGACTCGTTCGCCACATCATGATGGGCCAGCCCAAGCCGGAATTTCTGGGGATGGTGGAGCCGCTCCGCGACCTCTTTGAAGTGGCCAAGGCGGTGTCGGTGCCCAAGACACAGATCACGGGGACCGGACTTCCGGTCGAAGTGGTGTCGACGGGATTTCCGGTCATGATCGTACCGGTCCGCACCCTGACGGCGGTCTCCAAGGCGAGTCCCCATATCGGACTGCTCAACAGCGTCTGCGAGCAACATAAGGCGCAGGGCCTGATGCTCTTCACGACGGTGACCGTGGAGGAGCGGTCCACGGTCCACACGCGGATGTTTGCCTCACCGGTCGGGGTGGTCGAGGATCCCGCCACGGGGTCCGCCAGCGGCGCGCTCGGCGCGTACCTCGTCAAGCACGGCGTCGTGGATGTCGGCCCGACGACCGAGATCATCTGCGAGCAGGGCTACGAGGTAGACCGGCCGTCCCGGCTGACCGTGCACGTCCATTCGGACGACGACGAGATTCAATACGTCAACGTCGGAGGGCAGGCGGTCATGGTGATCGAAGGCGTAATACGGTTTTAGCGATGAAGGCGGCCCGTTTTCACCAGCACGGCGGGCCGGAGGTGCTTCGATACGAGGACGCTCCGGTTCCTTCCCTCGGGCCGGGCGAGGCTCTCGTCCGGGTCAAGGCCTGCGCGCTCAACCGTCTTGACCTCTGGATCCGCCAGGGCATTCCCGCCTTCCAGGTGCCGCTGCCGCACATCGGCGGATGCGACGTGGCCGGTCTCGTCGAGCGGGTTGCCGACGGAAGCGTTGGCCTGAAGCCGGGCGACCGGGTCTTTGTTGCGCCGGGCCTCTCGTGCTGGAGGTGCGAATTTTGCCTCAGCGGGCGTGACAACCTCTGCCTGTCCTATCGAATTCTTGGAGCGCAGGTTGACGGGGGCATGGCCGAATTCGTAAACGTGCCCGCGATCAACGTGCTCCCGATCCCCGGGACGCTGTCTTTCGAGCAGGCCGCCGCGTTTCCCCTGACGGCGGTCACCGTCTGGCACATGCTGTTCGGCCTCGCCAAGCTCCAGCCGGCGGAAGATGTGCTGATACTCGGAGCAGGAAGCGGCGTCGGCAGCATGGCGGTCCAGATGGCCCGCGCCGCGGGCGCCCGGATCTTCACGACCGTGGGTTCAAAGGACAAGGTCGAGAAGGCCCAAGCACTGGGCGCCGAGGTGGTGATGTATCACGGGGACGATATCGCGGAGGGCGTCAAGCGCGCGACCGGCGGCCGAGGAGTGGACGTGGTGATCGAGCACATCGGCCCCGCGACCTGGGAGCAGAGCCTCAAGTCGTTGGCCAAGGGCGGGCGGCTCATCACCTGCGGCGCGACTTCCGGACCGGAGGTCCGGGTGGACCTGCGCTTCCTCTATATGCGCCAGACGACTGTGATCGGTTCCTTCATGGGCACCAGGGATGAATTGCTGGCCGCCGCCAAATGGATGGAGGAAGGACGGATACAGGCCGTGATCGATTCAGTGCTTCCCATGAAGGAAGCCCGTGCGGCTCATGAGCGTATGCTGGACCGCAAGCTTTTCGGGAAAATCGTCCTGACGCCGTAACCGACTACTTCGTCATCTCGCGGGCCATGTGGCCGAGTTCGTCGAGAATGAGTTTGTCCATCGCGAGGAGGACGGCCTTTTCCGAGCCGGGGATCGAGATGACGATCGTACCTTTGTAGAGGCCGGCCGTGGCGCGGCTCATGATCGCTGCGGAGCCGATGTCCTGATAGCTGAGAGCGCGAAAGATTTCCCCGAACCCGTCCAGCCGTTTCTCCAGCAGGCCGTCGATCGCTTCGAACGTGGAATCCCGCCGGGAGATGCCAGTTCCGCCGTTCACGATGATCGCCTGTACGTGCCGGTCCTTCGCCCCCTGTTTGATCAGCTTCCGGATGACCGACGGGTCGTCTTTCACGAGATGGTAGGAGACGACTTGGTGGCCGCGTGCCTTCAATGAACTCATAATCAGCGCGCCGCTCGTATCGTTTTCGGGCGTGCGCGTGTCGCTGCAGGTGATGACCATGCAGGGGACGGACCGCGGCGCGGCCGCCTTGTGCGCTTTGTGGGACGGCTGGCTCTGGTGTTCGGCTGGCATGGTGAGATTATCCCCACACCTCATCCGGCAGTCGGAGCCGATCCACCGGCTTCCCCTTGCCGATGTGCTCGTCGAGAATGGCCGGCACGTCGGCTTCGGTCACGCCTTTGTACCAGACGCCGTCCGGGTAGACGACCACGGTCGGACCCATCTGGCAGGGGCCCAGGCAGTCCGTCGGGGTCACGATGACCTTGCCGATCAGGTTGCGCTCCATGACGCCGAAATTGAACTGGTTGAGGACGCCCATGGCGCCGCGCTCGCCGCACGATCCCTTGGGGTGGCCCGGAGGGCGGGTGTTCTTGCACACGAGAATGTGATATTTGGGTTTGGGCATGGTGGCTCCTTGTATGATGTGGTCAACGAATCAGTGGCCGCAGCTTCCTCCGTGACAACTGCTGGTGCCGCCGGAAGGGGCGGCGTCTCCCGAGCCGTAGGTCTTGGCGGCAAACCTGGAGATCAGGCGCTCGACGCGGGTCGTCCCACAGTTCGGGCAGGTGGTTTCACCCGACTTGGTATGGATGGATTGCATGAGGGAGAACTGGTTCGCGCAACTCGTGCAGTGATATTCATAAACAGGCATGGCGTCTCTCCTATCGTCGCGGCCGTTGATCTTCCCACCAATCCACGCATTCCTGGGGGAGCTTCCAATGTTTGATGCCGGCGAGCACGAAGTCAATATAATGGTCTTGCGGCTTGAACTTGCCGGCTGGCTTGGCGATGTGGGTCGTGACCATTTCCTTGGCCGGGATCTGGCCTTCTTCGTGTTCCGGATAAACGTTGATGGTGGAATGGCGGAACGCGCCGGCCGGCACTTCATCCCCGTATTGATCGAGGATTTTCAGGTCTTCCTGCGTGATGTCGAACACGATGCCCCACACCCGGTCGCCGACGGACGGGGTGAGGCCGGCCATCCCGCAGCGCCACTGGGACGACCAGCGGGGAAAGGTCAGGGTATGGTCCGGCACATACGCCCGATGCAGGAAGGTGGCTTCGGGAGCCCGTTCTTTCAGTTGATTGGGGTGGAGAGTCTCGCTGTAGATAAAGTATTTCACGCGTGGTACTTGTACAGAATGGCGTTTCGGGTTGTCAAGTCAGCGAGACAGTCATGAACGCGGAGCCGCAGCCCCGTTCCGCTCTCGTTCGCTCGCTCGAATGGGCTGCCGTTCTGCTTGTGATCGGCGGCGTCGCCGGCTACATTTTCTGGAAGCCGCTGGACCCGATGAGCGATCCGCGGGCCGCGCGAGCGCTGGCGCTGGTGCAGACGCATCCGGCGCGCTCGGCGCCCTCGATCCGCCAGGCGATCGACGCTGTCATGAGAGCCAACCGGACGGCCGAGCGGTCGCCGTCCATCGGCGATTGGGCCGTGCGGCCGGATGATCAGGTCGGCGAGCGGGACGGCTATCGTGTGCGGGTGGTGGTGCGTTTGCCGGGCGATCAAAAGAACCGGTGGGTCGAATGGGAATATCTTTGGAAGGTACGGCTCAGTCCGCCTGCCGTGATTCCGATGTCGCGACCGGCGGTCGAGATCATGCCGTAGTGGCTGTGGGAGGGGCGTCTTCGGGGCCTCCGCCCACCGTGATGTCACTTTTTGGGGTGATGGTCGATGCCGATGTAGGCCTCGACGAAGCGGTCGATCCGGGCCTCGTCGAAGTCGTTGAACGTGTCGAGCCGTGTCCAGGCCGTGAGCGCGATCTGCATGTCCATGTCGTGGTAGGGCGCTAGGATCAGGTGCATGTATTTTTTCTCTTTTTCGGCGCGGGCTTTGTACTTGAAGAAGACACCTGCCAGCTTTTTGACCAAAGCGGGACAGCCCTTCGGGCAGTTGTACTGGATGACCACGCCGCCGTCTTCGAGGTTGTGGACCTGGTATTCCTTGGGGATGGGCTTGTCATAGGCGCCCCATGGGGCGATCCCCGGCATGTGCGGGCCCGACGTGGGGGGATCGCTGTTATAGGGCGCGTGAGGGTCGCCCAGCCGCTTGATGTGGAGATTGCCGAGGTCGGGGAACTCTTTGCCGGGCGGGGAACTCGCCGGCGCGGCCGCCTTCTGCTCGGCCTCAGCCTGGAAGAGACCGGCGCCCAGCAGCCACGACAGCATCACCAGCACGAGCAGACCGCGCGTCATGGCGTGACGGAGACCGAGATTTTTCCGTCTTCGACCTTCACCTGGTAGCAGGCCACGCTCATGTCCGGATTCTTCACGTACTGGCCGGTCTTGATGTGGTAGCGGTAGCCGTGCCAGGGACAGATGACGGTGTCGCCCTTGATCTTGCCTTCCCCCAAGGGGCCGCCGGCGTGCTGGCACATGTTGTCGATGGCATAGATCGCCCCCTCCAGGTTGAAGAGCGCCACCTCGACGTTCTGTATCTCGACGACTTTCGCGGTCCCCGGAGGGATGTCGGAGAGGTCGGCGACATGGAAGAAAGAACCCATCGCCGGATTGTAATCTGCGTCCGCCGGGACTGCAAGGCGGGCCGGGCATCCTTCACCGGATTAGGGGGCGGGGCTGGATTTTCGTCTTGGCCTATGCTATACGAAACGGGCACATCGGGCTGCGCCCTCGTCGTGACGGGGCCTGATTCATCGGAGTTCGTTTTGCTGAAAGGGGGTCTATGGAGCTCACCCTGCTGCTGAACGCCACATACGAACCGCTCCGGGTCTTGAACTGGCAGAAGGCCATCACCCTGCTGTGGCAGGGGAAGGTCGAGGTGCTCGAAGTCTATGACCGCGAAATCCACGGCGTGTCGATCTCCATCAAGCTGCCGGCGGTCATGCGGCTGCTGAAGATGGTCAAGATCCGCGAGGCCCATCGCTCGGTCAAGTTTTCCCGGATCAACATCTTCACCCGCGACGGCTTCAAGTGCCAGTACTGCCGGCGGAAGTTCAAGACGGAAGACCTGACCTTCGACCATGTCATCCCGATCGCCAAGGGCGGCACGAAGACATGGGAAAACATTGTGACGGCCTGCTGGGCCTGTAACAATCGGAAGAGCGGGCGGACGCCGGACGAGGCGACCATGCATTTGCTGAGGAAGCCGGTCAAGCCGAGATGGCACCCGGTGGTCACGATCACGATCGGCATCCGGAACACGCCGGAGAGCTGGCGGGACTACCTCTACTGGAACATGGAGCTGGAGTCGGATATCCCCGAACCGTAACTCGCCCCCTCCCTTTTTAGTGCTTACTTGATCCGGTTGAGGACGATCTCGACGTCTTTGGCCCCCACCATCGTGGGATTTTTTGAAAACTCCCCTTCGATGTCGCCCGGCTGCGCGGGACCCGCGTTGCCGTCCTTGTCCAGTCGCGCGATGATCGCGACCATGCCCTTGAGCTCGGAGCCTTGAATCATCACGTCGGCATTCGTGACGACGAAGGGCTGGGGGAATTGGGGATGCTCGATCCGAAGCGCTGCGAGGGGGCGCGGCGGGCCGCTCGGCCGGCGCACGATCACGAAGAGGACATCAGTGGGAGCCACGTTGGAGATCAGAGCAGGATCGATCATGACGGTGCCTGCAATCGACCCGGAGGCGTCCTTCCCGCCATGGAGAAGGCCCTGCCATGCTGCCGCCCCGGCCAGGACAACGATGGCGACGAAAATGAGCGGGACGGCCAAGCGTTTTTTCACAGGCGGATTATAACCGAGGCATTTTGCCGGGACAACGTATTTACCTGGACGATGCCGTACGGTAAGATGCGCTCGCAGGGAGGAACACATGACATTCGGTTTTCAGATCAATCTCGATGTCAAAGACCGGGCCTGTTTGGTGATCGGGGGGGAAAACGAGGCGGCGGAAAAGACCAGCCGGCTGCTGGAGGCCGGGGCCAAGGTCACCGTCATCAGCCCGAAGCTGAATGATACGCTCAAGGGCCTGGCCGCCTCGGCCAGGATCCTTCATCGGGGGCGCCGGTTCAAGGCCTCGGACGTGGATGGCGGGGTCTGGCTGGTCATGAACACAGTCAAGACCGATGAAGTGTTGAGCCGTGACCTGTTCACGCTCACCAAACGGAAAGGGTTCCTGCTCTGTTCCACCGACCAGCCGGACTACTCGACCTTCACGATGCCCGCTCTGGTCGCCAGGGGGCCGCTCCGGATCGCCATCAGTACCAGCGGGGTTTCGCCGGCTCTGTCCAGTCGGTTGCGGCAGGATCTTGAGCCGTTGTTCGATGAGCGCTTCGCAGTCTTTCTGGAGTGGCTGGATGCGTACCGGGCGCATCTCCAGACAACCGAACCTCATGTAGAAAAACGCCATCAACTATTGAGAGATGCAGTTTCAAAAGTAAAGCTTCAGGCGAAGATTGAGTTTCCCAAGGTCGAGAAGAAGGCTGAGGAGAAAGGGGCATAGACGATGGTGCTGTTGGAGTTCAGCATGTCCCCGCTGGGGAAGGGAGAGAGCGTCGGCAAATATGTGGCCCGTTCGCTGGCGATCGTGGATCAAAGCGGGGTGGAGTATCGCCTTAATCCCATGGGGACGGTATTGGAAGGGGATTGGGACGAGGTCTTCGGTGTGGTGAAGCGGTGTTATGAGCGGATGCGCAAGGACTGCAACCGCATCTCCTGCTCGATCAAGGTGGATTATCGCAGGGGCGCCAAGGGACGGTTGAGCGGAAAAGTCATGAGCGTGGAGAAGCGCCTGGGGCGGAAGTTAAAGACCTAGAAGATGGAAAATTGGAAGTAGCGTTTGGGATCTTTTTTAATGTCCGCGATCAGCGCCTCCACCTCGGTCAACACCTTGTCCGCTCTCTTGTAGAGTTGATCCTGGTTGACCAGCTTGCCGAGTGTGCCGTCACCACGCTCGATCTTGCCGACCAGGGCTTCGCTCTTGGCGGTGACCCCCTCCAATCGTTGATACAACGCGGGGTCGCGGGCCAGTTTTCCCAGGGTGCCGTCCGCGCGATTAAGCAGGGCGCCCAGCTTCTGCATCTCCTCGACGGCCGCCGTCGCGCGATCGTAGAGCGTGCGATCCGTCATCAGCTTGCCCAACGTGCCGTCCCCTTTCTCGATGCTCGCCAGCAGGCGCGCAGTTTTCTCTGACAGCGCGTCCACTTTATGGATCAACTGGACGGTTTGGTTATACAGCGCCGGATCGTTGACGAGCTTGCCGGCCGTGCCCTTGCCCGCCCTGATGTTGCGCAGAATTCCCTGTAACTCTCGCAAGGTCTGGTCCACGTTCTGAAGCGTGGACGTTGCGCTTCCGGCGACGCCGGTGATGTCGGCTTCGCCGCTTCCGCTCAGGACGGCGCCGTCGGGAAGGGGCGGCTGTGCGGGCGAGCCGGGCAGGAGATCAAGATATTTATCGCCCAGCAGGCCCATCGGACGGATCAGAACGGAGGCGTCGCTGTGCAGGAGAGGACGCATCTCGCTGCCGATCGTGAAGTGGACCGCCACTCGGCCTTTGCCGGGTTCGATGGCAATTTGTTTCACGTTTCCGATGTCCACGCCGCTCATCCGGACCGGCGCGCCGACCTTGATGCCCTGGCTGTCGTCCAGGTCGGCGCGGAACGTGGAGGCCGACGTGAAGACCCCCAGGCCTTCGTTCAGATTCATAATGGCGTAGAGAATGCCGGCGACGGCGAGGATGATCACGATCCCTACCTTGAGCTGGGCCCAGGCCATTTCGGTGCGCCGCATCATGCCCGCGTTCCTTCTCCCTTCTCGGCCGCCGGTGCGACCACGCGGACGCCTCCGTCCTTGCAGGGGAAGCAGCCCGGCTCGGCCAGCACTTCCGCCGGCCTGAGGAATGTGCGAATCCGCGGGTCGTCGGATGTCTGGAGCGCATCCACGGAGCCGTCGAAGATCTTTTCCCCCCGGTGGATCATGATGAGCCGATCCGCCACGCGGTAAGCGGTTTCCAGATCATGGGTCACCACGACCTGGGTGACTTGTTCTTCCGTGCGCAGCCGGCAGATGAGGTCGCTGACCAGGTGGGTGTTGATGGGATCCAGCCCGGCAGTCGGCTCGTCGAAGAGGATGAGCTTGGGCATGCACGCCAGGGCGCGGGCGATCGCCACGCGCTTCTTCATGCCCCCGCTCAATTCGGCCGGCATCTTGTCCAGTGTATCTTCCAGCCCGACGAACCGGAGGCTCTCGACCACCCGGTGTTCGATGACGTCGTCCATCAACAGGCTCTCTTCCCACAGCCGATACCCCACGTTCTCGCGAACCGAGAGCGAATCGAACAGCGCCGCGCCTTGGAAGACCATGGCCATTTGGGCGCGAATGGGGCCCAACTGTCGTTCTGCGAGCCCGACGATCTCCCGGCCGTCGATGAGGATCGAGCCGGACTCCGGGTGGAGGAGTCCCAGGATCAGGCGCAGGGTGGTGGTCTTCCCGCAGCCGCTTCCACCCAGAATCACCTGGGTCGCGCCGGAGGGGACCTCAAAGGAGAGGTCCTTGAGGACATACCGTCCGTCGAACTTGAGCGAGACATCGGTGAAACGGATCACGGACTACCACCCCCAGTAGATGAACAGTTTGGTCAGGAAAAAGTCCGTCATCAGAATCAGGACGGATGACGTCACCATGGCTTGCGTCGTGGATTGCCCGACCCCGACCGTGCCGCCCGAAGTGCTGAGACCGGCGTAGCAGCCGACCATGCAGATGATGAACCCGAACACCAGCGGTTTGATCAGGCCGTAGACCAGATCCATGGGACGGAGGGCCTCGAATGCCCAGGTCCAGTAGAAGAACGAGTCGATGCTCAGGTAGAAATGGGCGATCAGATAGCCGCCGAAGATGGCGATCCCGTTCGTGATGACGGTCAGGACGGGGACCATGATGAGGGACGCGATCAGGCGCGTGGTGATGAGTTTCTTGATGGGATCGGTGCCTTCGGCCCTCAGCGCGTCGATCTGTTCGGTGACCTGCATCGAAGCCAGCTCGGAAGCGATCCCGGAGCCCACCCGCCCGGCGATCATCAACGCGGCGAGCACGGGGCCGAGCTCGCGGACGACCGAGGCGCTCACAAGCCGTGAGACATAGGGAACGGCGCCGTACGGCTCGAGCTGGATCGACCCCTGGAGGGTCAACACCATTCCCGTAAAGATGCCGGTCAAAATGACGATGAAGAGCGAACCCACGCCGATCCGGTCCATGTGATAAACGGTTTCCCTGGCGTACCAGGGCCGCTGGAATATGCCGGTGGTGGCGACTCTACAGAGCTGTGCGAAGTCCTGCACCGTCGAGACATACCCTTTGAGCGTGTCCTCGATGCGGGCTATGGCGAGATCCATAGGACGTCTCTTTCAGTGAAACAACTGAAGTGGCGGCACTATACCGAGTTTTCAGAGAGCAGGCAAGCTCACGCTTCTCGGTGGACGCGTGTCACCCGAGGACCGATCTGGCAGAGGATTTCGTAGCTGATGGTGTTCTGCCAGGCCGCCAGGTCATCCGCGGTGATCGTGGCCGAGCCCTGCCGTCCCAGCAATACGGCATCGTCTCCGGGTCGAACCGCCTGGTGGTCCGTCACGTCCACGATCGTGAGGTCCATACAGACGCGTCCGACCACCGGGGCCGGCCGGCCTCCGATGAGCACGCGGCCTTTGTTGGAAAAGGCGCGGCTGTAGCCGTCTGCGTAGCCGACCGGCAGGACGGCCAGGGTCGACGGACGCGGGGCGATGAACGTCCCGCCGTAACTGACCGGCTGGCCTTTGGCCACCCGCTTGACCTGGATGACACGGGTCTTCCAGGTCAGGACTGGGCGGAGATCAACGGAAGGCGTCGGTCCTGAGGAATAGCCGTATAGCATGAGGCCGGGGCGCACGAGGTCAAAATAGCTGGATGGATATTTCAGTATTGCCGCGCTGTTGGCGATATGCGCGGTGGGGACTTTCAGCCCCGCCGTCCGGATCGCATCGAGGAACGACCGGAATCGGGCCAGCTGTTCTTCGGCCGGTCCGCCGTCCGGTTCATCGGCCGAGGCCAGGTGGCTCATCACCCCTTCGAGTTGAAGATTGGGTGGCCAGCCTGATTTGAGCACGGTGAGGGCTTCCTCGGGACCGAGCCCGAGGCGGCTCATGCCGGTGTCCACCTTGAGATGGACGCACAGAGGGACGGTTCGAGGGTCGGCGAGCTTGGCCGCCGTGGCAATGGCGTCGCGCGAGGGGAGAACCGGGGTGAGAGCGGATTGCTGCACCGTCGGGATGTCGTAGACGCCGCCCATCACCAGGATCGGCGCGGTAACGCCGGCGCTCCGGAGCGCGAGACCCTCCTCCATTGTCGCGACGCCCAGTTGGCGCGCGCCTGCGGCTAGAAGGGTCTGTGAAACGGGACCTGCCCCGTGACCATAGGCGTTCGCTTTCACGACGGCCAGAACGGCGGCCGTGCCGACGCGTCGCATGACTTCCTGGAGATTGTGGCGGAGGGCGGGAAGAGAAATCTCGACGACGGTAGGGTTCAAATTTCGGTGATCTCCGTCTCCTTTTTCTTGGCCATCTCATCCACTTTCAGGATATAGGCGTCCGTCAGCTTCTGGACCTCATCATGGGACTTTTTGGCCTCGTCCTCGGTCATATGCGCGGCCTTCTGGGCCTTCTTGATTTCCTCAAGCACGTCCCGCCGGATGTTGCGGATGTGGACCCGGACCTCTTCGGCGATCTTCTTGGCCAGCTTCACTAAGTCCTTGCGGCGGTCTTCGGTCAACGGCGGGATCGGCAGGCGGATCAGCTTCCCGTCGTTCGCGGGAGTCAAGCCGAGGTCGGACGCCAGAATCGCTTTTTCGATGTCTTTGATGATCTGGGGATCGAACGGCTGGACGGTGATGAGCCGGTTCTCGGGCACCGCGAGCGTCGCAACCTGTTTGATGGGCGTGGGCGTACCGTAATACTCGACCTTAACGTGGTCCAGCAGCCCCAGCGAGGCCCGTCCCGTGCGGATCGTGGCCATCTCACGGCGCAAATGTTCGAGCTGGCCTTCCATCTTGTCCGTAGCTTTCTTCTTGAGCGCGGCTTGCATGCGTCACCCGTGAAAGTCAGGCCCGGCCCGCTTCGTCCTTGACCAGCGTGCCGAGTTCTTCCCCTTGGACGATCCGCTTGATGTTGCCCTTCTCCTTGACGTTGAAGACGATGATCGGCAGGTTGTGGTCCATGCACAGCGAAATGGCGGTCGAGTCCATGACCTTGAGGCGCTTGTCGATGACGGTCAGGAAGGACAGCCGATCGAATTTCACGGCCTTGGGGTTCTTCATGGGATCGTCGTCGTAGATACCCGAGACCTTGGTGCCCTTCAGGATGACCTCGGCCCCGATTTCCATGGCGCGCAGCGCGGCGGCGGTGTCGGTTGAGAAGTACGGATTGCCTGTGCCGGCCGCGAAGATGACCACGCGCTTCTTTTCCAGATGGCGGATCGCCCGTCGGCGGATGTAGCCCTCGGCCAGTTGGCGCATGTCGATGGCGGACTGGACGCGGGTGACGGCGCCCAGTTTTTCCAGCGCGTTCTGGAGAGCGAGCGCGTTGAGCATGGTGGCCAGCATTCCCATGTAGTCAGCCGAGGCCCGCTCCATGCCGCCGTTGGCCGCGTCGATGCCGCGGAAGATGTTTCCGCCGCCGATCACAACGGCGACTTCCACCCCCATGGCGGCCACCTCCGCGACTTCCGAGGCGATGTAGTGGATCATCCGGGCGTCAAGGCCGAAGGGTTGCTCGCCGGCGAGAACTTCTCCGCTGATCTTCAGGAGGATGCGCTTATACGCCGCGAGGCTCATTCCTCTTCGCCAAGCTGGTATCGGATGAACCGCCTGACGGTGATGTTTTCCCCGATCTTCGCGATCTTCTGCGTGAACAGGTCGGCGATCTTCACGTTGGGGTCCTTGATGAACGGCTGCTCCATCAGGCAGTTGTCCTGATAGAATTTTTCCAGCTTGCCCGTGGCGATCTTTTCCCAGGCGGCTTGGGGCTTGCCCATTTCCTTCGCCTGCCCGCGGTAGATATCCACTTCTTTGTCGATGACGTTTTGAGGGACATCCTCGCGATGGACGTAGACCGGCTTGGCGGCCGCGATCTGAAGGTTTAAGTCGCGGACCAACGCCTGGAATTCGTCGTTCCGGGCGACAAAATCGGTTTCGCAATTGACCTCGATCAAGACGCCGACCTTGCTGCCGGGATGGATGTAGGAAGCGATGACGCCTTCGTTCGTAACACGGCCGGCTTTCTTGCCGGCTGCCGCGAGACCTTTTTGCCGCAGCCAGTCGATGGCCTTGCCGATATCGTCCCCGTTTTCAACCAGGGCCTGCTTGCAGTCCATGATGCCCGCGCCGGTCTTCTGCCGAAGTTCCTTCACGAGCGTACTGTCTCCTGCCATAGTGCTCCGATTCCGTAACTCTTTCTATTCGCTTCGGTACGCGCTCAGACTCCGGCTCCGGCGGCCTGCACGGTCCGCATCTCGGTCGGCGTCAACGGCGCCGGCTTCTCGTCCTCCGCGCGCTGCGCGCGCAGATGGAGGCCCTCGATCACGGCATCGGCGATTTTGGATGTGAGCAGTCTGACGGAGCGGATCGCGTCGTCATTGCCGGGAATGAGATATTCGATCCCGTCGGGATCGCAATTGGTGTCGACGACGGCGACGATGGGAACGCCCAGCCGGTGCGCTTCCATGATGGCGATGCGCTCGCCCCGCGTATCGGCCACGTAGATGCAACCGGGGAGGCCGTGCATGCCCTTGATGCCGCCCAGGCTCTCTTCAAGGCGCAGGCGTTCTTTCTCCAGTTGCGCGACTTCTTTCTTGGGAAGGCGCTCGTACGTGCCGTCGGCCGATGCGGCCTCAATCTTGCGCAGTTTATCGATGCTCTTTCGGATGGTATTGAAATTCGTCAGCATCCCGCCCAGCCAGCGCCGTGAGACAAAAAACATCTGGCACCGTTTGGCCTCTTCTTCGACGATGTCGCTGCTCTGCCGCTTGGTGCCGACGAACAAAACGGATTCCCCCTGGGCGACGGTCTGCCGCACGAAGTCATAGGCGGCGTCGAAGCGGGCGAGGGTCTGCTGCAGATCGATGATGTAAATCCCGTTTCGCTCTCCGAAGATGTAGCGTTTCATCTTCGGATTCCATCGGTTGGTCTGGTGGCCGAAGTGCACGCCGGCCTCCAGCAGGTCCTTGATCGTGATCGCTCCCATGAACCGTCACCCCCTTTCCCTTCGCCGGCGCCACCCGCGTCCGTCTTGAGGACGTGGCGGGAGGATTTCTCAGGTCCTTACGGCGTCGACATCTCGTCCGCCAAGGCGGACGTGCAGAGATTGTGAATAATTCCCGCCGCTTCCGCGCAGCGGGCTGTCCGGCCGGTATGGCGACCGCCCAAACTTTTGAAAACTAACACGTCACCGGTGGATTCTTCAAGCTAAAAAGATTGTTGTCACGACCGGTACGAGGCGTTGATTTTGATGTAGTCCATCGTGAGATCCGTCGTCCAGACGATGGCGTTGGCCCGTCCCATCCCCAGATCGACCGTGACAACGAATTCCCGAGACTTCATGACCGCGTTCGCTTGTTCTTCGGCACCCGGTCCGAGTCCCAGCCCGTGGCGGACGATCTGGACGGGGCCGACCATGATCGCGATGCGGTCTTCAGTGATCCGGGCTCCGGATCGCCCCAGCGCCGCCATAATGCGTCCCCAGTTGGCATCTTCACCGAACCATGCAGTCTTCACCAGGCTTGACGTGGCGATGGTGACGGCTGCGCGGAGGGCGTCGGCTGGGGTCCGGGCTCCCTTCACGCGCAGCTCCACGAATTTGGTCGCCCCTTCGCCGTCCCACGCAACCTTCTTAGCTAAGTCGAGGCAGACATGGTCCAGAAGCGCCTGGAAGCGGTGCGCGTCGGCGCTGCCTGACTTGAACGGCCGGTTGCCGGCCATGCCGTTGGCCATACACAGCACCATGTCGTTCGTGCTGGTGTCGCCGTCCACCGGGATGCGATTGAACGACCGTTCCGTGGCCTGCCGGAGCCCGCGTTGCAGAACCGCGCGTGGAACCTGCGCGTCGGTGGCCAGGTAGGCGAGCATCGTGGCCATGTTCGGATGGATCATGCCGGATCCTTTGGCAATCCCGCCCACCGTGACCGTGCGTCCTCCGATTGAGTCGGAGACGGCGGCGGTTTTGACGGTGGTATCGGTCGTCATGATGGCACGCGCGGCGTCCTCTCCGCCGTGGCGGTGGAGGCGGGCGGCGAGCAACGGGATGGCCGCCTCGATTTTCTCCATGGGAAGAGGTTTCCCGATCACGCCGGTCGAACCGACGTAGACGTCCTCTCGCGGCACGCCTAAAGCGCTGGCGGTCAGTGCCGCCATGGTCACGGCGTCGTCGTATCCGCGGCGGCCCGTGCAGGCATTGGCGTTCCCGCTGTTAACGATGATGGCTCGGCCCTTCCCGCGGCGCAGCCGCTGGCGATCCCAAACGAGTGGAGGGGCCACAACCTTATTGGTGGTGAAGACTCCCGCCACCGTCGCGCCCCGTTCGGAAACAATCAGGGCGAGGTCGAGCGCCTCGCCCTTTTTGATACCGGCGGCCATCCCGGCGGCCAAGACCCCGGTCACGGCCGTAATGCCTCCTGTGACGACTTTCATTTTGTTGTTCCGTGTCTCGGTTTGAATCGAACGCGCGGCTCAGGGATAAAGGCCGGCATCCTGCAGTCCGAGCGTTTCGTCCCACCCCTGCATCAGATTGAACGCTTGAACGGCTTGGCCGGCCGCTCCTTTGACCAAGTTATCCAAGGCGGCCATGAGGATGGCCGTCCCGGTGCGAGGATCGGCGAAGGCGGACACTTCGCAGAGGTTGGCCCCGCGCGTGTGGCTGGGGTTCGGAGATTGGCCCGGGTCCAGCACGCAGACAAAGGGCTCTCCTTTGTAGAACTCCCGGTAGAGTGCGGTCAGTTGCTCCGACGTTCTGGCCTGCTTGAGCCGCACGTAGGCCGTGCTGAGAATGCCCCGGGTCATGGGCACGAGGTGAGGCGTGAACGTCACCGTGCAACCGAGTTCCTGCTCGATCTCCGGGATGTGCCGGTGCACGCCCAGCTTGTAGGCTTCCACGGATTCATTCGCCTCGGGGAAATGGTAGGACAAAGCCGGGCTCCGCCCGGCGCCGGAGATGCCCGACTTCGCGTCGATGATGACCCGGTCGTCCAACAGCCGGTGTTTCGCCAGTGGCGCCAGCGAGAGAACCGCGGCGGTCGGATAGCATCCCGGCGAGGCGACCAGCGAGGCCGAACGGATTGTGTCCCGATGCAGCTCGGGCAAGCCGTAGACGGCCGTCCGAAGAAGATCCGGGCAGGGATGGGCGGTCTGGTACCAGGTTTCGTAAGCCCGCACGTCCTTGAGACGGAAGTCGGCGCTTAAATCGATGACTTTCCGGCCGGCCTTGAGAAACGTCTGCGCGGGCCCCGCCGATTTCGTGTGGGGGAGAGCCAGGAAAATGACCTCGGCTCGAGCGGCCACCCGTTGCGGGTCCAAGGATTCGCAGAGCAGTTCCGGCCCCCTCAGGTTGGGGAAGAGCGCGTGGACCGGTTTTCCGGAAGATTGCTCCGAGGTCACAGCCGCGACCTTGGCCTTGGGATGGCGAAACAACAGACGCAGGAGTTCTCCCCCGACGTAGCCGCTCGCACCGACTACTGCAACCGATGTCATCAACAGACTCCAATAAAAAAGGGAAGGCCGAGGGGCCTTCCCTTCCAAAAGGGTCGCAGCCCCGTTTACCGCTTCGAGAACTGGAAGCGCTTACGGGCACCCTTCTGCCCGTATTTCTTCCGTTCCTTCGTCCGAGAGTCCCGGGTGAGCAGGCCTTCCTTTTTCAGGACGGGCCGCAACGCGGGATCCATCGTCACCAACGCTCTGGATACGGCATGACGCAACGCGCCGGCCTGGCCGGTATTGCCGCCGCCTTCGATCGTCGCCGTCACGTCCAGTTTGCCCTGCAGGTTGGCGAGCTCGATCGGATAGGTAACCGTCGTGCGATGAGTCGCCCGAGGGAAGTAGGACTCGATGGGACGGTCGTTGACGGTGAACTTGCCGGAGCCGGTTTGGATCCAGGCCCGGCAGATGGCGCGCTTGCGTTTTCCCGTGGCGTTCGTCGCGTCTTTCATGGACATAGGCGCACAATCTCCTGTTCAGAAGTCAGAGCGGCAACGCTTCGGGCTGCTGGGCTTGATGCGGATGCGTCGGGCCCGCATAGACGTTCAGTTTTCGTGCCATCTGTTTGCCGAGTGTGGTTTTAGGCAGCATCCCTTTGATGGCCCGTTCGACGACTGCGGATGGCCTACGCGCCAGCACATCCTTGACCGTCTCCGATTTCAAACCGCCCGGGTAGCCCGAATGCCGATAATACGTTTTCTTCCGGACTTTATCGCCGGTCAAGTGAATCTTCTCGGCATTCACGACGATCACGTGGTCGCCCGTATCCACGTGGGGAGTAAAGACCGGCTTGTGCTTGCCTCGCAGGACGATGGCGATTTGCGTAGCCAGCCGGCCCAGTGTCTTGCCATCGGCATCGACAACATACCACTTTCGCTTGATGTCCGCTTCCTTGGCGGAATAGGTTCTTGCCATGATGCGTACGCTCCTCAGTACTAGGCGGTGCCCCCGAACTCCTTCGAGCCCAGCATCTTCAGCCACGGATCGACGTTTTCGGGCGACAACCGGTCCAGCACGTCCTGCGCGGCGTAAATCGGACTGCTGGTCCGCAAAGCCAGGGCGATGGCGTCGCTCGGTCTGGAATCCACGGTCAATTCGGACTGCTTGCTGCTCAGATAAATCGAGGCATAGTAAGTGTTGTTCTTGACGTCCGTGACGACGACCTTCGAAATTTTCAGGCCCAGTTGTTCGGTCAGATTCCTGATCAAGTCATGGCTGAGCGGCCGTGGAGGAATGACCCCTTCCATGGCCAGCCGGATGGCCGTGCCCTCCGCCACTCCCACCCAGATCGGGAGGGTGTTGGCTTTGCTCTCATCCTGCAGGATCACAACCTGGCTGTCCGAATTGGGGATCGCGTCAGGCATGACTCCTTGCACCGTTAATTTGACCACACCGTTCTCCGTCATCGTGGCGATTGAGGCTGATCGCGAACGCTGTTGCCGAGAGAGACGGAAGAGCCGTCACGCGTCGAACTTGCCGAAGTCCTCGGGCTTGAGATTCTCCAGCCAGCGGTCCATCTCTTCGTTGCTGTGCTTGCGAATGACATCGTCGTTGACAAAGACAGGGGCCTTTGCCCGCAGGGCCAGCGCAATCGCGTCGCTGGGCCTGGCGTCGATCGAGTACTCCGAATCTTCATAAAGGAGATGGACTCTCGCATAATAGGTGTTTTCTTTAAGATCGGTGACCACCACGCTGATGACTTTGGCGTCCGCGGTATCCAGGACGGTTTTCATGAGGTCATGGGTCATCGGTCTAGGAGTCGTGATCCCCTCCATGGCGAAACTGATGGCGCTGGCCTCCGGCTTGCCCACCCAGATGGGAAGCATCTCGGTGTTGCTGTCATCCCGCAAAATGATGATGTAAGCATTGGTATAGGGGTCGAACATCAACCCCCGGACGTGCATCTGGGTCAGCATTCAGCACCTAAAAACTGTTCTTTACCTACCACTTTCGCCGCCGCGTTGTCAAATGGACGGGCAGGGTTCGAGGCCTGTTCACGTAGCTTGCTGTTCCGGTTTTGGCAGTTTGAGGAAGGCAAGCATCTGCTCTCTAACCAGGGCCCGTCCGCTTTCCTCGCCGAGGTTCACGCGGTATTCGTTGATGACCATCACCCGCATCTTTACCCACTCGGCCCAGCAGGGCGCGCAGATGTTGGCCTTCACTTGGGGCTCGAGTTTGCCCAGGAACAGCGGCTCAGTGAGGGCTTCTCCCTGGTTGCCGCAACGGACGCATTGGATCTGTGCCATGACGGGGTTCTCCTTTTCTCTCATTCCCGCGCGAGGCGGATTCTAGCACAGCCTTGCTTCCGAAAGGAACCGCCGCTGGCGCACCTGCCTTGACGGCTCTCGGGCGTCATGTTAGAAACGCGGGACCAGTCACGCGAGCCCGGGTGGCGAAATGGCAGACGCAGCGGACTCAAAATCCGCCGGTGGCGACACCATGGGAGTTCGACCCTCCCCCCGGGCACCACTCCGAGCTTGCTGGACCGGGCATTTCAATCAGATATGCCCGCAGATATGCCCGGATATGCAATGCCTCCAGTAATCTTGTGGCCCCCTAGAATCCTCCGATTTTCCGGCCGCACTACCCTCTTGACAGAGGGTAAAGCCTGCGCTATAGTGCCGCCACCTTTCGCCTGAATAAGGGTAATGCCTCAGGAGAAAGTGGCGGCGTACAGGCGCCGTCGGTCATCATATATACTCCGGAGGGGAGGTGAATCATTATGAGCAAGTTCCTAGCAGTCGGTGCATTTGCCCTTTTCTCCCTCATGGTCGCAGGAACGGCGTTGGCCCAACAGAACCAAGTAGTAGGGGATGGCTATACTGACGGCGGTACTGGCAAGATCGGTACCGGACCAGCAGGCGGTGCGGATGACGCCTTCATGCGGCAACTGCTCTCAAAGCCTGAAACCATCTACGGTCGGCTCTGGGGCAAGGATCTCCCTGGGGGGAAAGTCTACGTCGAGACCGGTGGCGGGGCGCTTGTCACGGTTCGTTTGAACGAGAAGTCCAATATGGACAATTTCAAGGCAGCCGGGATCGGTAATGACGTGGAAATCCAGGCCTACCGGAACATGAAGAGACTTGGACAGGGAGCGTTTGCTGCTGACATCCCGGATGGCGACGCTTTCGGGCTCGACGTCGCCGTCATACGCGAGGCCGTGAATCCGTCCGCTTTGGTTCCCCAAGCGGGCTACCAACCTGACACGGATCGTGGGATCAATGCGTCGAGCAGCTCTACCTTGGGTGGTGTCGGCGGACAGTGCTTCCAATGTTATGAGGGCGCGCCGTCGGACTACGGCAAGTAAGCGCGATTCGGATTCACTCGGTGTGGCGACGCGCGTACACACCGGGTGAATGGTAGTTCAAATCGGGCGGTGGCCGACAGGCCACCGCCCGATTTCTTTTTCAGAGGTTTCCTCGCGATCCGGCCGGTTTCGTTTCGGAACCCCTTCGACCACCAGCGTGACCTCGCCCTTCGGCGGGTGGCCCTGGACTTGCGCCAGCAACTCGTCCAGCGTCCCGCGATGAAATTCCTCGAATCGCTTCGTCAATTCGCGCGCCAGCACGGCGCGGCGATTGCCAAGGACGGAACGAAGAGACGCCAGGAGTTTTCCAATGCGGTGGGGGCTTTCGAACAGGATCAGTGCAGCAGGGTCTTCCCGAAAATTTTCGATGCGTTTCGATCGGGGGCCGTCCTTACGCGGCAGGAACCCTTCGAACCGGAACGCATCGGTGGGCAGGCCGGAAGCCGCGAGCGCTGCGAGTACTGCCGAAGGGCCCGGCACCGGCACGACCCGGATGCCCGCCTCAATTGACCGGGTGATCAAAAAATATCCGGGATCGGAAATGACCGGGGTACCCGCATCGGAGACGAGCGCAACATCGGTGCCCGACCGCAGCCGTGCCAGTAATATCGCCGTTTTCTCTTCTTTGTTGAAATCGTGGTAGCTGGTCAAGGGGGTGGTAATGCCGAAGTGTGTACAGAGTTGCTTCGTGTGGCGGGTATCTTCGGCCGCGATGATGCCGGCTTCCTTCAGCACACGCACGGCGCGGATGGTGATGTCTTCCAGATTCCCGATCGGGGTGCTGACGATATAGAGGGTGCCGGCTTCAGGATTGTTCATGGGGCGCATCCTAACTTAATTGGGGCGCCGCATTAAAGTGGCAGGCGGCTGGCTGTGACTTTTTCGTGCCGTGGCGATGTGCTAAGATGCCGCCCTGACCACAATGGAGTATTCGTTTTGTCCCAAGTGCGGGGTCGCCTTGGCGCATCGTTCGATCAAGGCCGGCGAGCCGGACAGGTTGGTGTGTACCGGCTGCGGATTCATTTTTTTCATCGACCCTAAGGTTGCCGTCGGGACGATTGTCTCCACTTCCGATGGTGTTGTTCTCATCAAACGGGGAATTGAGCCGGCTTATGGAAAGTGGGTTTTCCCTGGCGGGTTTGTGGATCGGGGCGAGCGCGTTGAGGATGCGGCGATACGGGAGACGCGAGAAGAAGCCTGCCTTGATGTCCGTCTGACCGGACTGCTGAACGTCTATTCCTATACCGAGTATCCCGTCATCATCATTGTGTACACCGCCGAGGTGATCGGCGGCCGGCTCGCGGCCGGCGACGAGACGCTGGAAGCTCGGTGCTATCAGACGGCGGCGATCCCTTGGCCTGACTTGGCCTTCCCGAGCACGGCGGAAGCGCTGCGAGACTTTCTTAAAACCCCATTGAAACGGTAGGCCAACGGCATGATTTTGAAAGGTCGGGTCGCGCTCGTCACCGGTGGCGGAACAGGGATCGGGTTGACGATTGCGCTGGCATTTCTTCGCGAAGGTGCGCAAGTGGCCATCGGATCGCGCAACGCCGCGCACTTACGGGCTGGCGAAGAGGCGGCGCGGGCAGTGGGCCATGCCGTGCTGACTGTCCGTATGGATGTGACGGATGCGGCCACGGTCCGTGCCGCGGTCGAGGAAGTGGTCAATCGCCACGGCCGGCTCGATATCCTTGTGAACAACGCCGGGGTTTCCGGCCAGACCCCCATGGCCGATCCGGACGACGCGCGCTGGCATGCGATCTTGAACACGAACCTGACGGGTGTGTATCTATGCGCCAAACAGGCCCTTCGGCATATCAGGGATGGCGAACATGGCCGGATCATCAATCTTTCGTCGGTGCTGGGACGATTCGGCGTTCCAGGATATGCTGCCTATTGCGCCGCCAAGCACGGGATCATCGGGTTCACGAAGGCATTGGCGCTCGAAGTCGCCGCGCGCGGGATCACGGTGAACGCGATCTGTCCCACGTGGGTGGACACGGCCATGGCGCGACAGGGCATTGCCGAGACAGCCGCTACGCTGGGCGTCACCGTTGAGGAATTCCGCCGTCAGGCTATCCAGGGAGTGCCCATTCAACGCATGGTGGAAGCATCGGAGGTCGCCGACCTGGCCGTCTTCTTAGCCTCTCCGCAAGCCGCGGGCATTACCGGTCAGGCGGTGAACATCTGCGGAGGAGCGACCGCCGGGTCAGGAAGCTGATGTCTGTTTGCTTGACTCCCCCGGGACCCGCTCTCTATAATGCCGCACAAGGGAATACGGTCCTCTCAGAATAAAATTCCCTCGAAATTCAGCGGACTTGTGGCGACATGAACGTTCTCTTCTTCGAGGTCACCCTCCTTCTTTATTTCTTGGGCACCACTCTGTTTTTGATCCAACTGGCCGGACGGTGGGAGAAAGGCGCGCAGTCTTCGTTCGCCGTGGCCGGGATCGGGTTTTTCTTCCACACGCTCGCGCTGGTCTCACGGATGATCGAAGGGGGACATATCCCACTGACGTCGATGCACGAAGCGCTCTCCTTCTTTTCATGGGCGCTGGTCTTGGTGTTTCTGGTCGTCGAACTCCGCTACCGTATTCATATCCTGGGTTCATTCATCTTGCCCCTGGCCTTCATCTCCTTGATTTCGGCCGCCGCCCTGCCCAAGGAAATCAGAGCGCTGGAGCCGATCTTCCGCAACGTGTGGATGCACGTCACGTTGTCCCTGCTAGGCACCGTCGCGTTTGCGGTCGCCTTCATCGCAGGATTGATGTATCTGATCCAAGAGCACATGCTCAAATCGAAACATCTGGACGGCCTGTATCGCAAACTGCCGGCGCTGGACTTCCTCGACGAACTCAACGGCACGGCCATTTCCCTGGGGTTCCCGCTGCTCACTCTCGGGATCATCACCGGCGCGCTGTTCGCGGAGTTCGCGCGCGGGTCGTTTTTGAACTGGAACGCCGAACAGATCGGCGCGCTGGGAACCTGGCTCTTTTACCTGATCGTCTTGTTGGGCCGCGTCACGGTCGGCTGGCGCGCGAAAAAGGCCGCCTACCTGACGGTCGTCGGCTTTGCGGGCGTGGTCTTTACCCTAGTGGGCGTGATTCTGAAAGGGCAGCATCCCTTTGCGTAAGCCATGAATATCATCGCGGTCGGATTGAACCATCGTACTGCGCCGGTCGAGTTGCGCGAGCGGCTTGCGGTGCCGGAGGCCCGCTTGCCCGATGCATTGGCGCGGCTGAAACGGTGGCCGGGAATCGACGAAGGGATCATCCTCTCCACCTGTAACCGCGTTGAGCTGTATGCCGTGGTCAAGGATACGGAACTTGGTCTGGAGTCCCTGGGCGAGTACATGGTGACGATCGCCGCCGACGTCAGCCCCGAGCAGGTTCAGCCGCACCTGTACCGGCTGGAGGGGGCCGAGGCCGTCAGGCATCTCTTTCGGGTCGCGGCCAGCCTGGATTCCATGGTCATCGGCGAGCCGCAGATCCTCGGTCAGGTCAAGGAGGCGTTCGAAGCCGCGCTGGCCAGGAAGTCCACCGGCGTGGTGCTCAACAAGATGGTCAAGAAGGCGATCTCGGTGGGTAAGCTGGTGCGGACCGCAACCGGGATCGCCGAGCACGCCGTGTCGGTCAGTTATGCGGCGGTCGAACTGGCGAAGAAGATCTTCCAAAACCTGGCGGAAAAGACGGTCTTGCTGGTCGGCGCCGGCGAGATGGGGAAGCTGGCCGCGCGGCACCTTATCAATGCGGGTGTGCGGCATGTGATGATCACCAACCGGAACTACGATCGGACGCTGGATGTCGCCAAGCGGTTCAATGCCTTGCCGGTCCCCTTCAATGAATTCCATCATGAGATGGCGGGGGCCGACATCGTCGTCTGCGCGACGGCCGCCGACTCGTTCGTGATCAGTCCTGAAGACGTCCAGCAGGCGCTTCGCTCCCGCCGAAACCGCCCTATGTTTCTGATCGACATCTCCGACCCGCGCAATATCGATCCGGCGGTCGGGGCGCTCGATAACGCGTATCTCTACAACATCGACGATCTCCAGGGGCACGTCGACATGAACGTGGAGCAGCGGCTCCGGGAGGCCTTGAAGGCCGAAGATATCGTCAGGGCGGAGGTCCCGTCCGTCGTCATGTGGCTGAAGTCTCTGGAGGTCGTGCCGACGATCGTGGCGTTGCGGCGCAAGGCCGATGAGATCCAGCGCGCCGAAAGCGAGCGGATTCTGGCGAAACTGAGGGAACTGTCGCCCCGGCAGCGCGAACTGGTGGAGGAACTGGCCGCTGCGATCACGAACAAGCTGCTGCACAGCCCGCTCATCGCGCTGAAGGCCGAAGCGGATTCCCCGAACGGGTCGCTCTTCGCGGAAACCGCACAACGATTGTTCGATCTTGAGAAAGAGCTGGACCGCCTTTCCAGGGAATCATCTTCCGGGCAGGAGCGGGGATGAGTCCGGCGGCAGGCCCCCAGGTCTTTACCTGCCCGCGCTGCAAGGAGACTTACTGGGGCGGGGCGGGCGAGCAGCTGCCCGATTGCCCGCGCTGTGGGTACGATTACCGCAAACGGGAGGGGTTCAGGATCGATCTGTTGTTTCTGATGATTTTGATCATCGCGATGTTTGGGTTTCTCCTGCTCACGTCAACCTATAAGAGCGGGAACGCGGGGTCCTCGATGCCGCAGGCCGTTCCGGGGGATATCCCTGAGAAGCTGCCGGGGCGGTAGGGAAGGGTTTGGATTAGGATATGGCCCAAGCGGTCCGCGAACTGGTCATCGGCACGCGCGGGAGCAAGCTTGCCCTGTGGCAAGCCGAGTGGGTGCATGCGCGTCTGCGCCAACTGGAGCCGGGCCTGTCGGTCTCGCTCAAGCGGATCAAAACGACCGGCGACAAGATTCTCGATACGCCGCTGGCGACCATCGGCGGCAAAGGCCTGTTCGTCAAGGAAATCGAGGATGCGCTCCTGCGAGGAGAGATTGATCTGGCCGTGCACAGCATGAAAGACGTGCCCACGCATTTGCCTGAAGGATTGGAGATTTTGTCCATTCCCGCACGGGAAGACCCGCGGGACGTGCTCATCAGCCGGGACGGGGTGACGCTCGATCGGCTGGCGGCGGGAGCACGCATCGGGACCAGCAGCTTGCGGCGGCAGGCGCAACTCCTGAATGTCCGCCCTGATCTGTCCATCCAGATCCTGCGCGGCAATTTGGATACGAGGCTCCGCAAGCTTGAGGCGGGGGAATACGACGGGATCATTCTGGCCGCTGCGGGTATTCGCCGGCTCGGTTGGACGGATCGGGTCACGGAGTATCTTTCGCCCGAGGTCTGCCTGCCGGCCATTGGCCAGGGCGCATTGGCTCTCGAAGGCCGAGCGGACGATGCCTTCGTGCGGGATGCGGTCGCACGTCTGGATCATCGGCCGACCCGGATGGCTGTCACGGCCGAGCGCGCGCTTCTCGAACGGCTGGAGGGCGGGTGCCAGGTGCCCATCGCAGCGCATGCCACGATCGAAGGCGACCGGCTTACGATGAGCGCGCTGGTGGCCGGAGTCAACGGGCGTCGTCTGGTGCGCGATTCGGTCCAGGGCCCTGCCGCAGAGGCGCACAAACTGGGCATCCGGCTGGCCGAGCGTTTGCTTGAGCACGGCGGCGACGAGATCCTGCGGGAAATTTACGGAGCGGCGCCATGAAGACGGGCAAAGTCTATCTTGTGGGAGCGGGACCGGGAGACCCGAAACTGCTGACCCTTCGGGGGAAAGAATGTCTGGAGCAGGCCGATGTGGTGCTCTACGACTATTTGGCCAATCCTGCGTTGTTGGAACACATGTCTCTTCGAGCGGAGCGCATCTACGTGGGACGTCGGGGTCGTGGGGAGTACGGTGACCAGGCGGAAATCAACCGTCTGATGATCGAACAGGCGCGTGCCGGCAAGATCGTGGTCAGGCTGAAGGGCGGCGATCCCTTCGTGTTCGGCCGGGGCGGGGAAGAAGCCGAAGCGGTTGCCGAGGCCGGGATTCCTTTTGAAGTTGTTCCCGGCGTCACGGCCGCCATTGCCGCCCCCGCGTATGCCGGCATTCCGGTCACCCACCGCACGCTGGCCTCCAGCGTGGCGGTAGTCACCGGCCATGAGGATCCGCTGAAGCCGTCGCCCACCGTCGAATGGGACCGGCTGGCCTCGACGACCGGGACCGTCGTATTCCTGATGGGGATGAAGACGCTTCCCTCCATTGTGGCGCATCTCACGGCCTCCGGCCGCCCGGCCAGCACGCCGGTGGCGTTGATCCGGTGGGGAACGCGGGCCGAGCAGAAGACCATTGTCGGAACGCTGGCCGATATCGTGAAGAAGGCGGAAGCGGCGAAACTGGAGCCGCCCACCGTCATCGTCGTGGGTGAGGTGGTGCGGCTGCGCGAGAAGCTCAACTGGTTTGAGACTCGTCCACTGTTCGGGACGACGGTGCTCATCACACGACCCCGTGAACAGGCACCGGAATTTGCCGATCTCCTTACGGCATACGGCGCCCGCGTGGTCGCCTTCCCGACGATTGCGGTGGTGCCGCCCGCGGATTGGAGTTTGCTCGATCGGGCCATCACCGACCTTGCCCGCTACGACTGGCTGATCTTCACCAGCGTCAACGGCGTGCGGTTCTTTTTCGAGCGCCTGCGGACTCTGGGGCGCGATGCCCGAGCGCTGGGACGCGTGCGCCTTTGTGCGATCGGACCCCGGACGGCCGAGGCCTTGGCCGGGGCGGGGTTCGCGGCCGACGTGGTCCCGGCCGAGTACCAAGCGGAGGGCATCATCGAAGCCTTCAAGAGGGAAAAGTTGCAGGGCGCGCGCGTCCTGATCCCGCGGGCCGAAGTCGCCCGCGATCTCCTGCCGGACGAGCTCAAGGCCAAAGGGGCAGAGGTGACGGTGGCGGTGGCCTACCGCACCATCCGCCCCGAAGCGGATGCGAAGGCGATCAAGGAACAGCTCCGTCGTGGAGACGTCGGCGTGGTCACCTTTACGAGTTCGTCCTCCGTACGAAACTACGTCGAGCTGTTTGCCGATCAGAGCGAAGCGCGTGCCTTGACGGCGAACGCGGCAGTGGCCTGCATCGGGCCCATCACGGCGGAGACGGCGGAATCCTGCGGGTTGCAGGTCGTCATCCGGGCGAAGGAAAATACCATCCCGGCGCTGGCGGAGGCCATCGTCGGGCATTGTGCGCATTCATCGTGTGACGCATAGATATTTACGGGCAAAAAGGATTACTGGAAGTATTGAGTTTTGGCCACTCTTGATCGAAGTGGCCGTCCAGCAAGCTTAGGAGAGGAGGGTACAGCATGGTGCCGGTTAAATCGGTGATGATTCCTGTGGAGAAGATCAGAAAGGTGGAGCGGGACACGTCAATCAAGAGCGCAGCGGAACAGTTGCGGGACTTCAACATCGGCAGTCTGTTCATTGTGAAGGGGGGCGAGATCATCGGCATCTTCACCGATACGGATGTCGTCCGGCGGTGCGTGGCCGGCGGCCTCGATCCAAGCAAGGCCACGGTCGAGCAGGTGATGTCGGCGCCGGTGCTGATGATCGATGAGAACAAGACGCTCCTGGATGCCAACGACCTGATGGCGAAGTCTCACGTGCGCCATCTCGGGGTGTCTCGCAACGGGAAGCTCGTGGGCATGATTTCGGTCCGGGACCTGGTGGTCTTTTTGACCAACTTGCCTCGGAAGTAGAGGCACGCGATGCCGTTTCCACAAGACCGGCTCCGACGCTTTCGCGCGACCGAAGGCTTCCGTCGTATGGTGCGGGAGACACGGTTGTCTCCGGACAACCTGATCGCGCCGTTCTTTGTTGTCGAGGGGCGCGACAAGCGCCAGCCCATCGGTTCGATGCCGGGGCAGTGGCGGCTGTCGGTGGATCATCTGATCAAAGACGCCGGGGAGATTCATGCCCTGGGCGTGCCGGCCATCCTGCTGTTCGGAATTCCAACCAGGAAAGATGAGGTGGGCAGCAAGGCGTGGGCGTCCGACGGGATTGTGCCGCGGGCGATCCGCGCGGTGAAAGACCGAGTTCCCGACCTGGTCGTCGTCACCGACGTCTGCATCGATGAATACACAACGCACGGTCATTGCGGAATCGTGAAGGACGGGAGAATCCTGAACGATGAGACCCTGGAATGTCTCCAAAAGATGGCGCTCAGCCACGCCCGCGCAGGCGCCGACATGGTGGCGCCGTCCGACATGATGGATGGGCGGGTCGCCGCGATCCGCCTGGCGCTGGACGGCGAGGGGTTCTCGCAGGTGCCCATCATGGCCTATGCGGCCAAGTTCGCCTCCTGTTTCTACGCGCCGTTTCGGGAAGCCGCCGATTCGAGTCCGAAATTCGGAGACCGCCAATCCTATCAGATGGATCCCGCCAACCTTCGCGAGGCGCTCCGCGAAATCGAACTCGATATCCAGGAAGGGGCCGACATCGTCATGATCAAGCCCGCCCTGCCCTATCTCGATGTGATCCATGCAGCGCGGAACGCCTGCGACCGGCCGATTGCCGCGTACCAGGTGAGCGGGGAATACAGCATGATTAAAGCGGCGGCCCAGAAGGGTTGGCTCGATGAGCGCCGGGCGATGCTGGAAACCCTGTTGTCCATCCGCCGTGCGGGGGCCGATTTGATTCTCACCTATTACGCGAAAGAGGCCGCACAGGCCTTGCACGAATGAGAGTGCTGCATCGCCTCCAGGACTGTGCAGGACTGCCTTTTCCCGTTGTGACAATCGGTAATTTCGACGGCGTGCATGCGGGGCACCGGGCCGTGCTGAAACTGGCCTGCGAGCGCGTGCGTGTTCAACGCGGCACCGCTGTCGTGCTGACGTTCGAGCCGCATCCGCTCAGGGTGCTGGCTCCCAGTGTAGAGCTGAAGTTTCTCAGCGAGCCTGACGAGAAGCTCGCCCTTCTCGAGGAAGCCGGCGTGGACGTCGTGGTCAGGCTCCCATTCACGCGTGACTTCGCCTCGCAGACGCCGGAAGAGTTTATGGCGCAGGTCTTGCGTGACGGGCTGGGCACGCGTGAACTGTATGTCGGCCAAAACTTTCGATTCGGCAAGGAACGGGGCGGCACGATCCAGATGCTGAGGGACGCGGGGCCGCGGCTGGGATTTACGGTCCACGCCATTTCGCCTGTGGTAGTAGAGAGCGCGCCGGTCAGCTCGACGCGGATCCGGGACCTGGTGCAGGAGGGCGCGATGGGAGAGGCGGCGTTGCTGCTGGGCCGGCCCTACCAGCTGGGGGGAACCGTCGTGCAGGGGCACCGACGAGGAGGCGAGCTGGGTTTTCCCACGGCGAATCTGCTCCCTCCGGACGGGCGCGTGCTCCCGGCGGACGGCGTGTATGCGACTCACTTGCGGATGGGAACGGAGGCCTGGGCCGCCGTGACGTATGTCGGTACGCGTCCGACGTTCGGATCGGGAGCGCGTATCATTGAAACGTACCTGCTGGAAGGCGATCATGACCTCTATGGTTGTGACGTGAGGATCGCGTTTCACGAGCGCCTGCGCGGAGATCGGGTCTTTGAGTCGGCCGATTCACTGGCGCGGCAGATTGCGGCCGATGCCGATCAGGCGCGTGAGATCTTGCGAAGACTCTCCAGCCTTCCGGCCAGGTCCATGTCATCGTGATCGGGCGTATGGCTACGTCGTGGGGTAACGCCCTTCATCCAGTCCTCCGGCAGGTCGCGCACGCCGTCCGGCGCAAGAAATTGCTTCAGCCAGGCGACCGGGTGCTGGTTGCCGTTTCCGGAGGGCCGGATTCCGTCTGCCTCCTGACGGCCCTGCATGAGATGCGCGAACGGGGACTTCTGCCGGGGATCGAGCTGCGCATCGCCCATATCAATTACGGTCTGCGTGGAGACGAGTCGGAAACGGACGAGGTCTTCGTCCGGGAACTGGGAATGCGGCTGGGAGTGCCGGTGAACTGTGAGCGGGCGCATCTCATGCCGAAGTTCGGCGGGACGCTTCAGAGTCGGGCGAGGGACGCGCGCTATGCGTTTTTCGCACGAGTGTTGCGGGAGCAGGAGATGACAGCCGTAGCGACCGGCCATACCGCTGATGACCAGGCGGAAACCGTTCTCTTGTGGCTGATGCGGGGAGCCGGAACGGGCGGTCTGGCCGGTATTCCGGTGAAGCGGGAAGGGAAAATCGTGCGGCCGCTGCTGGGCGTGACGCGGCAGCAAATCCTGGACTATCTCGCATCCCGTGGGATGGCATACCGTTCCGATGCCTCCAATGGGAAGCCGGTATACCGGCGGAATCGGATTCGCCAAGAAGTCCTGCCTGTCCTGCGTTCCTTGAATCCTCGGATCGTCGAAGGATTGGCGCGCGGAGCCGACATTCTCACGGCTGACGCCGCGCTTCTGGATGAAATTGAACGCGAACAGTGGGCGGCCGTGACGAAGGAGACCTCCTCGGGACGTGTAGTGCTCGACGGCGAACGACTGTCCGCGCAGCCTTTGGGGCTGCAACGGCGTCTGGTCAGACGGGCCTTGACGCTGGTGCGGGGAGGTCCGGCGGGACTGACCTTCCGTCATGTGAGTGATATTCTCGAGCGTGTTGTGGCAGGCTCTCACGGGGTCGGGCTGAATCTCCCCGGCAGGATTCGCGTCGAGCGTGACCGTCATCTGGTTGTGCTGGAGCATGGCAGGAGTCAGCCCGCAGACGTGCCGTTGGCGGCATTGGCGGCCGGCATCCCGTTCACGATTCCGGGAGCAGTCAGAATCGGCCACGGAGGCCGGCGCTTGTTGGCGGTCGAAGGGGTGGGACATTCTGCCGGCGCCGCCGAGGACCGTACGGTGTTTGTTGTTGACGGCGATCGACTCGGCGGTCCGCTGTCCGTGAGGAGCTGGCGACGGGGAGACTGGTTTTGCCCATCCGGTATGGGAGGGCATCGGAAGAAGCTCCAGGATTTTTTTGTGGATTGCAAAGCACCCCGAAGGATTCGGGACGGGATTCCTTTGGTGGTCGTTCCAGAGGGAATTGTGTGGGTGGCCGGCTATCGCGGAGACGAACGGTTTGCGGCGGGGCCTGCGACAGCCCATCCCGTGACCCTCTCGATCGCCTCTCCCGGTGCACTGGAGGATCAAGACTAGCGTGGAAGGCATTTTTGGTAAGCCCATTGTGACCCAGGAAGAAATGAGGGCGCGCATTCGTGAGCTGGGACGTCAGATCACCGCCGATTACGCTCAGAAGGATTTGATCCTGGTTGGGATTCTGAAGGGCGCCTATGCGTTCTACGCGGACTTGGCGCGGGCCATTCGGCTGCCGCTCAGGGTGGATTTTCTGCTTGTCTCCAGTTATACCGGAAAGGCCAAGGCTTCCGGAAAAGTCAAAGTCTTGACCGAGTTGACGGAGGATATCGCTGGCCGGGACGTGCTGTTGGTGGAGGACATCGTGGACTCCGGATGCACCGTCCAGCACATCAGGAAAACTCTCGGCGCCAAGAAGCCGAAGTCCATCAAGGTCTGCGCGCTTTTGAATAAGCCCTCCCGTCGCCAAGTCGAGGTGACGGTGGACTATGTAGGTTTCAATATCCCCAACAAGTTTGTCGTCGGGTACGGGCTCGATTATCAGCAGAAATACCGAAATCTTCCATATCTGGCGGTACTGGACAAGATTGATGAGGAAGGCAAGCCGGTCTGAAGCAAGCGTATTGTGTCCCCGGGGGGGGTGTGCTAGGATTATAAAGATTTTCGGGGAACAGGGATGAATTCCCGCTTGAAAAATCTGATCTTCTGGGTCGTGGTCGGCCTGTTCATGATCCTGCTGTTCAACCTCTTCACCTTCCAGGGCCAGTCCCCGGATGAAGAGGTCAAGTTCAGCGAATTCGTGGCCAAGGTCGAACAAGGCGACGTCCGGGAAGTCACCATCCGCGGCAGCCATTTGAACGGCCTGCTGAAGGACGGGCGACCCTTCAAGACCTATACGGTCGAGTATCCCGACCTGGTGAAGCTGCTCCGCGACAATCATGTCGCTATCAACGCAAGGCCGCCGGAAGACAGCCCCTGGTACGTCACGCTCCTCGTCACATGGGGTCCCTTTGTCCTCTTTCTGGCCCTCTGGTTTTTCTTGATGCGCCAGATGCAGATCGGCGGCAACAAAGCGTTGTCCTTCGGCCGCAGCCGTGCGCGCATGCTGACGGAAGACCGCAAGAAGATCACCTTCTCCGACGTCGCCGGGATTGATGAGGCCAAAGAAGAAGTCGTCGAGATCATCGAGTTCCTCAAGGACCCGCACAAGTTTCAAAAGCTCGGCGGGCGCATTCCGAAGGGTGTGCTGATCGTCGGCCCGCCGGGGACCGGCAAGACGCTCCTGGCCAAAGCGATCGCGGGTGAAGCGGGAGTCCCATTTTTCAGCATCAGCGGCTCGGATTTCGTGGAGATGTTCGTCGGCGTGGGCGCTTCCCGCGTGCGCGACCTGTTCGAGCAAGGTAAGAAGCACGCGCCGTGCATCATCTTCATTGATGAGATCGACGCCGTCGGACGGCTCCGCGGAGCCGGTCTGGGGGGCGGCCACGATGAGCGGGAGCAGACGCTCAACCAGCTCCTCGTGGAGATGGACGGTTTCGATACGACGGAAGGGGTCATCCTCATCGCGGCTACCAACCGACCGGATGTGCTGGACCCGGCCTTGCTCAGGCCCGGCCGCTTCGATCGGCAAATCACGGTCAACCGGCCGGATGTCCGGGGACGCGCCGAGATTTTGAAGGTCCACACGAAAAAAGTTCCGCTTTCCAAGGATGTGGATCTCGCCGTCATCTCACGCGGCACGCCCGGTTTTTCGGGAGCCGATCTCGAAAATCTCGTCAATGAAGCGGCGCTCTTGGCGGCGAGACTCAACAAAGCCGCCGTCGAGTTGAAGGACTTTGAGTTCGCCAAGGACAAGGTGTTGATGGGAGTGGAGCGCAAGAGCATGGTTTTGACCGACGAGGAGAAGCGCACCACGGCCTACCACGAAGCGGGACATGCGTTGATGGCCAAGCTCCTCCCGGGGACCGATCCGGTCCACAAGGTCACCATCATTCCGCGGGGACGGGCTCTGGGCGTGACCATGCAATTGCCGGTGGACGACCGGCACAGCTACTCGAAGGAGTTCCTCTACAATAGCCTGGCCATTCTCATGGGCGGGCGGGTGGCCGAGGAACTCGTGTTCAAGCAGATCACCACCGGCGCTGGCAACGATATCGAGCGGGCCACCGACCTCGCCAGGAAAATGGTCTGCGAGTGGGGCATGAGTGAAGACCTGGGTCCCCTCACGTTCGGGAAGAAGGACGAAGAAATCTTTTTGGGACGCGAGATCGCCACGCGGCGGGATTACAGCGAGGAAATCGCGCTCAAAATCGATTCTGAAGTCAAACGGCTTGTCACTGAAAACTACGAACGCGCCAAGCGCATGCTGCGTGAGAACATGGCCGCATTGAAGGCACTTGCTGAAGCGCTGCTGGAGAAAGAAGTCCTGGAAGGTTCCGAGATCGATCAGATCATCCAGGGGGCGCAGCCCCAGGGGGCTTCCGCCTGAGCCATGCCCGGAATACCCGTCCCCTGGTTCTCCTGAATTCTTGCCCCTTGTTACCTTTGCCTGTTTCCGGTGTCCCATAAGCCATGGGGACCTGTTCCATGGATTTCCAAGCGAAGCTCATGAAATGGACGGCGAGAGAGTACGTCCTTCCGATCCAGGAGCGCGTTCTCATCATGGGAGTGCTGAACGTCACCCCTGATTCGTTCTCGGATGGGGGGCGCTATCCGGGCGTTGACGCGGCGGTCGCTCGCGCCGAGGCGATCGAAGCCGAGGGCGCCGATCTGCTGGACATCGGCGGGGAATCCTCGCGTCCGGGAGCGCGGCCCGTTTCTTTGGAGGAAGAGCTGGCCCGCGTCCTGCCGGTGGTGTCGGCGCTGGCGGGGCGGGTCCGCATTCCCATTTCCGTGGATACGACCAAGGCGGAGGTGGCCAGGCAGGCTCTCGAGGCAGGCGCGGCCGTCATTAACGACATCAGTGCGCTCTGCGGTGACCCAGGGATGGCGGATGTAGTGGCACGCAGCCGGGCTGGCCTGGTCCTGATGCACATGCAGGGGACCCCGGCGACGATGCAGGATCATCCGGCCTATACGGCCGTCGTCGAGGAGATCGCCGACTTCCTGCATGCGCGCGTGGAGGCCGCAGTCGCCGCCGGTATCGATCGCGATCGGATTGCAGTGGACCCGGGCCTCGGTTTCGGAAAAACCGGTATGCAGAATCTTGCGCTGATGGGCGGCCTTGCTGTCTTCCAGACATTGGAGCGTCCGATCGTCATCGGGCCGTCGCGGAAATCCTTTGTGGGCGCTGTCCTGGAGCGCCAGGTCCATGAGAGGGAATGGGGCACGGCCGCGGCGGTGGCGGTGGGGGTGTTGCAGGGAGCGCATGTGGTCCGGGTCCATTCTGTCGCGCAGATGAAGGATGCGGCGCGCATGGCGCACGCCATCCGGGAAGCGCAGGCCGTTTCCCATGGACAGGCGTCGATCAGCGCGCCATGAGCGAATCAGAGGCGTAGGAAGGACGAACGATGCGCCGGCTATTCGGGACTGACGGCATCAGGGGCGTGGCGAACGTCGAGCCCATGACCAGCGAGACCGCTTTGAAGCTGGGACGGGCGGCCGCCCATGTCTTCAAGACCCGTCCGGGCCGCCATCGCATCGTCATCGGAAAGGACACTCGACTCTCCGGATACATGATTGAATCGGCGTTGACGTCCGGGATCTGTTCCATGGGCGTGGATGTCTTATTGGTCGGGCCCATGCCGACACCCGCGATTGCGTTCTTGGCCAGGAGTCTCAGGGCGGACGCCGGGGTGATGATCTCGGCCTCGCACAATCCCTACGAGGACAACGGCATCAAATTTTTCTCCCGTGAAGGGCTCAAACTCCCGGACGAGGTCGAGGAGCAGATCGAGAACCTGGTTGTCTCGGGGAGCATCGATTCGCTCCGCCCGACGGCGTCTGAAATAGGGAAGGCTTTCCGTATCGACGATGCTGAAGGACGCTACATCGAGTTCGTCAAGCAATCGTTGCCCAAAGGTTTTGACCTGGAAGGACTCAAGGTAGTCGTGGACTGCGCGCATGGAGCGGCATACAAGGTCGCGCCGCATGTCTACCATGAACTTGGGGCGGATGTGACGGTCCTGGGCGACAAGCCGGACGGCACAAACATCAATCGGGAATGCGGGGCGATTCAGTCCGGCGTCCTTCAGGAGACTGTCAAGGCGGCGGGGGCGGCTCTCGGCGTCGCGCATGATGGGGATGCGGACCGCTCCGTTTTTGTGTCCGAGGACGGCTGCGTCGTGGACGGCGATCGGATTCTCGGGGCGCTGGCATTGGATCTCAAAGACCGCGACCGTCTGGCGCGAAAGACGGTGGTGACCACGGTGATGAGCAATCTGGGCCTGGAACAGTCGATGGCACGGGCGGGCATCAAGCTGGTTCGCACGGCCGTCGGAGACCGCTATCTCCTAGAGCGCATGTTGTCCGAAGACTACAACTTCGGCGGAGAACAATCGGGCCACATCATTTTCCTAGACCACAATACCACCGGAGATGGGCTCATCTCCGCGCTGCAAATGATGGCCCTGATCCGGCGTTCCGGGAAGACATTGTCCCAGTTGGCGGAGCGGATCGCCCTCTACCCGCAATTGCTGGTGAACGTCCGGGTCCGCGAGCGGAAGGATCTTACCGCAATCGCTCCTTTTCAGCAGGCGTTGCGTGCGCGTGAAGCCTCCCTGAACGGGACCGGCCGGATACTGGTCAGGTATTCGGGGACCGAACCCCTGGTCCGCATCATGGTCGAGGCGCAGGACTCAAGGACGGTTCAGGAGATCGCCCAGCATCTGGCCGATGTGCTCCGAACGGAGGTCGGCGAAGCCTGATTCCGTCTGCGACACGGCGACCTGCTGAGTCGACAGTACGGCCATTGCCGGTTTTGGCCGTGAGTCTGCTCCTCGGCTCTCTTACTGGTTCCGCGTTCGTTTATTTTCCGCTGTCGATCCTCTGCATCATGCTCCTCGTCCTCGGAGGGGTCGTCGTTCTATCCTTCAACGGTCGCTGCCCAGCCGGTTTCGGATGCGTCCTGTTCGGGGTCTTTCTTCTCGGCTCAGCCTGGGCCGCTCTGGCCCATGCGCGAACAGAATCCTCCTCCTTGATACGATCGGTCGGGCCGGGGAAGGCGGATCTTATCGGGGTGATTGTAGAACCGGTCCGATTCGGGCCGGACCGAGCCGTAGCGGTGGTGGCGGTCCAAAGCATGGTAGAGCGGGGCCGAACTCGTCCCGTTGATGGCCGAATCAGACTGTCGATTCGAGGAGTTGCGCCGCCCCTGGTTGTCGGCGATCTGATCGAATTTGAAACGAAACTCAGACCGCCCGGAGGGTTGGTAAATCCAGGGGGCTATGATTATGCCGGCCATCTCCGACAGTCGGGCATCCATACTGTCGGGAGTATGACGCTGCGTCCGGACGGATCGACCTTGCGGGTGCTGGCACGGGGAACGTCCCCGTTGCTGTCTCATGTTGATCAGTGGCGGGGCCGGACCCGCGATGCGGCTCTGCAGACTTTGCCTGCGCCGGTTGCCGGACTGTATCTTGCCCTGGTGACGGGGGAAACCGGGTATCTGACTCAGGACATCCGGGATGCTTTTATGGCGTCCGGGACCACGCACATTCTCTCAATCTCAGGTTCGCATCTTGGATTGATAGGGCTCGTCGTCTTTGGGTGCGTGCGGCGGATGGTACTGGCCCTTCCGTCGCGGTGGCTGTTGCGTTTATCTCTGCGTACGACGGCCACACGCATAGCGGCCGGTGCGACGATCATCCCTGTGGCGTTGTACGCTCTTTTGGGTGGTGCGGAAGTGGCCACTGTGCGGTCTCTTGTGATGCTCCTCATTGTTCTCGTCGCAACCATGCTGGGTCGAACCCACAGCATTGGGACAGGCCTTGCGTTCGCGTTGCTGTTGATCGTGGGATGGGATCCGCTGGCGCCATTCGACATCTCGTTCCAGTTGTCCTTTCTCTCTGTTCTGGTGATCGTACTCGTCATGGAGGCGCGGCGTCCATGCGAAGAGGAGACGGTGGCGGACGTGTTTTCGGGGGAAGGTGGTATCCGTGAGCGGGTGAAAGAGGGGATGTCGGAGGTCCTGCTCGTCAGCGCGCTGATCACCATCGCCAGCGCTCCGTTGGTGGCGGCGTATTTCAATCAGGTGGCATGGGTCGGAGTGGTGTCGAATCTTCTGGTCGTGCCGTTCGTGGGATTCCTGGTTCTGCCTGCAAGCCTGCTGGCATGCCTAGGGACTCTTCTCGGCGGATCGGAAGAATTGGCGGGGAGCGCGATCATCCGGCCGTTGCTGGACGCGCTGGTCTGGATTGCACGGGGATTTGCGGCCGTGCCCGGAGCGGAACTCCGAGTTCCATCGCCCGCCGTCTGGCAGATGATACTGTTTTACCTTTTCCTGAGTGCTTGTTTTCTCTGGTGGCGGCGGCTGGCGGGACAGGTTGCCGGTACGCTGGCTGTGGGGATGCTGTTATTCTGGGCTTGGGCGCCGCGTGATTTGCCGGAATCGGGGAATGTTCGGCTGACGTTCCTAGATGTCGGGCAGGGCGATGCCGCGTTGGTTGAAACCACCGATGGCCGCGCCATGCTCATTGATGGCGGGTCGGCGTCCGATACATATGATGTCGGTCGAATGGCGGTCGCCCCGCTGCTCTGGGATCGGGGAATCCGGCGGCTCGACGTGGTCGTGGCCACTCATCCTCAGCAAGATCATGTCGGTGGGCTGGCCTTTGTTGTAGATAAATTCGAGGTCGGCGAGTTCTGGACGAGCGGTGTGCGTCGAGAGGTGGCTTTCCTACAACGACTTGAAAATGTGCTGGCCGTGCGTGGGGTGCCGGTGAGATCCGTTTCCAGCGCCGACGAAGATGTGTCCATGGGCAACTGTGTGGTCCGTGTTTTGAATCCGGTCCCCTCTCTCGGAGGAAGAGGCCTTAAGAGCGACGGGAAAAGCCTCAATAATCAATCAGTCGTGCTCCATCTCCAGTGCGGTAAGGCGGCGTTTCTTTTTGCCGGTGACATCGAGCAAGAAACAGAATTATGGCTTGCCGGCAGGGGACACGACATTGAAGCGGCTATCCTGAAGGTTCCCCACCATGGGGCGCGTGGGTCCGTTTACGAACCGTTCCTCAGAGTCGTCAAACCACAAGTGGCGGTGGTCTCAGTCGGCCGGGCAAATGCGTACGGGCATCCATCCCCAGCGATGCTGGAGACATATGCCGGGCTGGGCATTCCGCTCCTGAGAACGGACCGCCATGGCGCCATCACGGTGCTGGGAACGGAAACCGGCCTGCAGGTGAGTTGCGAGTCGGGCCGACGTCTGAGAAAAGTCAAGCTTGGAATCAGAGGAATGGGGACGGAAAATGGCGAAGTCCAAAACTTGCGACGACTCTTCGGTCAACCCGGAATTTGTAGCGTTGCTGTGTGAGGTTCGTGAGCATATCCATGACGAATCACCTAACCTCTTATTATTATTATATTTTTCTTGACTCTGTATCTTTTAGCTGTTACAGTACAGCACAATGCCTAGTGAGCTAGGGTAAAGTTTGCATTATGAAGATTTTTGGGGGCTGAAGAAAGCTCCCTTTGATAACGTTCCTGATCCGCGCTTCTATTTCCCTTCCGCCCGGCACGAGGAAGGGCTGCATAGGCTTGTTTACGGGGTGGAAGCGCGGAAAGGGGCGATCATGTTGACAGGGGAAATCGGATGCGGAAAGACCCTGCTGAGCCGTACTCTCATCCAACACCTCGCCCACGACCGATACGATTTGGCGCTGGTTGCCAACCCAAGTTTTGAAGTTTCTGATTTTATTAAAGAAATTCTCTATCAGCTCGGAATCAATCAGAGTGGAGCGAAGCTGGAAATGATCCATGCGCTCAACGAGCGACTGCTGGAAAATCACAATAAGGGGAAGGACACGGTTCTAGTCGTCGATGAGGCTCAAGCGATCAATGACCTGGCCGTTTTTGAGGAACTGCGGCTCCTCCTGAACTTTCAGCTCAACGACCGGTTTCTGCTGACTTTGATTTTGCTTGGCCAGCCGGAATTGAGAAGTAAGGTGGAAGCACTCAAGCAGTTGGCGCAACGGATTGTGATTCGGTATCATTTGATGCCGTTCAATGCCGACGAAGTCGGTGATTATGTCGATTTTCGGATGCAGGCGGCGGGAGCCTCGCGGGTGGTATTTACGCCGGAGGCCCTTGTTGCAGTGTATGAAGCAAGTGGTGGCATTCCGCGGAAAATAAACACGATCGCAGATCTGGCGCTCCTGATCGGATTCATGGAACGGTGCCGGGTGGTCGGCCCGGAAGTCGTCAAAAAAGCGTTTGTGGAGGTTCAATAGTCCGTCATGGCACGGCTCAATGAACTCGTGAGGAATCAGGGAGATTCCCAGATCGAGAGGGCAGCCTCTCCGAACAAGGGCGAAGCGAAGGCCGTCTCCTTCAAAAACATCGAGGCGAATGCTGCTTGCGTTTCCGACGAGCAGAACGCCGAGTTGCTTCTGGAAGCCGATCAATGGCATGCCAGAGCCGAAATGGAATTAACCCCCATCGTAGGAGCCGTTCGCCAGGATCGGAAATTCTCGCTCGATGGGATCACACAGGTGGTGCAAGGGTTTGTCGATTCTCTCTCGCAATGCGATCGACTTCTCGTCAAAGCTATTTCTGTCGAACGTGGCGGCTTGGTCATCACCAACCTGGTCAACACGGCCATCATGTCGATCAAGATCGGAGCGGGCTTAAAATACACCCGTGACGATCTCCTTCGACTGGGACTTGCCGCCATCCTGCATGACATGGGGATGTGTCTGATCCCTGACGATATTTTGAACAAAGAGGGCCCGCTGAGCCCGGAGGAACGCAATCTCATCACGCGCCATCCCGAGCAGGGCGCCCAGGCGATTCGTCGTTTGGGGGAGGGCGCCGCGTGGATTGCGGACATTGTGCTGCAGGAACATGAACGGTTGGGAGGACAGGGATACCCGCGTGGACTTAAGGATGCGGAGATCCATGAGTATGCGCAGATCATCGGCCTGGCCGACACCTTTGAAGCGCTCCTACATGCCCGCCCGTATCGCAAACGGTTTCTTCCGCATGAAGCGGTACGCGAACTGGTGATGAAGGAGAAAACGTCATTTCATGCAAAGATGCTGAAGTGTCTGATTCAGCAATTCTCTGTTTTTCCACTCGGAACACGAGTGCAACTCAATACAGGCGAGATCGGAGAGGTCGTGAAGTTGCATCCGCAGTATCCGCTCCGGCCCGTCATCAAGGTCTACATGGATACAGACCGTGTCGCATTGGCGGAACCGCGGCTACAGGATCTCAGCAAGACGGCATTGGTCCATATCACCGAGGTCGTTCAGGACGTCCAGCAAGAATGATTGAGCGATTCCACTTCGCACGCCCTGCCGCCATGAGTTTTCCATTGCCTCTGTGCGTCCATGCAGTTGCCTCACTCTCAGAAAGAATTCGACGAGCCCTATCCACGGCGCCGAAAGTCGTCGGACTTTTTTGCACGCTAGTTGCGCTGAGCGTTCCTTTCGGCTGCTCTCCAGTTCCTTTCAGCCCAGGTGCGGAATCCCCGTATGCTCGTCCTGTCAAGCCGGAGGATCTCTACATCGAAGAGTCGGACTCGCAGGGACCGCTCAAAATCGAGCCGGGAGACAGCATCGAGGTGGTGGTTCGACGCGGGGCTGGAGAAGAACGGTCCACTGTGACGGTCCGAGACAATGGGCGGGTTTTCTTGGGCTCCCTCGATATTGATCTCAAAAATCTGACGGTTCCAGAGGCGGAAACCCGCATTACCGAGCAAGTAGCGACGATTGTCCGAAATCCTCGCGTTGAAATCTCGCTCAAGCAGAAGAAGCTCCAGCTCCGCAAGCAGAGGGTATATATCCTCGGCGGAGGAAGCGGTATCGGAAGCGCGGCGGTCTTAACCACCGGGATCGCGAGGTTTGTGGAGCTGGATCGTAAAACAACGGTCGGGCAGCTCATTGCCCAGGTCGGGTACAACGACGTCGCGGTGCTGGACGATATTCGAGTGATCAGGGGAGACGCCAGGAAGCCCGAAGTCATCCCTGTAGATATCCAACGTTTGTACCAGTATGGAGACCGTAGCCAAGATATCGTCTTGAAGGACAATGATATCGTATTTGTGCCGCGCCAGCGGATTGGAGACTGGAATGTCTTTCTGACGAAGATCAACCCGACGCTTACACTGTTGTTGGGAGCTCAGACACTGAGTCCTGAGGCCTTAGTGAAATTTCTCACTGATAACAACATCCAACCGGTCCAAACTCCCACCATCTCTGTGCCGGCACTGTCCAGATAGGTCAGAGGAGCCGAATGGCGCAATACGAACTGAACCTGCGTGACTACTGGATGGTCTTGCGGAAGCGGAAGTGGATCATCAGTTTTGCGACCGTCCTGGTTGCCGGATCCACCTTTTTTGCGACCGAGCTGGTGTCGCCCCCACTTGTGTATGAAGCTTCCGCGCGGGTCAAGTTCGATCGCGCCATGAATGTACCGGGTTTCATGGCCGAGATGGTTTCATATTCCGAAGGCAGCAACATCACGACCCAGGCGGAAGTCGTTCGAAGCGTTCCGGTGTTGATGCGTGCGGCAAAGAAGCTCGGCGTCGTGAGCAGGGATGAGGAGCCGCGGGAATCGCGCATCCCGCAAGACGTGCTCGCCAAAGTGTACGATTTGAAGAGCCAGGTTTCGGTGAGCCCGGAGGGCAGCACGAACATTCTCAAAATCACCGCAGCGTCAGGCGATCCCGAGTTGACGGCACGGGTGGCCAATGCCGTCGCCGAGGCCTACCGGGAAGAGAACATCGTCAGTCGAAACCGACAGGTGAACGATGCCAAGGTGTTTGTAGACGCGCAACTGAAGACCACGGAGGAGAGGCTCAGAGAGTCAGAGAAGGCTCTGCTGGCCTTTCAGGAGCGGGAAGGCAAGGTGTTCCTGAACGAAGAGGCCCGGCAGGCGCTGGATAATTACAGCCGTATGGATGCTGAGAAGGAAAAACTGGCTCAGGTCAAGCGCGAAGTGGGAAATCAGATTGAGCTTTTGAAAGCAAGCTTGATGCGGCCTGAGTCCGGACCAGCCCGTGTTTTTTCTGATGATGTCCAGGCGCTCATCGCCAAGTTGAATCAGAAACTGGTTGACTTGGCGACCGAGCGGGCGGCGCTGCTGATCAATTATACCCCGAAGCATCCGCAGGTTATAGATCTGGATGCGCGCATCCAGAATGTCAAACAGGAGATGATCCAGGAACTGGAAGCCAAACGGCGGACGTTCGATCAACGGGAAAAAGCCATCCGGGAGTCCATCGAGCGCTATAAGGAACGATACATCAGCCTGCCGAAGTCGTCCTTGGAATTGGCCAGCTTGGAGCGGGAGGTGAAGGTCAATGGCGAGCTATACGCGTCCTTGAAGCAGAAACACCAGGAGTTTCTGGTTAAGGGCGCCGAACGGATCGAAGAAGTCTCGATCATCGAGCCAGCAGTGCCGCCGGGCGAGCCCAAAAACGCTCCCAGAGGGGTGCTCAATGTCGTGCTCGGTTCTTTGATCGGCGTTCTGCTCGGTTTTGTGCTCGCCTTCATCAGGGAGTCGTTCGATACGTCCATCGGGACGATTGAGGATGTCGAATCGTTCCTGAAAATTCCGGTCCTTGGCGTCATCCCCCGGGAAGACCAGAAGGAAGTCGAGCAGGCAATCAAGAAGGTCTTTTCAGAGAAACTCGATCCGGAAAGTATAGTGTTGCTTTCCCGTCTCTCTCCCTTGTTCGATCTGAAAGGGGTGGTGGCGGAAGGCTACCGATCATTGAAGGTCAATCTCCAGTTTGCCTGTCAAGACCGAACCATTAAGAGCCTTGCCTTTGCCAGCGCCGGCCTTGGGGAGGGGAAAACCACCACCGTCCTCAATCTTGCCATCACGATCGCACAGGATGGACGACGGGTGCTTGTGGTGGATGCGGACTTGCGAAAACCCGCGGTGAACGCTCGTCTCGGCCTCGAGCGCGAGCCGGGCTTAAGCGAAGTCCTGGTCGGCAACGCCAAATGGCAGGAGGTTGTTCGGACCGCCCCGGACCTCATGCTCGGGAAACTCGGCTTCGATCAAGTACTCAGCGCGCCCGGCGTGGACAACCTCAGCGTTATCACCAGCGGCCATCTGCCGCAGAACCCGTCCGAGTTCTTCAACTCCCAGCG
>CAYYLQ010000005.1:0-127882 GCA_964472655.1 uncultured Nitrospirales bacterium
AAAAACTCGACCGTCCCGACGTGGATCGGATCGAGCACATCCGGCCGGCCATCGCCATCGAGCAGAAAAACCCCGTCCGCACCGCGCGCTCCACGGTCGGCACAACCACCGAGATCGCCGACCTTCTCAGGCTCCTGTTCGCAAAAATCGGCCGTCCCGTCTGCCCAACCTGCGGCGCCGAAGCCCGTTCCTACCAGCCGGGCGATGTTGCCGAGATGCTCCTGGCCGAACACGCCGGAGCACGGGCCATGATCCTGTTTCCTGTCCAGGTCGGCGCCGACATCGATCCGCTCCTGCTGATTCGGGATCTGGTTCGCCGCGGCTATGTGCGTCTCCGCATCGCCGCCGACATCGTGGACTTGACACCTGACGCCTTCCCGGCGATGGCATCCCGATTGAAAGGCGCAGCTGAAACGGAGGTTGTGCTGGACCGCCTCGTGCTTCGTCCGGACGAGCGCGCGCGCCTCGTGGACACGGTCGAGACGGCGTTCCGCGAAGGCGGCGGGCGATGCGCCGTGGAGGTCATCGGCACGGGACGGCGCCGGTTTTCCCAGTCCTACGGCTGCCAATCCTGCGGCCGGACCTTCGAGACGCCGAAGCCCGCGCTCTTCTCCTTCAATCACCCGCTCGGAGCCTGCCCGGCCTGCAAAGGCTTCGGCAACATCCTTCGCTACGACGAGGACCTCATCATCCCCGATCGGACCAAGAGTCTCGCGGGCGGCGCCATCGAGCCCTGGACCAAGCCTTCGGCCGACTGGTGGCAGAAGGAAATGCTGTTGGCTTTCAAGCGGCGCGGGCTCGACCTCTCAAAGCCTTACAACAAGTTCACGGCGGCCGAACGGAAGCTGCTGTGGGAAGGCGACGGCAAGCTGGAAGGCATCCACGCCTTTTTCGAATACCTCGAGGGCAAGCGCTACAAGCTGCACGTGCGCGTGCTGTTGAGCCGCTATCGCAGCCCGGTGACCTGCGAAGCTTGCAAGGGAACCCGCCTGCGTCCCGAGGCGCTGGCCGTGCGGATCGGAGGCCGCACCATCGCCGACGTTTCGGACATGACCATCGTCGGCACGGCCGAGTGGGTGCGGCTGTTGCCCCTGTCGTCCTTCGAGCAAGAGATCGCGAAAGACATCCTCGGCATGCTGATCGCCAAGCTGGGATTCCTGCTCCGCGTCGGGCTCGGCTATCTCACCCTCTCGCGCCAGACCCGGACGCTCGCAGGCGGAGAGGCCCAGCGGATCAGCCTGGCAACCCAGCTTGGCGCGCAATTGACGGGCACGCTGTACGTCCTAGACGAGCCGACCATCGGGCTACACGCTCGCGACACCGCCACGCTGGCAGGCATCCTGGCCGACCTCGCCAAGGCCGGGAACACGGTCATCATGGTCGAGCACGACCGGACCATGATCGAGTCCGCGCACTTCGTGGTGGAGATGGGACCGGCCGCCGGAGAGAAAGGCGGCGAAGTGGTGTGCGCCGCGCGGTTTCCCGAGTTCCTGGCCCATCCGACGGCGCTCACCGCCCGTTACCTGACCGGCCAAGAGACGATCCCGCTGCCTCGCAAGCGCCGCAAGGGCACGGGGCGTACGCTCGCGCTGGTCGGCGCATCCGAGCACAACCTCAAGAACATCACTGTGAAGATTCCGCTCGGCACCTTCACCTGCGTGACCGGCGTCTCGGGATCGGGCAAGAGCACGCTGGTTCAGGAAACCGTCTATCGCGCGCTTGCCCGCGCCTTCCGTGTGGAGAATCTCCCGATGGGCCGGTTCGAGGCGATCGGCGGGGTCGAGCACCTGCGCGGCGTGCGGCTCATCGATCAGGAACCCATCGGCCGGACGCCCCGCTCCAACCCGGTCACGTACATCAAGGCCTTCGACGACATCCGCCGCTTCTTTTCGGCCTTGCCGGAAGCCCGGCGGCTTGGCCTGACGGCCGGCGATTTCTCCTTCAACACGGTCGGCGGTCGCTGCGAGGCCTGCCAGGGCACCGGGCTGCAGAAGATGGAGATGTATTTCTTCGAGGACATCTACGCGACGTGCGACGTCTGTGAGGGGCGGCGTTTCCAGCCAAAAATCCTGGCGGTGCACCACCGAGGCAAAACCATTCACGACGTGCTCGACATGACCGTCACCGAAGCGCAGGCCTTCTTCTCCGAATCACTAGCCGTCGGCATCAAGCTGCGCCTGCTCGCATCGGTGGGCCTGGGTTACCTCCGCCTAGGACAGCCGGCGACGACGCTCTCTGGGGGCGAGGCCCAGCGGCTTAAGATCGCCGGCGAGATTGTAGGCTTGGAGGGCCGAAAGCGGCTGGAGCAGGGCGTCCTTTATATTTTGGACGAACCGACCACCGGCCTGCACATGGACGACATCAAGAAGCTGCTGGCCGTGCTGAATCGATTGGTGGATGCTGGCCACACGGTGCTCGTCGTCGAGCACAACTTGGACATCATCAAGACGGCCGATTGGATCATCGATCTGGGGCCGGAGGGAGGCGACTTGGGCGGCCAGGTAGTAGCGATGGGCCCGCCGGACGCCATCGTCACTGAACGCGCCTCCCACACCGGCCGCGCGCTACAGAAGTATCTTTAAGATGAATAGATGTCGGGGCGGCGGCCGGCGAGAAGGTCGTTGTAGGGATTGAGCTTCTTGTCGCGGGCTTCCTTCGGATCGATCTCAACGATGGCAAGTTCTTCCTTATCGGGCTTTGCGCGAGTGATGATTTCGCCTTTCGGCGTGACGACTTCGCTGTTGCCGATGTAGATCAGCTTCTTCTTCCCGCCACGCTCTTCCGAGCCGATCCGGTTGCACGTCACCGCGAAGACGCGGTTCTCCAGACAGCGCGTCACCATCGAGTCGGGACAGTTCGGGAGCACGAGATTCGAGGGATGGGCGATGACGTCCGCGCCCTTCAGAGCCAGCGTGCGCGCCGACTCGGGGTAGTACCAGTCGAAGCAGACCATCAGCCCGACCCGCGCCGAGCCAATGTCGTACACGGGGAAGCCCGTATCGCCCGGCGCGAAGAACAGCGTCTCCTCGAAGAACAGATGCGTCTTGCGATAGACGCCGATCAACCCCTTCGGCCCCACCAGCACGGCCGAGTTGTAGAGACGGTCACCCGCCCGCTCGACCAGGCCGGCGACGAGATGCATGCGCCGGTCGGCGGCAATCTCTATCAGCCGTTTTGTCGTAGACCCGCCCGGGATGTCCTCGGCCAGGGCTTTGCCCTCATCAACCGAGACGAACTGATAGCCCGTATTGAAGAGCTCCGGCAGGACCAGCAGGTCGCACTTCACCGTAGCCAGCCGTTCGCCGACATGGTCCAGGTTACGCTTGACCTCGCCAAAGAGGGGATCGAATTGGAAGTAGCCGATTTTCATAATCTTCAAATGAAAACGGGCAGGGAGCGCACCCCCTGCCCGTTCCTTCGACCGTTCAGTTGAAAGGCGAGGACGTTACTTCGCTTCCTTGAGGTGCATCAGCGCCTCTTCAGCATGTTTTGTGCCGCCGGCCGCATCGCCCTTCTTGCCCGCGCCTACCGCGCCCTCCAAATGTTTGACTCCTTCAGCCGCATGGGGACCCTGGGCCATCTTCGCATGCTTCAGGGCCGCCTCGGCATGTTTCACGAGGACATCGGCATGGCCAGCCTTGCCATGCTCAATGGCTTCCTGGGTATGCTCGACGGCTTCTTGGGCATGCGACTTGTCGGCCCAGGAAATTCCACTCACGACGAACGTCAGGGCGCCCAGGATCAGCGCCGCCACTGCAAGTTTACGCATCATGACAGATACCTCCTTGCTCGAACGTTAACAGCCTTCACCACCGACTACCCTTTGCCGTTCCGTCGTTCCCAATGCGTGCGTACAGCTAGGAAACCACCCTAACACGGGGGTTTTTCCGGTGTCAAGAACGCCCCGGAACGGCCCTGAGTTGTAGTACGGGACGACCACGCGGACGGATTCATTCCAGCTTGACCCGCTTCTGTAACTCATACAATTCAACGATGTCGCCGGCCGTATTGGCGTCCTCGGGGCGTTTGTCTTCGCGGAGAAAGCCCTGGACGCGCGGAAAGCGCAACGCGTAACCGATGCCCTCGGCATCGGCTCCGCAGGTGTGCATGGGGCTGCGGGTGATCTCGTCCGCCGCCACGGTGATCACGAAGACCGGCTGGACCCATACGTCCGGCTCCATCTTGGAGTCCACGCGCGCCGGCTTGTGCGGAACCGCGACGCCGTCCAGCCGCTCCCGCAACCGTACCCACTCTTCGTCGGAGAATCCCGTCCCGACTTTGGAGACCGTCTTGAACGTGTCGGTGGCGGGATCATAGACGGCGGCCAGCACGGTGCCGATGCCGAAGCTTGCCCGCTTGCCGCCGCCGCGAAAGTAGCCGACCACGCAGAGGTCTACCGTGTCCGACAATTCACCCTTATAATTGCGCTTGAGTTTGATCCAGTCGAAGTTCCGGGCGCCCGCCGTGTAAGTGGAATCCAGCCGCTTGGCCACGATGCCCTCCAGGCCGCGCGCGACGGCCGCTTCAAAAATCTGGCGCACACGCGCCGGATCCTGCGTTTCTTCGGCCTCGGCCGGTTCGACAATGTTCCCTGGCGCAATGCGCCTCAGCAACTCCGCGCGCCGTTCGCTGTACGGCCGTGGCGTATAGTCCTCCCCGTCGACATACAGCAGGTCGAACACGTACAGCTTGAGCGGAAACTCTTTGGCGTAGTCGGCGACTTCGTGCTTGCGCTTGCGCTGGATGGTGGTCTGAAACGGCAGCAGTTCGCCGGTGCCCTCGTCGAACGCCAGCGCTTCGCCTTCGATCACGATGTCGCGGGCCCGTACCTGCCGCTTGACCGCCTGGACGATGTCGGGAAACATCGGCGTCGTGCGCTCCAGGTTCCGGGAGAAAATGTCGACCTGGTCGCCCTTCTTATGAATCTGACATCGAATCCCGTCCAGCTTCGGCTCGATCGCGCAGGGCCGGATCGTCTCAATTTTTTGCTGTTTCGAGCCTTTGGTTTTCACTCTCTCCACCAACTTCATCTTGTCAACGATCTGCTCGGGCTCCGCGACGCGCTCACACAAGGCCATGCGGATCGGATAGCCGACCTGCACCGCGATCTTTGCGACCGCCTCGATTCCGCCTCGGCCCGCGAGTTCACCGATGCGGCCGAGATCGGAACAGAGGTTGTACGCGCGCTCGAGCTCGGGCTTGAACTCGCGCCCGCCCAGCTTGGCGAGCGCCAGCGCCTCCAGCACCGTCGCGTCTCCGACGCCGAGGCGCAGCCGGCCCATCACGAAGCGGGCGATGTACTTGGCCTCGATCGGCGACGACGCGGACAACAAGTCGGTCAAGTTGCAGAGCTTTTTCTCGACGGACCCTTCCCCGGCGGTCTTCGCGATGCCCTGAAACTCCCTGTAGACCTTCGCGACCGTCAACCCCTCGCCGGCACGGTCTGCCAGGAGCGTCTCGGCTGTCGTCCCAAGATCGCCGCTCAACTTGAAATGGATCAGCACTTCCTCAGGAGACTTCTGAGACGCCTCGGCGAGCGCGCGCGTCAGGAGCTTGTCGGACATGCCGATCTCGAACCCCTCCTGGAATGCCGGCTGGAGACGACCCTGGCTCATGTAGATGATGGGCTTGATATCATCGGGAGCGGTCTGCCGGAAGAGCTCGGCCAGGATCTCGAACATCTCCAGCCGCTTGGACGTGGCCTCGAGACGCTCGAAAAAGGTCGCGAGGTCCTGGAACCTCATCGGCGGCGGATGGGAGGGCGCGCTCAATGCGTCGTCGGCGGCTTGTTGGGGGAGATCCGCTGGACCGGAGGACGCGCCTGTTCCTTGAGGTTGACGACCGGCAGAGTGTAGTCGTTGCCCCATTCCCACCAGGAGCCCGGATAGTTCTTCACCGTCTCGAAGCCGGCCAGCTTCAGGATGAAGTACAGCCAGGCTGAGCGGACCCCGCCCGTGCAGTAGCAGACGACTTCCTTCCCGGCGCCGATGCCTGCCTTCTCCAGCAACGCGCGGATTGCCTCCACGGGCTTGACGCTCCCATCGGGATTGAAGAACTGGTTCCAAGGCACGTTGACGGCCGTGGGGATATGGCCGCCCCGCGCGATGCCCTGCTGATAGGCCCCTTGGTATTCTTCGGGTGACCGGGCGTCCGCAATGACAGTGCCCGGACGCGGCTCCGTCGCAAGCTTTTTCACATCCCCTTTCGCGGTGATGAGCGAAGCGTCCACCTTGGCTTTGAAGACGGCGGGACGCGGGCTGGCCGGCCCGCACTCGAAGCGCCGCATCTCCTTCGACCATTTCACCCACCCCCCGTCCAGAACACGGACGTTCGGATGGCCCAGGTACTTCAGCATCCAGTACATGCGGCCTTCATCGCCCCAGTTGTCGAAGGGATTGGAGTAGACCACCACCTGGCGGTCGTTGCCGATGCCCAGCGCGCCCAGTTTCTTCTCCAGTTGGCCGACGTCGGGATCGAGGAGGCCCTTGATCCCCGATTGGGGATCGCTGAATTCGTGCCAGGTCGCGGCCACCGCGCGGGAGATGTGCCCGCTCGCCATGAAGGCCATCCTGGACCGCACGTCCACGATGACGACATCGTCCCGATCGAGCATGGCATCGAGTTCCTCCGTCGTCACGAGCATCGGATGCATGGGTTATCCTTTCTTCGCACAGGCCGCCGCGCCGTCTCCGGCGGGCCGCCGGCCCAGCGGAATGACATCGGCCGACAACGGTCCTGCCAGGGACAGCTCCCGCTCATAGATGGTCACGGCGTACGGGTGGTCGCCTTGCAGGCCGTACCGGGTCTTCAGGGTCTCGTAGGCCTTGTCCGTCAGGATATGATACCGGACCAGCACCTGCAATTTCAGCCCCTGCTCCGGTTCGGGCGTCCGGTAGCTGAACCGGTAATCGCGGCTGGCCAGCGGCGGGAGACGGTTGTCGTACAGCTCCACGATGACCGGCTGCCAGAGGATCCATCGGCCCATCGAGTCCGTCTGTTCCTTCACCACGCGGCCGCTCCGGTCGACTACCCGGAACTCCACGGTGAAGTACCGGTCGGGATCGCCGGTGGGCAGCTTGTGCCCGGCTCCCGCGTTGATGAGCGTCAGCGTGAAGGTCGCCGGCGCACCCGGTTTCAGCTCCGGCGGATCGGCGGCCAGCTGCACGGCCAACGCGCTCTTGATTTGCTCGGGGTCGTGCCCGCCCCGCCACAGATGCCTGCGCCCCTGCCGGATCGGCCCGCCGTCCGCCATCGGCCGTTCCACCTCGGGCATGTGGCAACTCTGACAGATCATGCCGCGCTCCTTCGCGAAATACGTCCCTTCATATTCGGGGAACGTCCCGCAGGGGCCTACATTGTAAAACTGGAATGGGCCCTTGGGAACCTGGTGGCAGCGGTAGCAGATCTCGGTCGTGCGAAACTGGGGATCGAACTGCGTGGGATGCGGCGCCACCGAATCGTCGAAGGGGCCCAGGATGACGCCGTCGCGCACGTGGCAGCCGGCGCAGGTGATGCCTTCCTGCTGCAACGCCCGATCGAAGTCCGGGTTGGGCGACTTGGCGGCCTTCTCCACCCGATCGCGCGGGACCTCGGTAATCAGCTCCGGCTGTTGGTTGGCCAGCGGCGTGTGGCAGTTGAGGCAGATCCACACTTCGCCGTCCTTCTTCCAGTAGGCGCGGAAGAAGGGGTCCGTATAGGCCTTGGCGTGATAGGAAGTCTTCCATTCGTCATAGATCTCGCGATGGCACTTGCCGCAGTCCTCGGACTTCAGGCTGGGAACGCCGGTCGGCACTTTCTGGAGGGGGATCGCCTGGGCGAAATCCTGCCGCAGGCCGAAGATGACCATCGGCCGCAGTTCCGCGTAGAAGAGATAGACGCCCGCGCCGATGAGCAGCAGAATCGCCAGCGTGCTCCATTCGCAGACACGGCAGAAGGTGCGGAACCACCCTCGCTTCTGAGGCGCCTCACCCGTCACGCTTCCTGCAGCACACGCAGGTGTCCTTCCACCGACGCGGCGAGCGCCGCGAGGTTATAGCCTCCTTCCAGGCACGACAGCACGCGTCCCGACGCGTGTTCGTCCGCGCTCTCCTGCACGGCCTTGGTCAGCGCCTTGTAGCCCTCGGCCGTCAGGTTCATGCCGGCCAGGGGATCGTCGCGGTGCGCGTCGAAACCAGCCGAGATGATGATCGCGTCCGGCCGGTAGGCCTTCAGCGCGGGCCGCAGGATGTGATTGAAGATCTCCAGGTATTCCTTGTCGCCCATGCCGGCGGGAAGCGGCACGTTGAGCGTGTAGCCCTCCCCCTTGCCCTCGCCGCGCTCGTCGACGGCGCCCGTGCCGGGATAGTAGGGGTATTGGTGCGTGCTGAAAAAGAAGACCGACGGGTCTTTGTAGAAGGTGTGCTGGGTCCCGTTGCCGTGATGCACGTCCCAGTCCACGATGGCGATCCGCTCCAGCCCGTACCGTTTCTGGAAGTAGCGCGCCGCCACCGCGACGTTGTTGATGAGACAGAAGCCCATGGCATGATCGGCCTCGGCATGGTGGCCGGGCGGGCGCACCGCGCAGAAAGCGTTGTCCACGCGCTTGTCCATGATGGCGTCCACGGCGGCGAGCACGCCGCCCGCCGCTAGGTACGCCGCGCCAAGCGAGCCGGGCGACATCGAGGTGTCGGGGTCCAGCGACACGTACCCTTGATGCGGGGCCCTGGTATGGAGCGTCTTCACATACGAATTGGTGTGGACCTGGGTGACCCAGTCGTCGGTGGCGGGCTTCGGGTCTATCCGGACGAGGTTCGGCAGGAGTCCGGTCTCCTCCAGCCGAGCGACGATCGCCCGTAACCGCTGCGGGGACTCCGGGTGGCCGGCGCCCATGTCGTGTTCCAGGTAGTCGGCGTGATAGACGAAACCGGTACGGGCCATGAGGAAGATCGTAACATAGCAGTACCATGTAGACAATGAACCATTGCCTTGCTAGAGTGCATCTGCCATGGCCAACCCGCGCATCGAGCAGCTGAAAAAATTGGTCCAGATGGACCCGACCGACGAAGTGGCGCTGTTCGGGCTGGGGAAATTTCTGATGGAGGAAGGGTTGTTCGCGGAGGCCGCCGACTATCTGGAACTCTGCATCAAGGCCAAACCGGATTACTCGGCCGCGTACCTCGCCCTCGCTGAATCCCTACTGAAGATCGACCGAAAGGACCGCGCCAAGGAAGTCTGCCGCGACGGCCACGCCGTCTCCCTCAAAAAGGGCGACATGCAAGTCACCAAAAGACTCGAGGCCATCCAGGCCACGCTGGGCTAGCGATTAATCGAGTCTGACCCCATTTTTCTGTTTTCGTCTTCACGGCAACGACCATGTGCGGTCACCATCGAACATTCCGCGGGCGGTCAACCGTTCCGACCCGTCTCAATAGGCATTGATCATAAAGTCGTCCCGCTTCCCATTGAGAGTCCTGGTTGGACGCAGCATAAAGAGCACTATTCAATCCGGGAGCATGACTGGCACTTGTGAAACGGACTGGATAATTCCTGGTGAAGAAGGTATACGGAGTCAGGCAAACGATCACAACGAAGCCAGTCCTAAGGGAGCCTCCGATGCGCACTAAGAATCTGGGCCGCCTTGGTCTAGGTGATGTTCTGGAACTGATGCGGCTCCTATGGCTATTGGACCATGGTCTCCATTCAACGTCGAAGCGGATGTCCAGAAACCTTGGTGTCACCGGCCCCCAACGCCTTGTTATCCGGATCGTCGGACGGTTCCCTGAGATTCCGGCTGGAAAACTAGCCGATATCTTGTGCGTCCATCCGAGCACGTTGACGGGCATTCTCCAGCGACTTGAGAGGCGAGGTGTTGTATCCAGGAATCGAGATCCACGCGATGGTCGGCGTGCCCTATTCAGCCTGACTAAGAAAGGTCGAGGGTTTGATGCACTGCGCACCGGCACGGTGGAAGCCGCCGTACGGCGCGCCTTGTCGAAAGTGACCGGCGATAAAATCGTATCGGCCCGAGAAGTGCTGGAAGCGCTAGGCGCAGAGTTGGCACGAGACCATGGCGAGGACTCGGTGTAAGGCTGGGTCACGCTTGCTTCATCCTAGCCTACGGCTGTTGCAATTCAAGCGTAGACTTGACCTCCGCCGCCCTCCGACTCTAAGGCCTCTTACAACGCGACGTCGTTGTTGTTATTGACTAACAGCCTTTGATCGTTGATGGTCCATTCATCACACGTGGGATCCCCGTCGATATTCCCGATGGCCCCCGCCGTAAACCCACCGGTGGTGACAGCAGCCGGTGTATTGGCAGGAGTACCGGGAATCCAGCTGGCGGCGGGACATTGAACAGCCGTCTGGCCGACATTGATGATAAAATTGGCCGTGGTGCCGGCGTACAGAAATGAATACTTGGGATTCCCGGCCGGCTGATAACCGAGCACGCTGGCGGAACTGACGGTAAACGTGCCGTTTTCGGCAAAGAACGAGGTCGCGGTGGTGAAGATACCGCCCAGACCGACCTTGGCCTCCGACTGCCGGGCCTTGGCCTGATAGGTCATAAAGTTCGGGATGGCGATCGCCGCCAGAATCCCGATGATCGCCACCACGATCATCAACTCGATCAAGGTGAAGGCCTGCTCCCCTTTCATCCGTTTAAACATAACCACTACCTCCTTGTCCCGAAAAGGTTCTCCCTTTGAGCTATTAATATTTATATCAGATTTATAGTTTGAATTCAAACTATAGTTTGGATACACGACGCACCCCTTTTAAACCATGTACTGCTATAGTGGAGTAGGCTGGAATAAACTGGAGTGAGGTGGAGTAGAGCGCAATTGGCTCCCCGGCCAGGACTCGAACCTTGAGTGCGGCCCTCCCTACTTCCCGAACATTGCCCGCTTGAAGCGCCAGAAGTGCCAGAGGCCGCGGAGCCAGCCCACGCGCCGGCGGAACTTGCGGGCGATGCCGCGATGGATCTCGCCCTTCGTCTTCTCCGAGACCGTGAAATAGTCCCGCAGCAGCTCGATCGCCAGCTCCGGATAGTTCCGGAAGAACCACGGACTCTCGTGGCACCAGGCCGAGAGCCGCCGCTGCGTATAGAGGTCCTTGAGGACCGGGCTCTGCTGGAGCCGCTGGACATAGGGCTTGAGCGCAGGGGCCGAATAATCGCCTTGCTTGCGAGCCTCCAGGATTGTTTCGGCCACCAGCCGTCCTGAAGTCAGCGCCATCGAAGAGCCTTCATGGTAGAACGCCCCTCCCACGAAGCCCGCGGCGCTCCCGCACACCATGAACCCGTCCCGCACCAGCAGCGGAATACCGTAGAAGCCCCCTTCGGCAATCGTCTGCGCGCCATACTCCAACCGCTCGGCGCCGCGCACCCACCGCCGCACCGCCGGATGCTGCTTGAACTGCGCCAGGAGCTCCGCCGGGGGAATTTTCCCCCCGATCAGGGACTCCACCGAGCAGCTCAAGCCGACCGAAATCGAGTCCTGGTTCGTGTAGAGAAAGGCCGATCCCACGAGACCCCTGACGGATTGCCCGAAGAACTCCATCGCGATCCCTTCGTCGCCCTCCAGTCCGAAGCGCTCCTGGATCACCCCGCGCGGCAGGGCCAGTACTTCCTTGACGCCGACCGCGATCTTGCGGTGCGGGAACCGGTCCCGCAGTCCGGCCTTCTCGACGAGAAACGCGTTCGTCCCTTCGCACGACACCACGACGCCGGCCTTCAGGGTTGTGCCCCCGCGGATCGCGACGCCGGCGACTTTCCCGCCGTCCCACAGGAGATCATCGACGAGCGCGCCGGAAAGGAGGGTCGCGCCTGCGTCCTCGGCCTGCTTGGCGAACCACCGGTCGAACTTGGAGCGCAGCACACTGAACGTGTAGTTGTACGGCGGATGATTGAACTCCTCAAACCGCAGGTCGAGGGCGACCTCGGAGTCCTTCGACAGCACCGAAAAACGCCGCCGCACGATGGGGCGCTCGACCGGCGCCTCTTTCCAGAAGAAGGGAAACAGCGCCTCCAGTGGGCGGCCGTACAGGACCATGCCCGAGAGGCTTTTCTCTCCCGGCTTCGTGCCCCGCTCGCAAAGGCACACCCGCACGCCGTCGCGCGCCAGGGTCAGCGCGCAGGCCGACCCGGCGAGCCCGGCCCCGACCACGATCACGTCAAAGGAGTCTTGCACCATGGACTTATTTCCGGGCGCCCCGTTTGACGAGGACGGCTACCTCCATCACGCGCCTGCCGAGATCGCGGGCCTCCGCCAACTCCTTGTCGTCGATGCCGGGGGAGTCCCCTTCGGTGGTGGCGCTCGCCCCGAACGCGCCGCCGCCGCTGACAACAATCATCTGGTTGCCCAGCATCGCCGCCAGAATGGTGAGCATCGTGACCTCCTTGCCGCCGGAAACCTGCCCGCCCGTCGCGAACGCGGCGCCGACCTTGTTGCGCATCTTGAACTCGGGAAAGACGCCGAACTTGAGCTGCCAGTTATCGAAGAAGGTCTTCACCTCGCCCGACATGTTCGACCAATACACCGGCGAGCCGACGATGAGGGCGTCGGAGGAGAAGAGGTCGTTGCCGGTTACGTCGCCGACCCGCTTCAGCAGGACACGCGCGCCGGGGACGGCCTTCGCCCCTTCGGCGACGGCGCGGGCCATCTTTTCGGTGTTGCCGGAAAGCGAGTGGTAGGTGACGAGGACGGCGACGGAATCAGCGCCGTCCGCGGCAAGAGACGAGGCGGCCGGGAGCGCGAAAGCCCCCGCGCACAGGATGACGAGCCAGGGAACCGGACGGGCCATCGTTGCGAGCCGCCCGCCTAATACCGGCGGGTCTCCTCGTCCATCTGCTCTTCGACCGACACGTGGGTCAAGGCCCCCCGGTGATCGCACTTGTGGCAGCGGACCCGCCACTCTTCGATCCACTTCTCCTGCACGTACGACTGCCGGCACTTGGGGCAGACGAACACGCCCTTCACGTAATGCACCATCTTCTTCTCTTTCATACGGATGCTCCTTCGTGAGTTACGGCTTACAGAGCGAACACTTGATCTTGTACCTGGCGGGACTCAGATCGAGCGCCTCGTAGGCCCGCTCCTTGTCCGGGATCTCGTGCCAGACCCCTGTCCAATGATCCTGATGCGTCACATTCTGAGGCACCTCGAGACAGCGGTCCCGATGCAGGACAGCCTTGTCGATCGCCATTGCAGTGTGCAGGACGTAGGCCACGAATTCATTCCTATTGATGTATCGCAGGCGACCGCTTCAGTTCCTCGTCCAACAGCACGCGGCGCAGGACCTTGCCCACCAGCGTCTTCGGCAGCTCCTTCCGGAATTCCACCTGCTTGGGCACCTTGAACTGGGCCAGATGGCACCGGCAGTGCTCCAGAAGCTCCGCGGCGGTAGCCTGCTCACCGTCCTTCAGCACAACGAAGGCCTTGATCTTCTCCCCGCGCAGTTCCTGCGGGACGCCGATGACGCAGGCATCCTTCACCTTCGGGTGCCGGCACAGGCACTCGTCGACCTCGCAGGGATAGACGTTCATGCCGCAGGATTTGATCATATCCTTCTTGCGGTCTAGAATGTAGAAAAATCCCTCCTCGTCCATTCGCACCAGATCTCCCGTGCTCAACCAGCCGTCCTTGAGCACGGACTCCGTCTCCGACCGCTGGTTCCAGTACCCACGCATCACCTGGGGCCCCTTCACCTGAAGCTCTCCCTCTTCTCCGGCCGTGAGCACGCGGCGGCCGGTTTCGAAGTCGACCACTCGAGCGTCGGTATCGGGCACAGGCAGACCGATGCAGCGGGACCGCCGCGGACCGACGATCGGATTGCAATGAGTGACCGGCGCCGCCTCGGTCAGGCCGTAGCCCTCGATGAGGCGGCCCCCGGTCAGCTTTTCAAACCGATCCTGCACCTCGGCGAACAGCGGACCGGCTCCGCTGATGCAAAAGCGGACGGAAGCGAGGTTGTATTCGGCCGCCTTCCGGTGATTGGTGATGGCCATGTACATCGCCGGGATGCCGGGGAAGGCCGTCACGCGATGGGCGACGAGCGTCTTGAGCACTTCATCCACCTGGAAGCGAGGCAGGAGCACCAACGTAGCGCCGAGATAGATCGCGAGATTCTGGGTCGTGGTCATGCCGTACACGTGAAAGAACGGCAGCACGCCGAGAAACACTTCTTGCCCGTCCCGGAACCCCTTCAGCCACCACCGGCATTGCACCGCATTGGCTACAAGGTTGCGATGCGTGAGCACCGCCCCTTTCGGGACCCCCGTGGTGCCGCCGGTATATTGCAGAAGGGCGATGTCGCCGGGAAAGACGTCGCCCGGCGGAGGGCCGGCCGGAGCCGCCTTGAGGAGCGCGGGCAAGTCATAGACGGGCGGGACCCGCTCGACTTCGACCCATTGGCCCTGGCGGCGGGCTTTGATGGGATACAGGAGCCTCTTGAGCCAGGGGAGATAGTCGCGGACGTTGGTCAGGATGATCCGCTTGAGCGGCGTACGGTCCATGACCTCCTTGAGCCGCGGGTAAAACTGGTCGAGCGCGAGGATCGTCTCGGCTCCGGCATCGCGCACCTGATGCGCGATTTCGTCGCTCACGTAGAGAGGATTTGTCTGCACCACGCAGGCGCCGGCCTTCAGCGCGCCGAAGTAGCCGATCACCGCCTGGGGACAGTTGGGGAGCATGATCGCAACGCGATCGCCCTTCCGCACGCCGAGCCGGATCAGCGCCTGCGCGAAACGATCGGTGAGGTCGTCCAACTCGCGGTACGGGATGCGCCGGCTGTAGAACTCGAGCGCCGTGCGGTCCGGGAACCGGCCCGCGGCGTCGGTGAGAAACCGGTGGAGCGGGACGTCCGGGTAGGACAAGGTCGGCGGTATTCCCGCTTCGTATTGCGCGTGCCAGGGCCGCTTCATGTCGCCGGGAACCTTGTCAGGCATGCTCAGTCATGGATCTTCGGAAACCGTAATCCACCGCCGACAAGGTTGTCAAGAAAGGGAAAGGCGTTTGACAGGGCATCACCCCGTGCCTATGATGCCGGACTTATGTTCAAGCGTTACACGCTGGCTGCGGCATTTTTTCTGGTCTGGGCCTTGTGGTGCTCCGGCACAACCGCGCTGACCGACCCCGCCATCATCATCACCTACCCCACGGGCGCGCGCGTCCATGCCGAGCTCGCCGACACGCCGCAGAAGCGGGCGCGCGGGCTGATGTTCCGGGAGAAGCTGGCCTCCAACGCGGGCATGCTCTTCGTCTTCGAGGATGCCGGCGAGTGGAGCTTCTGGATGAAGAACACCAAGGTGACGCTCGACATCCTCTGGATCGGGCCGGACAAGCGGATCGTCTATATCGAGGAGAACGTCCCGGTCTGCCCCAAGGACCCCTGCCCGGAATACAAGCCGAGCAAAGACGCGCTCTATGCCCTCGAACTGCCGGCAGGGTCAGTGAATCGAGAGAAACTCGCCAAAGGCATGAAACTGGAGTTCAAGCTTCCGAAGTAGCGTCACCGCGCGGGGAGCCGAAGAACTTTTTGATGCGCGACCCGAGTGATTTCTTCTGCGCCACAAGGTCTGAAGCAGGCTCACCCAGATGGGCCACCCGCTCCTGATGCGCCGTCATCTCGGCCTTCCGCTCGGCCAGGATGCCGCCGATCCGCTCAGCGAGGACGGGATTGACCATGATGGGCCGCGCGAGGGCCTCCTTCGAGATCACCAGCACTTCGAGCCGGGTCTTCGCCACGATGGTGGCCGAGCGCGGCTCGCCGGTCAAGAGCGCCATCTCGCCGAAAAATTGCACCGGGCGCAGGGCTGCGACCATGGAGACTGTTTCGCCGTCTCCTCTGTGAACCTCCACCTCGCCGTCGAGGATGAAGAAAAACTCCGTCCCCGCATCGCCCTGACGGACGACGACCTCGCCCGGCAGGTAGGTTTGGATCTTGGCCTCCTCCGCGACGACGTCCAGCTCCTCCGAACTGAGGACCGAAAGAAAGTCTATCCCCTGCAGCGCTTTGAGGATGCGCCCACGCTTTGATGCTTGGACGGACGTTTCGTCGGGCGCTTTCGTCATGTGGATGGTGCGCTGGGGATAGGGGATCTCGATGCCGTGGCGCTGGAAGGCGTACCAGACGTACGCCAGGACCTGGCCCTCGATATCCTGCGTTCTGGCGTAATCCTTGATCCAGAACCTCAGGCGGTATTGGATGGCGGAGTCCTTGAAGGCCACGACGAAGGCTTCTGGTCCGGGCTCTGGCAGCACGCCGGGCACCGCCTTCGCGGCCTCGACCAAAACGGCCTGGATCTGCGTGGGCGGGACCGCATAGCCCGCCTCCACGAGCGTGGTTCGTGCGTGCTTCGTGGTGGGTTTGCTGTAATTGAGGATGTCCTGCTGGACGACGACGTTGTTCGGGATTGTGACCTGGTCGTCGTCGCGGGTCACGATGGTCACGTGCCCCAGATCCACCTTCACGACCCGGCCCTCCTTGCCCGCCACGCATACCCAGTCCCCGACCCGGATGAGCTTGCCCAGCATCAGGCCGGCGAAGAACCGCTTGAGCGTGTCCTGCAGTGCAAATCCGATGACCGCCGTCGCGGCGGTGGGGATGGCGACGAGGGCCACGACGTTGATCCCCATGACCGTGCGGAGAAACACCAGCGCCGACGCCGCCAGACCGGTGATGACGAACAGGAGCCGGAGCAGTTGGGGAATATGCATCCCCTTCTTGGCGATGAGGTAATCTTCCAGCAGCAGCAGATCCGCCGCCTTCAGCAGATAGAAGGCGGTGCCGAGGTAGGCCGCGAACTTCGTCCACAGGTACGCCCCTTCCCACAAGTCCACCGCTTCGACCAGGTCGCTTTCGTTGAGGATGAGCAGGACGTAGAGGGACAGCGTGACGATGTAGGTGGCGAAGAAGTAGCCCGGAACTTTTTGGGCCCGTTTCCGGGACATGAAGTAGTAGACCCCGAACAGGAGCACCGCCAGGGTCAACGTGACGCCGAGCTTCAGAATCAGCTCGTGCAGCAGTTTGATTTCTTCGTCCATCGTGGTCTTTCAACCCGCCCGGTGACGGCTTACAGATGTAGCACCTTCAGAGCGCACCTGCAACCCGCGCACCTCTTTGAAGGCAGCCTCTCCAACTGGAAAGAAAAGAACGAAAGAGTCAGGCGGGTTTGAGTGCAGCTTCCTGGCGCTTGGTCAGAATTAGCCCGACCTGAATGGCCAGCGCGAGGCGTTCCAGGTCAAACGGCTTGCTCATGAGTTCCACCGCTCCCATGCTCAGCATATCTTTCAGCAGCCGCTCCTCACGGCTGCCGCTCAGCACGATCACGCCGCCGCGGTATTCCCTGGCCCGCAGTTCCCGCAGCACCGTGACGCCGTTCATGTCCGGCAGATAGATGTCCAGGACGACGAGCCCCGGCGGTTTTTCGTCCACGACCGTCAGGGCCGCCGCGCCGTCTTTGGCCGTCAGCACCTGATAGCCCCGTTGCGTCAGGAAGTCGGCAAGTAGTTCCCGGATGACCGGATCGTCATCCACGATCATGACCGAGGCCGACTCGCCAAGTCCTATCGGCCTCCCTGCCGACCCGGAAGGCCGGCAGGCAGCGGATGCGTTTTCCGACCGCATCAACGCCTGGTTCACCGCCCCTATCAGTTGATTCAGGGGAACGTCCTTATTCAAGAACTCCCTCGCCCCCAACTCCATCGTGTATTTTTTCAAGGCGTTCGACTCCAAGCCGGTCAGTATCATCACGGCGGCGCTGGGATCCATCCAATGGATCTGCTTGAGCAGCTCGATCCCGTCAACCCCCGGCATACAGATGTCCACCAAAACCAGCCGGGGCCGGCGTTCGACGAACAGCTTCAGGGCATCACGGCCGTTCGATGCGATGACCACTTCGTGTCCGTGGCTGCTCAACACGATCTGCAAGAGGTCGCAGATCAGCCGCTCGTCGTCCACCACTAGAATGGTCGCCATGCGTATGTCCCTTCGACTGTCTCCAGCATAGATCGGCGTTCAAATTTGTACGCTTTTGTTCACACTATGTGACGCCGCTTGGCGCCCTCCAAAAAGCTTTTTCGAGCAAAAGTGAAGAAAAATTGATAAGATAGACCCCCTTTGCCTTCTGATACCCCTATCTCGCCCCATGGGGCAGGGATGACTGTCATGGAAAGAGCGTGCCAACAAAGCAGCAAATACCGGGACGTACTTAAGCCTAGCGCCAGGCTGCACCATGGACTTCTCCGCCCACCTGATGCCATCGGAACGAGCCAACTCCATGGGAAATACAGGAAATCAGGCACCAGAATTGCTGACATTCCCCTTTCCCGATCCCGGAAACGGGATTTCGCCGGTCGACTCCCATGACTTGGAGGACGTCACGCGTGCCCAACACCCCGCCAGCCCACCCAGATCGGCGCCGATGGACCCGGGTGGAGACTACCGCACCGGCTCGGCTCAGCCGCAATGGGACTGCCTGGGAAGGCCTGGCGCGAAACCTGAGCCGGGGCGGCACCTTCATGACGTTTGCCCGGAACGTCTCCGCGACGGAAAACCAACCGATCCAATTGGGCCTCCAGACCGACGCGGGGTTGTTGGAGCTGAAAGGGACGATCCGGAGCCTCAGGGAGATTGGAGAGGAACCTTCGGCCGCCGCCGATGCGGTGCAGGGTCTCGCCGTTGAATTCGAAGCGCTTGATGCGATCAGGGAACAGATCCTCATTTCCATTCTGGATGCCCTGCGCGAGCGAGCCGTGTCCGTCAGGCTCGTGGGACTCCTCGTTCCCCAGGACACGGGGGACCTCCTCCTTGAAATCAGCGCCGCCGGGGCCGAACCGGTCGAACCCGCGGAAACCCTTCCCGACGCCACCGAGGAAGGCGCTCCAGACGCGCCGGCGGTCAGCAGCCGGCCGGTCGAATGCTGCAATCCCCTCGGCCGCCGCATCGCCGCGTACCACGACGCGCCTACCGAGCCGACTCCGTCCGCCCCGCTCGTGGTCATTGCGCCCGGCTACGGCGACACCAAGAAAGAGTACGTTCCCCTGGCCTATTACCTTGCCGGCAACGGGTTTCACGTCCTCCGCTATGACCACACGAACCACGTGGGCGAAAGCGAGGGCGACATCGCAGACGCGACCCTGTCCGGCATGGAGCAGGACCTCGGCGCCATACTGGACTATGCGAGCCGGACCTGGCCCGGCGCCCCGCGCGCGGTGATCGCCACCAGCCTGTCGGGACGTGTCGCCTTCAAGAGCATGGCGCGAGCGCCCCAGGCGGAATTGTTGGTGCTGCTCAGCAGCGTCGTCGATCTGCAAGCAACGCTGGCCGCGGTCCATCAGGAAGACCACATGGTGGCCTTCCTACGGGGCGGCAGGCTCGGCGTGATGAACGTGCTCGGGTTCAACATCGACGCCGACCGCTTCCTGGGCGACGCGATCAAGGCGGGCTACGCGACGCTGGCCAACACGCTGCAGGATGCCCAGCAGATCCGGACGCCCGTCATCTTCTTCGCCGCGGAGCATGACGCGTGGGTGGCACTGGAGTCGGTGAAAACGGTCCAGCAGGCCCTCGGCGGCGGGCGGGTCCGCGTGTATCTCATTCCGGAAGCCCTTCACCGCGTGCAGGAGAATCCGAGAAAGGCCCGCGCAGTCTTTCGGCGGCTCGTCGCCTGCTGTCTGGAACAACTCTCACCCGAGGCGCCGGTGCGGACCATCCTGGATCCCTCCAGGCGCGCGATCGGCCTTCAAAGCCGGCTTGAACGCGAGCGGGCGCGGGCGCACCATCACATGGCGAAGACCGACATGGTTGAGTTTTGGAGGGATTACCTCGATAATTTCCACTATATCGCCAACGTTTCCGACTATTGGCAGCTTCTCGACCACATCTACCGCATGGCCGGAAGCCTCAATGGAGGGATGCGGCTCCTGGACGCCGGGTGCGGCAACGGGAATTTCGGCATGTTCCTGCTGATCAATCAGGCCTATCGTCTCCGGAACGGCGCCGTGCAAGGCGCCGAACCGATCCGGTACGTGGGCGTGGATTTCATCCAGCCGGCGCTCGCCAACGCCAGGCTCAACCTCGCAAGAACGGCCGCCGAGATCCGCGGACGGTTTGCCTTGTCCGCTGCAATGCCACCCTTGCCGATGGACTTCTCGTTGCTCGCCGCCGATCTCAACATGCCGCTGCCGTTCCGGGACGGCCAGTTCGATCGGATCGTCTGCAACCTGGTCATCGGGTACCTTCAGGAACCCTCGTTTCTCATCAAAGAATTTCTGCGGGTGTTGTCCCCCGCGGGGAGGCTGATCATCACGAACCTCAAACCCCATCCCGACCTGTCACAAATCTATCGCAACTTCGTTCTGAGCACCGACCAACTCGAGGAATTGCAGGAAGCCAGGCACTTGCTGAACAATTCAGGTAAAATCATCCAGGCGGAAAGCAACGGCGTGTTTCGTTTCTTCGACCGGCAGGAACTGGCGATGCTGCTACTTGCAAACGGAGCGGCTCAGCCCCGGGTGTACTCCACGTTCGCCAACCAAGCGTACCTGGCGGCGGCGGACAAGGCCGCCCCCATGCCCGAGGCCCGCGCCACCCATCTCGCCGCCGGCCTCAGGCCGCAGGGCCCGGTCATCCAGGCATGAACTTCTACGCGCTCAGCGGCCTGTTCAACGCCATCGCCGCGACCACGCTGGGTTTCTTCATCTACTCGCGGGCCCCCCGCGACCCCAAGCACCAGACGTACGCGCTGTTCTGTCTCAGCGTCTCCATCTGGAGCTACTTCTACTTCGCGTGGCAGCTGGCGCAATCGCGGGATCTCGCGCTGCTGTTCGTCCGCCTCCTGATGGCGGGAGCGATCCTCATTCCCATTTTCTATTTCCACCACGTGCTGATCCTGCTAGACCGCGTCCGGCGCCACCGAACCATGCTGAACGTCGGCTATGCGCTGGCGGGAATCTTCCTCATGGCCGACGCCACGCCCTTTATGGTGCGCGACCTTCAACCTGAGATGGCGTTCCCGTATTGGCCCAAACCGGGGGGGCTGTTCCATGCCTTCCTCGCATGGTTCGCGTGGTACGCCGTCTATTCCACCTATCTGATCGCCGTCGAGTACCGCCAAGCCACTGTTCTGCGGCGCAACCAGTACCTGTACCTGGCGATCGGCTCGATCATCGGGTATGTGGGGGGTGCGACGAATTTCCCCCTCTGGTATGGCGTGCAGATTCCGCCAAACGGGACGATTCTGGTGTCGGTCTACGTGTCGATCATCGCGTACACCATGCTGCAGTACCGGCTCCTCGATTTCAGCGTCGCGGTCGAGAGAGGGCTGACCTACCTCCTGCTGATCACCCTGGTCGTGCTGCCCGCCTATCCGATCCTGTTGCTGGCAGAACGCGGCTATTTCGGAACGATCAGTTACCCGTTTTCCCTGATTGCGCTGGCCCTGTTCTCCTTGATCGTATTCGCTGCCTACCAGTTAAAGCCCCAGGCGCAAACCGCTGTCGCCCGGATGCTGTTCAAAAGCCGGCACGATATGTACGAAACGCTCTCGACCTTCTCGAAGGCCCTGGTGTCGATCCTCGACCTGAAGACGCTCACGGAGGAAATCGTCAGGACGCTGGTGAATGCCATGGGCATCAAGGCGGTCGCGCTGTACCTCCTCGACAAAGAAAAGGGCCTGTATGTGCCGGCTTCATCCTACGGCCTCCAGTGGGAGGACGTGCTGGCCCACCGCATCACGGTGGCGGACCCCTTGCCCCGCCACGTGTCCAAGATCCAGGCTCTCGTCGTCAGGGAAGAGTTGGAGCATGCCTCTGGGAGCGAGCAGCTCTCCCCGGTCATTGAAAGCCTGCACGCCCTGAGAGCCGACGTCTGCATTCCGTTCATCAATAAAAACTCCCTGGTCGGGTTCTGTGTCCTGGGCCCCAGGACCACGGGCCGGATGTACTCCGACCAGGACCTCAGCCTCCTGATGACGCTCGCGCAGGCCGCGGCCATCGCGCTGGACAACGCGGCTCTGTACGAAGAACTGAAACGGTCCCAGACCCTGGTCCGGCGGGCGGACCGTCTGCGTTCCCTGGAGACGATCGCCGGCGGCTTCGCGCACGAGGTCCGGAATCCCCTGACCTCCATCAAGACGTTCATCCAGCTCACGCCGGAACGAAAAGACGATCCGGAGTTCATCGGCCACTTCAGCACCGTGGTCGCCGAGGATGTGGCCCGGATCGAACGGCTGATCCAGGAGATCTTGGACTACGCCCGGTACATGGAACCCAAGTTCATGGAAGAGGACATCAACGACATCGTGGAGTCATGCCTCTATTTCGTGCGGATCAAGGCGGACACCAAGTCCGTATCGCTCCAGAAGGATCTGGCGCGGCACCTGCCGCCGGTGACGCTCGACCGCCAGCAAATCAAGCAGGTCCTCCTCAACTTGCTGCTGAACGCCATTGAGGCGATGGGGCCCGGCGGCGGCCGGTTGATCGTGAAAACCCATCGGCTGACCAAGTCGGGCGGCGACTCGTGGGTCCAGGTTGAAGTGACGGACACCGGATGCGGCATCGCTCCCGGCGATCTGGACCATATCTTCGACCCGTTTTACACGACCAAACACGCCAGCGACGAACGGGAAGGCACGGGGCTCGGCCTGACCATCGTCCATCAAATCGTCCAGGAGCACGGCGGGCATATCACCGTGGACAGCCAAGTGGGCCGAGGCACGACCTTCCTGGTGAACCTGCCCATCAACCCCGTCGCCGCGCACTCCACGATGGGACACGCCCGGGTATGAAAAAGCGGATTCTCGTCGTTGACGATGAACAGGGAATCCGCGCCTCCCTGCAAATGACGCTGGAACCGACGTACGAGGTCGTAGGCGCGTCGACTGCCGAGGAGGGCCTGGCGCGATTCCGGCAGGAGCTCCCGAACCTCGTGCTCCTGGACGTGCTCCTGCCCGGCGCCGACGGGATCGAACTGCTCCAGGCGATGCGGGCGGAGGACCCCGGCGTGCCGGTGATCATGCTGACCGCCATCAAAACGGTGAAAACCGCTGTGGACGCCATGAAGATCGGCGCAGCCGATTACCTCACCAAACCCTTCGACGTCGAAGAGCTGCGCCTGATCGTGGCGAAGACTCTGGCCACGCAAGAGCTCGAGCAGGAAGTCCGGTATCTTCGCGCGCAGGTCGTGAATTCCTACGGCTTCCACAATCTCGTCGGCAAGAGCCCGGCCATGCGGGAGATCTATTCCAAGATCGAGCAGGTCGCCGACACCCGCGCGACCGTGCTCATCACCGGCGAGAGCGGCACCGGCAAGGAACTCGTCGCCCGGGCGCTCCATTTCAACAGCGCCCGCCGGGACCGCCCGTTCATCGCCATCAATTGCGCCTCGATCCCGGACACGCTCATCGAAAGCGAGCTGTTCGGGCACGAGAAGGGATCCTTCACGGGAGCCCTGGCGCGCCGCATCGGCAAGGTCGAACTCGCCCACGGCGGGACCCTCTTCCTGGACGAAGTCGGCGATCTCGGCCTTCCCACGCAGGCCAAGCTGCTCCGCTTCCTGCAGGAACGGGAATTCACCCGGGTCGGCGGCTCGCAGACCATCAAGGTGGACGTGCGGATCGTCGCCGCGACCAACAAGGTCTTGGAAGAGATGATCCGGCGCCAGGACTTCCGGGAAGACCTCTACTATCGGATCAATGTCGTCTCGCTCTACCTCCCGCCCCTGCGCGACCGCCGGGAAGACATCCCGCACTTGGTCCAGCACGTCCTGACTAAACGTCTTGAGGCGGATGGCCGCGTCCCGTTGGAGATCTCGAAAGAGGCGCTGGAAATCCTGGCGAAACACCATTGGCCTGGCAACGTCCGCGAGCTCGAAAACGTGCTCGAGCAGGCGCTCATCTGGTGCCGCGGCACGACGGTCACGCCGGAACACCTTCCGACGACGCTCCGGACGGACACCCATTCCGCCTCATTGCGGGAGCACGCGCTCGGCGGGCAGCTGTCACTCGAAAAAGCGGTCCAGGAATTCGAGCGGGAACTGCTTCAGGAAGCGTTGACGCGGACCGGCTACGTGCAGACCCACGCCGCAGCCATGCTGGGCATCACCAGGCGCATGCTCAAATACCGGATGGACGCGCTGGGTATCAGAGGCGCCGAGGCACAACCTTCGACGGTCCCCAAGGACCCCGAATAAATGGCCGGCGCACTGTCCATTTTTGTGCGCCAGGGAGAATGTTTCAGCCTTGCTAACATGGGCAAATCTTATTGGTAGATAAGGGGTTTTATCGCCTCGCCGGGATGGGTTGTAGACCGCCCTGCGCTGTTCATTTACGGGCTAGGATTTCAAGGCTGGATGTGGTGTAATGGGCCCCTCGGCAAGCTCGCTTCAAGATTTTGTGTCTTTGCCCAGGTGGGTCGCAGGCCATGAGCTTTCATGGTGACGGTATGGGTGTTGCATTACCCGCCATTACGGAACGTGGGAGACCTGAGGATTCGCGTATGAAGGTCGAGACTCCCCGGATCAGCGTCCCTGACGAACGGAAGGCCCCCCAGACGCCCGGCACTTCGTCCAAGCCGTCCATCCTCATCGTGGATGACGAGGCCGGCCCTCGCGAAGCTCTGAAGATGATCCTCCGTCCGTTCTTCAATATCCATGCGGTGGAGAGCGCCGCGGCGGCTCAGCAGGTGCTGAAAGAGTGCAAGATCGACGTGGTGACCCTGGACCTCAAGCTCCCGGACCGGCAGGGGACGGACCTGCTGCAGGAGATCAAGCGGGACCAGGAACACGTGGAAGTCATCATCATCACCGGCTACGGGAGCCTGAAGTCCGCTATGGACGGGATCCGGTACGGAGCCGCGGGCTACCTGCTGAAGCCCTTCAACGTCATGGAACTCATTGACGTCGTCACGCATGCGCTGGAGAAGAAGCGCCGGCTCGACGGTCTGCGGGAAATCCTCCGCACGTTCGGGAACGTGTGCGACGCCGACGTCGATGCCGAGACGGCATGGAAGAATCTCGCGCGCTCGCTCGAAGCGAAGGATCCGGACCTGGTCCGCCACGCGGAACGCGTGTGTTTCTACTCCTCGCTCCTGGCGGAGCACCTGACGCTCAAGTCGGCGGACCGCGAGGCGCTGCGGGTCGGTTCGTGGCTGCATGACATGGGCATGGTCTGCCTCGACAGCCGGATTCTGTCGAACTCAGCCCAGCTCGACCCGCGGAACCCCGAACTGGTCAAGTGCCATCCGGCCATCGGCGCCCGCATCGTGCATACGCTCCCGTTCCATCCGGCGGTTGGCGACATCATCCGCCACCATCACGAGCAATACGATGGGGCCGGCTACCCGGACGGCCTGAAAGGCGAAGACATCCCCTACCTCGCGCGAGTCGTCTCTCTGGCCAATGTGTTTGACGACCTGACCACCCCGCAGCCCGACCGCGTTCCCCTCTCCATCGAAGACGCCCGGACGTTCGTCCAGCAGCAGGCCGGAACCCTCTTCGATCCGCTCCTGGCCGAGATGTTCGTGAAAGTGGTCGGATAGGGCTTTTCTGCTTCGCGTCCCGCCAGCTCCGCACGCGGCGAGACGCAGCACTCTGACTTGTCCTGAAACGCAGCCCTGCTCTTAGTCTTTCACGCCGCGCGAGAGGGTCCCGAAATACCACACATTAAGGTCATTCGTGATCTTTTGAACGGCCACCACATCGTTCGGCTGAAAGAGCGCGCGCATCGAATGCCATGTGAACGCATTTTGCTGGTAGAAAGCCATATGGCGATACCGCTCGAGATCGTCAGAAAGAAGAATCAAGACGGCATCTGACGTGTTGTTGAGGTACTGGGACACCTTGATCAGATCCTGACGGTTGTCCATTAAGTCTTCCGCTACTCTTTCTCCCAGATCAGGCCGCCCATACTTCGATGCTATTTCCACGGACGCCTTCACGATTTCCTTGCGGGGAGGGTTGGCGAGATTTTTTTCGTTCAGCTGTTTCACGAGATGGCTCACGCAGCTGCTGAAAGGGCTTTTCTCGCCTAATAATGCTTTATTCTTGTCGACGTATTGAGGAAGGTTATCAGGATATGCCGACATCATGGCAGAGATAATGGCAACGCGTTTCCAGGTGTCGGGATCGCACTTCGCGGCGCCCAGCGAAACCGCGGGAGGAAAACACAGAAACAACACCAAAATCGTCTTGGCTATTCTCATTTTTTCAGCAATCCTCCGTTAAGAAGCCTCTTCAATGACGTCAAGCAAGGCGACGACGGCTCTACTTCGTTTCCTGCCAGGTGCGCACGCGGCGGGACTGCAGCACCCCGTCAATCTTTTCGACGGCCTTCAGCACGCGGTCCAGGTGGGCCGTATTCTGCACTTCCACGATGAAATCGAAGAGAGCCTTGCGGTCCTCCCGCGTCGTGATCTCGGCCCGGCTGATGTTCGCCTCCGCGTTGGTGATGGCCGCCGACACGTTCGCCAGCATCCCCGGCTTGTCGAGGGTCAAGACGGCGATCTTGACGGACACCATGGCCAGGTGCGCCATGTCCCAATCCACCTCCACAAGCCGCGCCTTGTCGTAGTCGAGCGCGTCCAGGTTGGGACAGTCCGCCGTGTGAATCGTCAAGCCGCGGCCGCGGGTGATGTAACCGATGATCCGATCGCCCGGCACCGGGCCGCAGCACCGGGACAGATGCATCATGAGGTCGTGGACGCCCTTGACCTTGACGCCCTTTTCCTCGACTGAGACCCGCTTGGCGGCCGCCTTCTCCTCCACTTCCGCGGCGACAGCGGCGGCAGGCGGCTCATCCCCTGCGGCACAGAGACGATTGGCGACGTGGATGGCGGACACGCGGCCATAGCCGATGGCCGTGAATAATTCGTCCGGGCCCGGCAGGCCCGACTCCCGGGCGGCGTCCTGGACGCGGGACGTCTTGAGTAGCGGCCCCAGGGCGGCATTGTGGCGGCGGAGTTCCCGTTCCAGCAGCCGCTTGCCGACCTCCAGGCTCCGTTTGGCTTCTTCCACACGGAGCCAATGCTTGATCTTGTTCTTGGCCCGGGCGGTCTTGACGAACTTCAGCCAGTCCCGATGGGGCACCTGGCCTGGGGCCGTCGAGACTTCGACCGTGTCGCCGCTCCGGAGCTGATACTTGAGCGGCACCATCTTCCCGTTGACCTTGGCCCCGTTGCAGTGGTCGCCGATCTCGGTGTGGATGGCGTATGCGAAGTCGATCGGCGTCGAGCCCTTGACCAGCTCCTTGACCGCGCCCTTGGGCGTGAACACGTACACGACGTCCGAATAGAGATCGAGCTTGACCGACTCCATGAACTGCCGGTTGTCGGTCAGGTCCTGGTGAGACTCGATAAGCTGGCGCAGCCACGTGAAGACGCGCTTCTCCGTCTCGTCGATCTCGCCCCGTTCCTTGTACGTCCAGTGCGCCGCGATGCCCTCCACGGCGACGCGGTGCATCTCCTGCGTCCGGATCTGGAACTCCACGTGCTCGCCCTTCGGCCCGGCCACGGTGGTGTGCAGCGATTGGTAATGGTTGGACTTGGGCACGCCGATGTAGTCCTTGAAGCGGCCCGGCACCGGCCTCCAGAGGGAATGAATGATGCCCATGATCGCATAGCAATTCATCTGGGTGTCGGTGATCACCCGGATGGCCGTGAGGTCATAGACCTCATCAAAGGAGACCCCCTGCCGTTCCATCTTCTGGTAGATGGAGTAGAGATGTTTTGAGCGGCCGACGAGCTCGCCGACGAGCCCATGCTCCGCCAGCTTGGCCTGCACGACTCCGATGACCTCCTGAAGGTACTGCTCCCGTTCCTCGATCTTTTTCTGCACCCGGTCGGCCAGCGCCGCGTAGACGTCTGGCTTCAGGGCCTTGAAGCAGAGGTCCTCCAGTTCCGACTTCATCCAGCCGATCCCGAGACGGTTCGCCAACGGCGCGTAGATCTCGAGCGTCTCCTGGGCGACCTTCTGCTGGTGTGCTGCGTTCAGATGCTTCAGCGTGCGCATGTTGTGCAGGCGGTCTGCGAGCTTGATCAGGATGACCCGGATGTCGTCGGCCATCGAGATCAGCATCTTACGGAAGTTCTCGGCCTGCTTTTCCTCGTAGCTTTTGAAGTGGATCTGGCCGATTTTCGTGACGCCGTCCACGAGGCGGGCCACATCCTTGCCGAACGCCTCCTCGACCTGCTCCTGCGTGCAGACCGTATCCTCGACCGTATCGTGGAGGAGTCCGGCCACGATGGCCGGCACGTCCAGCTTCAGGGCCACCAGGACTTCGGCGACGGCCAGTGGATGCTGCAGGTAGGGTTCGCCGGAGCGGCGGACTTGGCCTTCGTGTGCCCGCGCCGAGAAATCATACGCCTTTCGGATCGCGTCCACCTGCGCGCCGGGATTGTAGCACTGGACCCGCTCGATCAGATCGTGAATGCTGGTTGCGGTGGTGGTCGCCATACGCTCGCCCTAGCCGTTCACGCTGGCCCGCACGTCTTTGAGGCGGAGCTGGACCCGCTCCGTGCCGTTCCAGACGTTGACGTCGAGGGCGCAGGCAACATCAAGCGGCGCGGATTGGGAAATCCCGCGCGACTCCAAGGACCCCATCTTGAACCCGATCGCATCGAGCGGTGGGCCGCTCCGGCCCGTGACGGCCAGCTTGAGATGGTTCGCCCCGACAATCCTCGCCGACGCGATCCGGAGATTTCTCAACACCAGCGTCGGTTCCGGATTGCCCGAGCCGAACGGCCCCAACCGCCCCAATTCCCGGACTGCAGCCGGCGAAAACCCGCGAGGCTCCACTTCGGCATCGCAGACCAGCCGGGGGCGCGCGGCCCGGCTGCTGAGCGGCCCCTGCATGGCTTCCGCAAGACGCGCCCGAAACTCCGGAATACGGTCTTCGCGAATCGTCAGGCCTGCGGCCGCCGCATGCCCCCCGAACGCGTCGAGAGAATCCCGGCATTGCGCGATCGCTTCGAACACGTTGATCCCCGCAACGCTGCGCGCCGATCCTTTCCCGATGCCGTCGTCATTCAGGGCGATGAGGACGGCCGGCCGATGGAACCGTTCCACGAGCCTGGCCGCGACGATCCCGACGACGCCTTGATGCCAGCCCCGCGACGCCAGCACAAGCGGGCCGTCCGGCGCCGCTTCGGCCGCCCGGATGGCTTCGGCAACGATCCCCTCTTCAACACGCTGCCGCTCTTGATTCAACCGGTTGAGCAGGCCGGCCAATTCGGCGGCCTCCCGGTCGTCTTCCGTCAACAGCAACCGCACCGCGTCCGCCGCGTCTCCCAGGCGGCCCGCGGCATTGATCCTGGGCGCCAGCGTAAACCCGACCGTCCCGACCCTGCAGTCTCCGTCAACGCCGGCCGCCGACTTGAGGGCTCGGATGCCCGGACGGGCGCCCCGCGACAGCAGCCGGAGGCCCTTGCGGACTATGGTCCGGTTCTCCTCCTGAAGCGGCGCGACGTCGGCGATCGTCGCGAGCGCGACCAAATCCAACTGGGACTCCGGATCCGGCTCCGCCGGTCCATATTTCGCGCGGTAGGCCGACGCGACTTTGTACGCGAGCCCTCCGGAACAGAGCCCTGAGAACGGGTACCCCGAGTCTGGCCTGCAGGGATTCAAGACCGCGAGGGCGGGCGGCAGGGTTTTTCCGGGCAAGTGGTGATCCGTGACGATGACGTCCATCCCCAGGGACTGCGCCAGCGCGATCTCGTCTGTCGAGGTGGTGCCGCAGTCGGCCGTGATCAGGACGGAAACGCCGGACGCGGCGATGCGCCTGACGGCGGCGGCGTTGAGTCCGTATCCTTCCTTGATGCGATTTGGGATGTAGCAGTCGGCGGCGAGGCCCAGCCCTCTCAGAAAGCTCAGATAAAGGCTCGTGGCGGAGGCCCCGTCCACATCGTAGTCCCCGTACACGAGGACCCGCTCCCGGCCTCGGACGGCGCGGTGCAAGCGGTCCACCGCCGGTTCCATGCCCGTCAGGAGAAAGGGATCGGGGGTAGCGGCCTCCGCTCCGTCAAGAAGCGCCCGGGCCGCTTCCGGCGTTCGATGCCCACGGGCCGCTAGGACGGCGGCGGTGAGGTCCCGCAGGCCGAGCGCATCGGCCAGCATCCGGCAGGCCTCGGGATCGGAAGGCCGAATCACCCATTCCCTGAGCACCGGAGCGGGCACCTTGTCTCCTTGAAAAAGACGTGCAAAACCGCATCACACACCTGTCAAATCATAGTCGAGGGAGACACCCTTGTCAAACCGACGCGGCGGCGCTTGTTAGGGGGAATCGTCTAGTATCAGGACGCGCGACGGAGCATGCGGTACGTTCAGGAGGCAGTCTTGGCGGGAAGCACCTTGAAGCGGACCGTACCGATCGGATCCATATCCGAGGCGCCGGTCCCGGTGAAAATCTGGACCTTGTAGCTCCCCACCGGCCAGCCGGTCGAGGGGCGTTTCAACGAGAGATAGCCCGATTCGTCCTCGGTCATGAGCAACATGACGTCGGTTCCGAGCACCTGGTTGGCCGGCGCTCCTTCCATTTTTTCGATGACCCAGCGGCCGTAGACCTTGAACTCACTTTCGTGCTGATGCAGTTGAAAGACGACGAAGATCTCTGGTACGTCCGCGGCGAAAGTTTCGCTCGGCTTGACGGGAATAATTTGAAAACTGCGGGCATTGCCCATGACCATTTCATGGCCGTGAGCCGTGACGATCAGGGAGAACACGCCTTCCGGATGCCGATCCTCATAACCGGCTTTCTCGCCGGGAGTGGACGGAAGAGACGCGGACTGGGAAAAGGACGGGAGTGGCAAAACGAAAAGAGCGGCGAAGGAGACGAAGAGTGTTCTCACTCCCCCCCCTTCTGCACGTAATTCTTGATGAACTCTTCGGCGTTCTCTTCCAGGACGTCATCGATCTCGTCCATCACCTTATCCATATCTTCCTTGAGTTTCTTGCCGGTTTCGACGACCTTCGCACTCGCCTTGGCCTCGTCCTTGGGCTGCGCGCCTCCCCGCCTGGCATCAGACTTTTTCTCCTGCTTCTCCATACGGTCCTCCTTCACCCGGTCGCGCCGGACGATTCAGGTGAGTGTCTTCCTGCGCAACCGAAATTCAGCATACCCCACGTGCGAAAGACTCGTCAAGGCGGGGCCTGAAAAGTCACACGATCAGCGACACAATGAGCAACGCGACGATGTTGATGACCTTGATCATCGGATTGACGGCCGGGCCGGCCGTATCTTTGTACGGATCACCGACCGTATCGCCGGTGACGGCGGCTTTGTGCGTGTCGCTCCCTTTCCGGCCCTGCTCCTCGATGTACTTCTTGGCGTTGTCCCACGCCCCACCACCGCTGGTCATGGAGATGGCGACGAAGAGGCCGGTCACGATCGTGCCGACCAGCACGCCGCCGAGGGCCACCGGCCCGAGAATGAAGCCCACCAGGATGGGCGAGAGCACGGGGATCGCCCCAGGGATCATCATCTTCTGGATCGCCGCCTTCGTCACGATATCCACGCAGGTCCCGTATTCCGGCTTGCCGGTCCCTTCCATGATGCCCTTGATCTCCCGGAACTGGCGGCGCACTTCGCCGACGACCTCGCCGGCCGCGACGCCCACCGCTTTCATGCACATCGAGCCGAAGAGATAGGGCAGCATGCCGCCAAGGAACAAGCCGACGAGGACTTTTGGATTCGACAGGTCGAAACTGCTGGCCGCCCGCACGCCTCCCACCGCCCGGGCGTACTCGGCGAAGAGCACGATGGCCGCCAGGCCAGCCGAGCCAATCGCATAGCCCTTGGTGACGGCCTTGGTGGTGTTCCCCACCGCGTCCAGCGGGTCGGTGATGTTCCGCACGTCCTTCCCCAGATGAGCCATCTCGGCGATCCCGCCGGCATTGTCCGTGATCGGGCCGAAGGCGTCGATGGCGACCACGATGCCGGCCATCGAAAGCATGGACACCGCCGCGACCGCGACACCGTACAGATCCGCCAGCGCGAAGCTGGCCATGATGGCTGCCGCGATCACCACCACCGGCCATGCCGTCGCCTGCATGCCGACTGCCAGGCCCGCAATGATGTTCGTGGCATGGCCCGTCTCGCTGGCCTTGGCGATCTCCTGGACCGGGCTGAAGCTCTTGGAGGTGTAGTAGTCGGTGATAAACACTAGCGCGATGGTGACCGCCAGGCCGACCAGGGCGCAGCCGTAGTATGCCGTACCGCTTACGCCGCCGACTCCGTCCATGAGCCATGTCGTGGCCGGGTAGAACGCCGTCGCAGCGACGCCGCCGGCCCAGAACAATCCCTTATACAGAGCCCCCATGATGCTGCCGTCTTCGCTCGCCTTGACGAACCAGATCCCGATGATCGTGGCGAAGATGGTGATTCCGCCCAGCAGCAGGGGATAGACCAACGGTTCGGACGCGCCCTTGAAGATGGTAAAGCCGAGGACCATCGCCGCCACGGTCGTCACCGCGTAGGTCTCGAACAGATCAGCGGCCATGCCGGCGCAATCGCCGACGTTGTCACCGACGTTGTCGGCGATCACGGCGGGATTGCGCGGATCGTCTTCCGGAATGCCCGCTTCGACCTTCCCGACCAGGTCGGCGCCCACATCGGCCGCCTTGGTGAAGATCCCGCCCCCGACCCGCGCAAAGACCGAAATCAAGCTCCCTCCGAACCCGAGAGACAGGAGCGCATGCATTGCTTTGCCCGGTCCCGATATGGCCGACGCCACGTAATAGAATCCTGAAACGGCGAACAACCCCAGCCCGATCAGAAGCAGTCCCGTTACCGCACCGCCCTTGAACGCCACCTGCAGGGCCGCATTGAGGCCGCCGTGCGCCGCCTGGGCGGTGCGGACGTTCGCGCGGACCGCGATCTTCATACCGACGTAGCCGGCCGAGGCGGAGGCCACCGCGCCGATGAAGAAACCGACCGCTGTCAGGAGCCCGAACTTCTCGGACCAGAACCCGGCCAGCCAGAGAACTGCGAATAAGCCGGCGGCCACATAGGCCACTGTGGTGTACTGCCGGTTCAGGTAGGCGTTGGCGCCTTCCTGGATGGCCTTGGCGATGGCCTTCATCTTCTCGGATCCTTCCTCCAGCTTCAGGATCCATTGAATCAAGTACGCGCCATAGGCGATTCCGACGAACGCCGCCGTAACGGCAAACAACACAATCTCCGCGCTCCGATCCATGCAAACGATCTCCTTCTCGGCAACGATGACGATTCTTAGCTGCAGACAACGAAATGGCGGCCCATTGTATAGAGCCGACATTCAATATTCAAGCCGTCCGCGTCGCTTTCCACGTCGCTTTCGCCTACAATCGGAGGCCATGCTCGATCAACTCCTGGTCTATCACCCGTCGCCTTGGGAGGACAGGGATTGGGCCCGATTAAGCGGCCTCCCATTGGAGAACGCCTGGTTCGATGCCCAGGACGGCACACGTCTCTTCGGGTGGTACGTCCGCGCCACAGGCCTTTCGGCGGTGCTGCTGTGGTGTCACGGGAATGCGGGCAACATCATTCATCGATTGGAGAACCTCGCCCTACTCCACCGGATCGGCCTCTCCGTATTCCTGTTCGACTACCGCGGTTACGGCCGGAGCAGTGGCGCGCCGTCCGAAGACGGCCTCTATCAGGATGCTCTTGCCGCCCATGACTATCTGACAAAGACAAAGCGCCTGCCGCCAGATCGGATCGTGCTCTTCGGTCGTTCCCTCGGCGGCGCCGTCGCGGGCGCCTTGGCCAGCCGGCGAGCGGCAGCCGGGCTGATTCTGGAGTCCACCTTTCCCTCCGTCGAGGCGCTGGCCCGCTTTCACTACGGGGGACTGCCCGCTCACTGGCTGGTGAGCGCCGAGTTCAACCTCGCCCAGAGATTGCGCGAGGTTCATATGCCGGTCCTGGTCATCCACGGAGACCGCGACCGCACCGTTCCGATACAGATGGGCCGGATGGTCTTCGAGGCAGCGCATCCGCCGAAGGATCTGTACATCGTTCAGGGAGCCGACCACAATGATCTGGTTCGGGCCGGCGGCGCGCCGTACTTTGAACGGCTCAGGCGCTTCGTGAAGGACGTAGGTTCGTAACGAGAGGAAGCGCTCCACTTGCCTGAAAGCGGTGAGGCTGGTATAGTGCGGTCGTGAACCAGCAGTATATCGTGGTGGATCAGAAGACGTTCACCAAGGAGGACTTGGTGCTGGACAACCACGTGTACAGGAACTGCCAGATGGACAAATGCCGGATCTATTACAGCGGCGGGCCCTTCGAGCTAATCGACACCCACATCACGGAATCGGAACTCATTCTGAACCAGCCCGCAAAGAACATTTACGCGGCCATTCAGATCTTCCGCACCAAATCGCCCGGCTCCACCATCGTCTTCGAATAACCGTCGCCTTTAGCACCCGCCCACTCCAGACGCCCCAAGATGCGCTTTTCCCTCGAGCATCACAGGCACGGCATCTTTTTGATCTTCCCTTCCGTCAACTTGGTGTTCCCGCAGCGCTTCGTGATCTCCGAAGGCTTGAAGACCGGATCCGTCATGCCCTTCGGCGTGAATGAGGCAACCTGCTTGGCAAACGCCTCCGTCCACAATTCGCCGGGGGTGGCGTAGTGGAGTGAAATCTCCACATCGAAGGATGGGGCTCCTGCCGGGGTTGGAAACGCAAAGGTCTCCGTGCGCGTCTCCTCCGCCGCAAAGGTCGTATCCTTGACCAGCTTGACCGCATCGTGGTCCATCAACGTCGGATTGCCTTTGGCGTCGGCAAAGGTCCGCCCGTAGGAGCGCTTTTCCCTGTAGACCTCCTTGAGGTTCAGCCCTCGAATCACGACCTGCAGGTACACCTGGTTCCAGATCGGATGCGAGGTGGGGACGTTGTGCGGGACGAGGTTTTTGACCTTCACAGTCAATTTGGTCTGCGCTCCCTTGATCTCTGTCTCATAGTCCAGCTCGAACGCCTGCTTACGGAGCGCGGGCGACTTCCCATTGAATTCGTGCCCTGCGATGTCGCGCTTCTTTTCCTCGTTCGCCGAGGAGTCAAAGCCCTGCGGCATATGGCAGGTCTGACAGGTCTTGCCCTCCTTGGCCGCCTTACTGCCTTTCCAGTTGCCGATGGCTTCGGCCGTTGGAACGCCAGGCGGGGCGATGGTATGGCAACTGAGGCAGAGGTCTGATTTCTTGAAGATGTCGTTGTACTGGGAATCGTGCGCTTTGCTCTCCAGAAAATCCTTATAGCCGCCGAATACGGTCCGACCCGGCTCCAACTTAATCGAAGGATGCCCCTTCACGTTCGGATCCACAGCCTTAATGAGGTGGCATTGGATGCAGCCGACGCCCTCGAACGTCAGGTCTCCGGAGATGATTTGCTTGGCCATGGAATCGACTAGGTCGGGGAAGACGAGCGATTGGGGAGCGTGACAGTTAAGGCAATACCGCTTGTCCCTCCCTTTGCTTGTATAATCTTCCAGCATGGCTCGAAAAGTCGGTGACACGATCGCCCTCGCGATGGTCGATTCTTCATACTCTTCGAAAGCCCGGATGTGGCATTTCTTGCATTTGGACGAGGAGGGGAAGACCTTTTCGGGAGTCGGCGGCCCGCTCTCGTCCTTGGCGGCAAACGACCCTTGGAACCATCCCACCCCGATGACAAGGCCCAGGACAGTGAAACCGATCATGAGTGTTTTCAGCTGCCGAGATGTCCATCCCATAGCGTTCGCTTGCTCCCAGTCTCGAGATGTCCTGCCACGGAAGGTGGGGTGGCTTAGAGGGTTTTCGTCCTGAACGTCAACACGCGGGGCTCGGCGTAATCGGCGATGAGGCGTCTCACACGCTGCCGCTCCGCATCCGTTGAAAGGGTCTTCAAATACCCGTCCAGCAGCGCGGGGGTGGGCTTGGGAATCAGGCTGTAGGTCAGGACGGCGTCGATCTGCAGGCCTTCGCCGTCTTCGCTCAGCGTCAGCTCAAACGGCACCCGCTTGGTCGTGCCGCCCTTGACGAGAATGTCGCCCAGGGGCTGATCAAGCAACTGCTCATACTGGGTCCCGAAGGTCTTCTGCACGGAGCCCAGGAGGCGGCCTCTTTTATCCTTGACCGATACCGTGAGAAAAAACTGTTTGAGGACAGGATCGCCGTCGGGGAAATTATGCGGGACGGCCCCGTTCATGACGGCTACCTGGCCTTCAACGCGAGTGCCGGACTTTTTAGCGTCCACTTCAATGCGCGGCATCCATTCGGCCTGCAGGTTCCGGTTCTTCAGCATCAACCCGGGGATTACGATGCCGCGGAAATAATGCCGGCCGATCTCACGGGTCATGGCCCCCCGTTTGGACGTCGAGCTCCCCGTCGACTGTTCCATGTGGCAGGACTGGCAGACCGTGCCCTCCAGAATCTCGCTGTCGAGGGTCGCGCTGCGGGTGTCGCGAACCTTTTCAAAATGGCAGGCCGTGCAGAAATTGGCGCCCTTGTAAAGCGGCGAATGGAAGGACGTGTGCACCATGTTGTCTTCCGCGTCCTTGAACGGCCCATACATCGTCTTGCCGGCAGTCAACTGGAAGGACGGTACCTTCTTGGGATCGGCCGCCAGCTTCTCCGCCAAATGGCAGGACGCGCAACTGATGCCTTCGACAGTGACTTTGCCGGCCATGACCTGGCCGATGATCCGATCCGTATGCTGCGGGAAGAGCGTGACGGCCGGGGCATGGCAGGAGAGACACTGCTGCTTCTTCGCGGCGCTGGGATTGGTCTGAAGCCAGATCCCCATGACGGACCGGAAGATCGCCGACGGCAAGGCCGTCCCATGGAGCAGGGCCGCGTCCACCCGCCCCATCTGTTTGAGGTCCATCGTCATCTCGCGAAGCCCGGCCAACTCCTCGTAATGCCGATCGTGGCACTGGCGGCAGACCTCTGAGCGGACGAATACGCTTTCGATCTCTTCGATCCAGGACTCCTTCTGTGCCTTCTTCTCCTGCCCGACGCCCTCCTGAAAGATAGCAGCGCCGAATCCGACCAAGAGGAAGGCCGCTAACCCCGCTACCCATACTCCGGGTTTCATGCCGGTTCTTTGCCGTGATCCCCCCACAGACGACCCCTGCCTTAATCCGTGATTTTCGGAACAAAATGAAAGTTCATCTGCCCGCCTTGGCCCTGATTCTCAGGATTCGTGGGCTCCCACGTGCCAACAGTGAAATTGCCCTCTTTCAGGACCTCGGTCAGCAGCCGCTCGAAGTCGTCCAGGTTACGGACCGGCTTCTTGTTGATCTCAGCAATGACGGCGTGGACCTTGATCCCCGCCCGCTCCGCAGGGCTGTCGCCGATGATGTCGAAGACCGCAACTCCTTCGGCCGAGCGTAAATTCAGTTCCTTTTTGATGTCTTCGGTCACCGGCCCGACGATGAGCCCGAACTCCTCGGCCATTGCGATCACGTCTTTGTATCGCTTGTCCGACGATTTGTCCGCGGACACGGCGGCGCTTTTCTTGTCGGACGGCGAGTCCGCCGACGCCAGCGCGACGCTAACTATCGAGGCCAGCATCACGGCTCCCACCATTCCGAAGATACGCATTCGCATGCTACCCCTGCTTGGTCTCTTGCGGAATCGGATCGATGATCAACTGGAGCCACGGCGCGATGGCCTTCTGGCCGTTCCGCTCCTTGTTCTCGCCGTTCCAGACCGCAAACGCCACCGTCTGCATGCGGCCTGGTCCGAACACCGCATCGTTGTCCGGATCGCGCGTCTCCATCGGCCGCTTGAAGACCACTCTCCATTGCCCCTGTTCCCAGAGGGCGTTCCCCTGAACGGTCCCCTGCCCGCGCTTGCTCGTCAGCGTGCTGAAGCCCCCTCCGAGGAGATCCTCGACCGACGAGGCCCGACGCGGAATGACCTCGAAGCGCCGCACTTCGCCCTCGGCGCTTTTCGCCTTCCGCTCCGCTTCGCTGGCCTTCCGACGCTCAATGTCGGTCTGCCAGTCGGCCTTCCAATGCCAGATGTTGAGGTAGTGGTCCAGTTGCCCCATACAGAAAAACGCCGGCGCGTCGCCCAGGGGAAACGCCATCGCCGCCCCGTCCCGGAAGGTGCCGGGCGTCAGCCGATCGTTTTTCGTCGGATCCTGCCACTCCAGCAGGAACACCAATTCCTTCCCGTTGTGGAGGGACCGGACCGTCAGGCTTTTGATGGTGGGATCAGGAAGGGTCGGCCTGGTGACGACCTGCCCGCTGAGCGGAAGGACCATCGGGGTCGCTTTGTCCCACTCCGGCGCTTTGGGATCGAAGGGGAGTTCGCCGGAGATGTAATGGGAGCGGATATACAGGCCCTGCGAGCTGACGACCGGTACGCCCAAACCGTACGACCCGAGAACGAGAATGAAGGCTGCCGCAAGAAGAACCCGCCCCATACTCACCTCCACCTCTTGCACTCATAAGGCCTCCCTCGCATGGGAGGACGGCACTAATACAGTTTCAGACGGCGTATCTTGTTCTCGCCCCGCTCGCAGATGTACAGGAACCCATTGGCGTCCAGCGCAAGGCCGGCGGGCGAATTCACGACCGCCTCGACGGCCACGCGGCCATCCCCGTGCTTGATCATCTCCTTGTCCACGGCTTTCACGAACTTGGCCATCCCGCAGCCGCCCATCGCGCCGGAGTCCTTGTACCCGCTATCGCCGATTCCCGCGACCGTCGTGATGACTCCCGTGCCCGCTTCAACGCGCCGCACCCGATGGTTCATCGCGTCCGAGATGTACATATGGCCGGACGGATCGAAGATGACCGCTTCCGGAGCGTTGAGCATGGCCTTGGTGGCCGGTTTGCCATCCCCGTCGTAGCCGTAGAAGCACGCCCCTGCGACCGTGGTGACGATCCCCGTCCGCATGTCGATCTTCCGGATCCGGTTGCTGCCCTTATCCGCTACGCACACATCGTCGTTCGCGTCCACCGTGATGGCGACCGGATCGTGGAACCGCACCGCCGGGCCCGGCTTCCCATCATCCAGATACACGCTCATGTCCATCCCGTCCGGGGAACACTCCGGACGCAGCCACCCATGGTCGTCGCTGAAATCGATCCCGATGGCGTCTCCGGAAAGCACCACCAGGTTTTTGGCGATGAGCGGGCTGTCCCGATCATCGTCTTCTTTCGTCCACGTTCCGGCAAGGGACGTGACCCGCCCGGTCTCCGGGTCGTACATCCGGATGCGGTGGGCCTGGGCGTCCACGATGAACATCCGGTTTCTGGAGTCGAACGCGATCGCGCTCGGATAGGTAAGGTTGACCTCCAGCGCCGGCCCGTCGCCGTTGAACCCGAACTCGCCGGTGCCCGCGACCGTGTCGATGACGCCGGTCTTCATATCAACCCGGCGGACCCGGTTGCTCCCAGAATCGCAGATGTAGAGGTCGCCTTTGGAATCGAACGCCACGCCCAGCGGCAGGTAGAGCCCCGCCTCGGCGGCGGGGCCGCCGTCGCCGCTATAACAGGTTTCGCCGATACCCGCCACGTGGCCGATGATGCCTGTCGCAAGCTCGATGCGGCGCACGCGATCGGACCCGGATTCGGCAAAGTAGAGGGACTTCCCTTCCGGATCGACGGCCACGCTCACCGGCAGCGGCAAACCCGCTTTCGTGGCGATCTTGCCGTCACCCGTGCTGCGGGATTTCCCGTTGCCCGCAAAGGTTTCAATGATGCCGACGGCAATGACGCTGCTTTCCATGGCATTCACCTCAACTCGAGTATCCGTGCTCACACCTTCGGCGGCGCAGGAGCACTGGGCGGCGGAGGCGGCGGTGCTCCGGGGGTTCCCGCCGGCGGAGCGGCCGGCGCAGCCGCGTCCGGCGCCGGCTGGCCCGGCTGCTGTTGGACTTGCGCCTGCTGGGCCTCCAACTCGATGGCGTCCGCCTCATGGACCGACTTTTTGAACCCCTTAATGGCCTTCCCCAGGCCTTCTCCAAGCTGGGGCAGCTTGCCGGCTCCGAAGATGATCAGCACGATGAACAGAATCAGCACCAGCTCGGTGATGCCCATGCTTCCAAACATAACGCGCGCTCCCTTTCAGTTGACCCCGTTACTTTTCTTTCGATTCCGCAGGCCGCCGCGCGGCAAACCGCTGCTTGAGCCGCTCGCGCGTCTGGTCGGCCTCGGTGAACCGCTTAGTCTTCTCATACGTGCTGATCAGGTTATAGTAGGCTAGCGGCTCGTCCGGATTGTGCTCGACCGCCGCCTCCAGCACGCCGATGGCCTCCTCGGACTTTCGCAGGTTGAGGTAAACCTCCATCAATGCAAAGGCCGCCTCGAGATTGTGCGGGTCGAGCTCGAGCACCCGACGGTAGGCGGCAATCGCGTTATCAATCGTGTGGAGGTCGGAAATGTGCCGGAGATCCAGCTTCTCATAGACCTTCGCCAGCTGAAACCAGGCGATCGGGTCATCGGGGGTGACGTCGACAAGCCGTTCGAACAACGGCATAGCTTCCAGGAACTCATTCCGATCGAACAGCGCCCGCCCGAGGTTGAAAAGGGCCAGCACGTCACTGGGGTGAATCTCGAGGGCTTTCCGAAACTGGGCGATGGCTTCCTCCATATCGCCCTTGGTGGCCTGGATGGTGCCGCGGTTGGCATAGTACATCGCCAGCGAGTTGTCCATCTGCTTGCGGATGAATTCCGCCATCTCGATGGCCTTCGACACGTTGACGAGCGCTTCATCCAGCATGCCTTTGGCGAAATAGACCTCGCCGAGCCGGCACTGCGCCTGGAAATCCTCCGGATCATCCGCCAGCAGCTTCTTGAGCTCGCCGATCTCATCATCGAGATTCAGCGGCGCGTCAACGGCCTGCCCTGCGGCTTTTTCCTCAGGCTGCGCGCCCTGTTCAGTTCCAGCATCCATAGTCCGTCACTACCTCACTCGTCACCACCGGCCCGGCTCAGGATACCCCCGAGGCCTCCACCGTGGGCGGATCCGGCAACTCCACAGGGAACAGCCGGCCCACTGATTCCCGGGCGTCGATCCGTCCGTCATTCACGATCAGCAGCAACCCCACCACCACGAAGAGGGTCAGATGGGACAACTGCAGTGCGTAGCCCGCGATGAACATCAAGGCCAGCCCATAGCCGGCGCGGCGGCCCATGCTGACCTGCTTAATGACCGCGTACGACCAGAACAGCAGGCCGGCCACGTACAGCGCGAACGGCAGATAGAAGGTGTACCCCATGCCCATCTGAAAGATCCAGCCGATGCCCTGGCTCGCCTGGCGGACGTGTTGGGCCGTCGCCTGGTCGAAAAGCCCGATCACGCCGTCCATGAGTAGCAGCCCGATGAAAAGGGCCGCCCACGTCGCCGCGAATTGGGCCGTCCGCTTCCGTTGCTGCTTGTTCTTGGAGCGAAACGTGAACCCGGAGTACACCGCGAACACCAGCGCCGTCGCCGCCACCATCAGGGCTTCGCCGAGGCGACTGATTTCATGGACCAGCGGGGGCGAGGCGGCGACGCCCAGCCACCCGTAGGTTGTGGTCGAGATCTGGTAATAGAGCCAGCTCGACACGCCCGCGCCGTAGCAGAGCGCCATGGCACGTGCCGCCGGGGCGGAGTTGGCCCGGCAATACTGGATCACGAGAGCCCAGATAATGACCGCCGTCAGCCCATTATAGATGATGGCCCCCAACATGCCCGGGGGGGACTTCATGTATTCCATCAGCACGAACACGGCCGTCAGCGCCAACAGCAACGACACCATCGGCACGACGATACGGTCCCCGGGGCGGGTCAACACGCCGTTCATCTTATAGAAAAGAAAAATGAGCAGAACGAGGAAAAGGAGGATCGAGCAAAAGTTCAGCAGGGGGATTCCGATCTTCGAAGTCCCCCAGAGGAAATATTCGACGACCGCGTACTCCTTGGCTACCTTGGACAGGTGCATTCCGAGCCGCGAGATAAGGCGGTAGAAGACCAACTCGCACAGCCCAGCGACGAGCAGCGTCTTGAGGGCGTACTCCAACAGCAAGCTGCCGGTTTCCGGGCCGACTCGACTTTTCCGGGTGATAGCGGATTCGGACATCGCTTAGGCCGCCGCGACCGGATGCGTCTTCGCGCGGGCGATGAACAGCAGCCCGTCCGCCATGGAATAATTGAACGGCAATTCACACACGACCTCGCTGATCTTCTCGTACACCTGCTGGTAGACCCGTTCCGCCTCGTCCGGTTTCATCCCTTCCATTACTTCGTAGAAGTAGCCGAGGCTGAGGTCTTCGGAGGCCGGGCGCATGATGCGCCGGATGCCGTAGCTCGCCGGGTCGCTCATGATGGGCGCCTCTTTTTCGAGATCGAAGAGGCACGGCTGGCAGGAAAAGCCGTAAGACGAATTCAGCCGAGTATGTCCGACCACGAAATCCGCCGTCTCCATCGCCTCCGCTTCCGTCTCGGTGGGGAACCCGATCAGGACGTAGCAATGCACCGCAATGTCGAGGTCCAGGCAGGCGTCCACGATCCGGTTGACATGCTCACGCTTGATCCCTTTCTTCATGAAATCCATCACCCGCTGGTTGTAGGATTCCAGGCCGAACACGATCTTCAGGCACCCCGCGTCCCGCATCAGCTTGAGGAGGTCCCGCGTCAGATTCTTCTCGAAGCGCATCTCGCACGTCCACTGGGCATTGACACCGGCTTCGATGAGCTGGCTGCAAAGGCGCTTGGTCGGCGACAGCGCAAAGCATTCGTCGGTGAAGAAAAAGAACGGAGTCTGGTATCTCTCCATGAGAGCCGTGACATCGTCCACCACCTTTTCCGGCGACCGTTGCCGGAAGTTCTGATGGTCCAGCGTCAGGGCGCAGAACGCGCAGTCCTTGTAATAGCAGCCACGGGAGAACTGGATGGGCAGGACCGACTGCGGCGCGAGGTACTGGCGGAAGGGAAACCCGTCGAAGTTCGGCGCCGCCAGCGCGTTGATATTTTCCGAAAAGAACGGTTGGTTGACGATGATCTTGCCGTTCTGCCGGTAGATCAGGTTCGGCACCTTGCTGTAGTCCCGCTTCCCCTCCAGTTGATGGATCAGTTCCAGCAGGGCCGTCTCGCCTTCAAACACCACAAAATCGTCGGCGAACTGAAACATCGCATCGGCCCGCCGCAGATTATCCACCAGCCGGGTAAAGATGCTGCCGCCGATCGTCAGATGCAGATCGGGGTTCGCCTGCTTGATCAGCCGGCAGAGGGTCAGCCCCGGTAAGATCTGGGACGTCGCGGTGATGGACACGCCGACGAGGTCGGGGGCCTGCCCCAGGATGTCCGGGACCAGTTTATCGCGGAAGATCCCCAGATACGGATTCTCCTGCTCGTCCGCCACCGCCTTCAGGATTTCCTTCGACGAGTAGATGGAATACCGCCACTGATTGTCGACCACCGAGATCCGCGTCGGGAAATACAAGGTGGAGATGAAGGCGAGCCAGCGATCGATGAGAAACAGGCTCTCCCGATACTTCTCCAGATCGTAGAACTGTTCGGAGCGCAGGACCCCTTTGGCGTCCTCGATCCGGTCGTAGAGCGGGGGAAACCAGTCGAGCGCTTCCTTCATGCGGGCAAGGTGTTCTTGGCTGGCGTGTCCCGTCTCCCCCCGCGTGCCCGCCCGTTCCAGCCCTCTCACCTTCTCCTGCATCCGTTCGTAGGTCTCGCGGCCGGCCGGCCGGCTCAGAAAGCCGTCTAGTACCTCAATGCCGAGGTCCCGTTGCACGACGTCCGTGACGCCCTCTTGTTTGAGGAACCCGGTCAACGACGGGAGGCTCAGGTACGGCTGGGACGGATGCCACGTGGGGGGAAACAATAGAACCGTTTTCATCAAGGCACCTTAGTTAGCGCAAATTATTGCAAAATGACAAGTCTGTTGATGGATTAGAAGCACGTACTCCCCCTTCCCTTTCCCGTAGGTTTTATACACCCAGCGTGAGAGGAAATGCAACTGCATCTACCCCTCACGCAACAGCCCCAAACGGGTAATTCCGGCTCCGATGCCGCCCCCATAGGCATAAAAAAACCCCGGGGGGATTATCCGTCACCCCCGGGGCTTTTGTTTGGCTTGTTTACCTTACGGGATATGCAGGCTGAACCAGGTGGAGATCCCCTTCATGCCGTCACGCTCCACGTTCTGGCCGTCCCACACGGCAAAGGCGACCGGAACCGACGCGCCGCCCTTGAATTGCACGTCGTTGGGATCCGCGGTCGTCAGCGCACGCTTGTAGACCACGCGCCACGTGGGACCCGTGCAGCAGCCGCCCTTGATCGAACCAGCCGGCTCCCAGAGCCCGTTCCCCACTACGTCCTGGTGGGCCTGGGTCGTCAGGGTGCTGAAGCCGTTCGCATTGAGATCCTCGACGGACCCGAGCCGCATTTCCGGGTCAGACAGGATGTTGCCCGACCAGATGCCGGTGTTGAATGGTCCCATGCTCCGCCCGACGCGATCCAAATAGGTTACGCCACCGGCCGGTTCCTCGTAGTAGTAGTCCCAGAAAATGGCGGGATACTCATTGTCCACGTCCCAGATTCCGGCACTGTCCTTGCCAAGGTCCTTCTGCCATTCGGCATTCCACCGCCAGATGTTGACCGTGCCGCCAGACTGGCCCATGCACTGGAACGGCGGGGCCCCGCTGGTGTTCACGGGAAATTGAATAGCCGCCTGGTCACGGAAGTGTTGTGGCCCGATGGTCGTGTCGTTCTTGGACTGATCGCCCCAGTCCAGACGAATCCCTAGATCCTTCCCGTTCGTGACCGCCTTCACAAAGACCGACTTGACGGCGATGTTGGGGTGCATCGGCGTGGTGATCGTCTGCCCGCTGAGCGGCACGACGACGCCGGGAACGTTCTCCCAGATCGGGTTGGCCCCGTCCATCGGAACCGGTCCCTTGATCGCCTTCACCTGAATGGCGACTGGCTGGCTGACAGCCAAGGGGACCTGTCCCAGCGTCAGGACCACGCCTACGGCGAGGGCGCTCAAGAGCACCCCCCATACGACGGCCCTGTTCCTCGTGTGAATGATTTCCATATCGATAGCCCCTCCTCTCTATAAAAAATTAGCCTAAAACGCCCGGCACACGAAAATCAAAAACTCCGTCAATTTTTCTGCGAACCTTCGCCTCCCTCGCTCCCTGTGTCTTCCATTTGAGAACGGCCTCCTACTTCATCCAAGAGCACGGACAACTCGTTTCCGAGATCCTGCGCGCCGCACTCAAACGCCGCCCCTTCCGGAGGAGTGAACGTCGCCGGCTTGTAATCGGTTTCCTTATACGGCTGGGGCTTGACTCCGAGGTAGGCGCACTCGAACTTGAGATAGGCTTTGCAGAGTTCGCAGAGGTAGTGAAAGAAGCCCCGCTGGGCCTTTTTGGACGCCATATCGGCGAACAGGGGCGCCCACCGCCCGACGTGGTCGCGGACAAATTTCTTCTCCGCCTCCGTCACGATCCGGAGTTTCTCGTCCCCGTCGTGGCATAGGGCGTAGGACTCTTTATAGGCCAGGAAATGGAGAAACTCAAACTCCACGCTCAGATGATCGAGCCGCTCGTGGACGACCTCGGCCAACTCCAGCCCGAACGCCTTGTAATACCCGGCGATGTCGCCCATGGTATGGGACTGTTGGAAGACGTGCTCGTTGCCGAACAAGGTTTCGTACGGAGGAGCGTCCAGGCTGATCACGTTGGAGAACACCCGCCGGTGCTCGTCCTGCAGATCACTGAACTCCCACGTTTTGAAGTTTTGCTCCTCCCACTCTCCGATCTTTTCAATGAGTTTTCTGATCGGAACGACCAACTCACGCACGGTGGGATCCGTCTTCGTCGCATCGAGACTTTTTTCCAGTGATTCGACGGCCGCGAGCCCATCCTCCACGAATTCGCCGTCCTGCAGATAGTTGTAGAACTCGTCTTCTTCGGGGAAGAGGAACCCCCAGGAAAGGAGCAGGTAGAACTTGCTGCGAGACAGGGCCAACTCGACGACCGGCGCGTCGGCCAACCCCGTCTTCCCCGTCGGATTGCCAGAGACTGCCTGTGTTCCCATTGCTCACAGCCTCCTTAGCTTTGAGCCCACCAAGAATATGAAAACATTACTTGGTTGTCAAGGGCTTTTTGTGGCCTCAAAACGGCCCGAAATCACCTTGATTGCGATGCGGTCATTCACCCCCGAACACACCTGTTCGCAGATGCCGCACCCCACGCATTTTTCCTGGTCAACGACCGGATAAGGGTCGAGAAAATCAACCGAAAGCGCCCCCACCGGGCATTTAGCCAGGCAAAATCGGCACCCCTGGTCGGCCGTGCAATCGGCCCGGCTGACGACGGCCAATCCCATGCGTACTGCGGTCCGGTCCCCCACTGGGAGCAGGGCCTCGGTCTCGCACACCGCGATGCAGGGAAAATCGTCGCACAGGTAGCAGGGGGATTCATTGGCAAAGATGACCGGGTACCCGGTCGCCTGATCCTTCTTGATGCTCCCGTATGGGCAGGCCGGCAGGCAATCGCCGCATTTGGTACAACGGTCGAGAAAAAGCTCCTCCTCGACAGCGCCCGGAGGCCTGAGCCAATCCATCCTGACCTTGACCGGCGGCTCTTTGGGAGCGGCATCAACCGGCGTCTCCTTCTGTTGTTCATAGTATTCGTAGACGGTCTTGCCGACCGACAGCACGGACTGCTTGAGGAACTCCCGCCGTTCCTTGTCGAACTCTTCTCCCATAGCGCTCGCTAATCTCCGTGGACGCCGGCAGCGCGCAGCTTGTACACCTCGATGCACCGGTCGCACCCGCCATATTCAGGATCCCAGCCGGGATGGTTTTCCCGGATAAAGTCCAGGACCTCCGACTCCACATCCTGCTCAAGGTTTTCCACCCAGTTGTACGTGGGGAATCCGCAGAGCGGACAGGGAAAGCCCGGCATGAGCATAACCTTCCGGCGTTCGGGAACCTCGGCTCCTTCGACTTCAATAGCCCGGTCGATCACTTTGAGGGTGTCGGTCGCCATCTCAATCAATTCCGGGTGGGTAAAGGATCCGGTCGCCCACAGGCCTTCAAAGACGGCCACCAGTTGTTTGCCTGGAATTTTGCGGTACCACGTGGAGAACTCGCGGAATCGCTGCTCCTTTGAGTACACCGGCTCCTTGTCCCATTGCGCCAGCCGGCTGTCGATCCACAGACACCAAAGCACCCGATACCGGGCCAGAATGAGGCTTTCCTCGCCTGGCGTATTCCCGACCTTGATATCGGGATCGTAGAGAAAGGCCGGATCAAGCATGTCTTTGATATGAATCAGCTCGTGACGGCAGAAGCGGGCCAGCGCCGGATCGTAGAACCGCCGGGGGAGGAGCTTGATGCCGACGCCCTTGAGCCCTTTGGCCTCGAACGTCTTGGCCAGATCTTCCTCGACAGTGCCCCACTTGCGCAAAATGTCGACGGATTCCTGGTCCTCCTTCAGCACGCCGCGGACCAAGGTGATCCCGATACGCGCCTTCAGCTCCGGGAATTCATTGAAGGCTTGGTCGATGATGTCGGCAAACCCCCAGTGCCCGAACAGGTACTGGTAGAGCTTTTGAAATTCCGGTTCCCGGTCGTCCAGCAGAAAATTCTCATAGATGGGATCGGCCAGCTCATGGAATTCCTTGTAGAAGGTCGGATCGCCTTCCCGCTCGGTCTTCTCGATGAATGCGTCGATGACCTCTTGGATCAGGGCCGGCTGAAACCGCAATTCCATAACAGGCCTCCTTGACTTCCTTTTTTGGCGTCCGCTATATTCAAGAACGCCCTTTCATTATAGGGAGCGTTCCCGTTCTTTTGCAAGGCAAGGGAACACCGGCTCTTCTCGAGGATGCCGCCATGGCCGACAGCACAGCAACGCCCGGTTTCGCGCCCCCTCCTTCTGCCGTCCCGCCCGGCATGCCCGGCGTGCCGCCGGTCAACATCGTGGACTGCGGTGCGCACTGGCGAGCTGGAGCGCGTGAACTCCGGGTCTTTCGCGGGCATCATGACCCTGTCTGGGCCATAGGCTACCATCCTGACGGCACACTGGCGGCCAGTGGCAGCGTGGACCACTCGATCCGGATCTGGGAAATCGAGACGGGCCGTATGGTCAGAATACTGCGCGGTCATACCGATACCGTCCGCTGCCTCGCCTTCTCGCCAGACGGACAGATGCTCGCCAGCGGCTCCACCGACCGGACGATCCGCCTCTGGAACCCCAAGACCGGCGAATTCATCCGGATGCTATTCGGACGCTACGACCATGCCGTCCACTCCCTCTCGTTCTCACCAGACGGCCTCATGCTGGCGCGCGGGAACGAGAACCGGGACATCAAAATCTGGGAAGTCGGCACGGGCACGGAGCTCTTATCGTTGCTGCCCCAAGACGAGTACGATCGGCATTGGAACATCTGTACCGTATTCTCGCCCGACGGCCGCCTGCTGGCCAGCGGCAACGACATCGGCGGCATGACCCTGTTCGAAGTTCTGCCCAGCGGGCAGGCGCTCTGCACTCTGGAAGGGCACAAATCGGACCCCTTCGACGGCACCATCGAGCGGCGCGGCCAATGGTTCGAGGAGCAGTCCGGCTGGGCGACAGCCTTTGAGAATTGGATCGGCGGCATGGCGTTCTCGCCGGACGGGAGCCGAATGGTCAGCGGCAGCCGGGATCAGACCATGAAGTACTGGGAGGCACCGAGCGGCAAGCTCCTCCGGACCGTGAAGGCCCATTCGGGTTGGGTACGCGCCGTGACCTACTCGCCGGACGGCAAGATCGTCGCCTCCTGCTCGGACGACACCACGATCAAACTCTGGGACGCCGCCACCGGACGCCCGATCCGCACCATCAAAGCCCACAAAGAGCCCGTGCGCGCCATCGCCTTCTCCCCGGACGGCCGTCGCCTCATCAGCGGCAGCGTGGACCGCACCGTCCGACTCTGGGAAGGCGGCGAAATCCCGAAAACCGTCTAGCCAGCGGGCTCACTCCTCCTCGCCGTTCCCCCCGTTCCCGCCTTTCGAAATGCCGTAGCGCTTGCACTTCTCCCAGAGGGCTTTGCGCGACATGCCGAGCAGCTTGGCGGCTTCGGTTTTGTTGTCCTTCGTCCGCTCCAGCGCCTTGACGATGTATTGCCGCTCGAACTGCTCGCGGGCGGTATCCAGCCGATCCACCAGAGACGCCTTCTTCTCCGCCATCGGCACCCCTTCGCTGCAGAACCCGCAATTCGGCTGGGGCGGCCCTCCGAGATAAGGGCAGGCCGGGAACCCGCAGAGGTCCCAGGGTTCGATCTCGTTCCCGTCATGGTTCGACGTCACGGCCCGTTCGACCGTGTTCTCCAGCTCGCGGACGTTGCCGGGGAATGAATAGCGGAGAAGCAGTTCCTTGGCTCGCTGGGAAAACACCTTGATCCGCTTGCCCGTCCGCAGCGCAAAGCCCCCCAGGAAGTGGTCGGCGAGGACCAGCACATCTTCCTTTCGTTCCCGCAACGGCGGCAGATGGATCGGAACCACGCTCAATCGATAATAGAGATCTTCACGGAACCGCCCCGCCTGGACCTCTTTCTTGAGATCGCGCTGGGTCGCGCAGATCAACCGCACGTCCACCTCGATCGTCTGGTTGCCGCCGACGCGCTCGAACTGTCGTTCCTGCAGCACACGCAGCAGCTTGACCTGCACCAGCGGCGAGATCTCCCCGATCTCGTCCAGGAAAAGCGTGCCCTGGTGCGCCAGTTCGAACCGCCCCTTCCGCTGCCGGAGCGCTCCCGTAAAGGCCCCCCGCTCATGCCCGAAGAGTTCGGTTTCGAGCAGGGTTTCGGGCAATGCCGCGCAACTGACCTTGATGAAGGCCCCGTCCCGGCGCGGGCTGTTGTGATGGATCGCGTTGGCCACCAACTCCTTGCCGGTGCCGCTCTCGCCGAGGATCAACACCGTCGAGTCGGTGGGCGCCACCAACTTGATCTTCTCCAGCACCTCCCGCATCTTGTCGTTCTTGCCGAGCAGGCCCTTGAAGCTGAAGCGGCCCTCCAGTTCCTCCCGCAACGACCGGTTCTCGTCCTCCAGCTCCAACACCTTGAGAAGCCGGTTGACGATCAGGAGGAGCTCCTCCATCGAGAAGGGCTTGGTGATGTAGTCGTACGCCCCCATCTTCATCGCCCCGACCGCCGTCTCGACGGAGCCGTGCGCAGTGATCACGATCACGCCGGTCTTGGGCGACACCTCCTTGCAGGTCTGGAGGATCTGGAGCCCGTCCATGCCGGGGAGCCGGAGGTCGGAGATCACAATCTCGAACGGCTCCTTTTTGATCAGATCGACGCCCTCCAGGCCGGTCGCGGCGACCTTGACCTGGCACCCCTCGTCCTTCAGCGCGTCGGCGATCGAGATCCGCATGAGGGGCTCGTCGTCGATGATCAGGACATTCGGCTGCGGCATCGCCTAAGCCTCCTTGCCCACCAGCGATCGGACGTTCATCGCGGGAAGCCTGACGGTGAACGTGGTCCCCTGGCCGACCTGGCTTTTGACGGCAATCTGCCCGCCGTGCCGTTCGACGATGCCGAGGCTCACGGAAAGCCCCAGGCCCGTTCCTTCGCCCTGGCCTTTGGTCGTAAAGAACGGATCGAAGATCTTCGGCAGGACATCGGGCGGAATCCCGCAGCCTGTGTCCTCCACTTCAATTGTGCACCAGGGCCCGTCTGTGCCCGAGCGGACCGTGACCAGCCCATCGCCGCGAATCGCCTGTACCGCGTTGAGAACGAGATTCATGAGGACCTGCTCGATCATGTGCCGGTCCGCCATCAGCGGCGGCAGGTCCCGCGCCAGCTCCCGACGAATGCCCACGCCGGTCCCTTCGAACGCATAGTTGGTGAGCGTCAGGACACGCTCGATTACCGAATTCACTTCCGTCGGCGAGAGCTCGGGATCGTACTGCTGGGAAAAATCCAGCAACTGGCGCACGATCTTCTGTACCCGCCGCAAGCCGTCTTCCATCGACGCCAGATACTCCCGCTCCCGAGCCGGGGACAGGCTGCCCTTCCGGAGATTGTAGAGACAGTTCAGAATACCCCCCAGCGGGTTGTTGATTTCGTGCGCAACGCCGGCCGCCAGCTTGCCGACCGATGCCAGCTTCTCGGCATTCAGCACCTGCTGCTCCAGCCGCTTCTTGTCCGTGATGTCCCGCGCGATCCCCAGCACCCCCGCGATCTTCCCTTCGTTATCGCGAAGCGGCGACACGCTGACCAGGACATTGCGGGGTTCCCCGGCTTTCGTCACGATCTCCACTTCGTAGGCCTGTTTGGCGCCGATATCCAAGGTAGACCGGAGACGCTTCCCGCGATGCCGGCGGGACATCAGGGACAGGTACGGGCGGCCGATCAGGTCCTCCTTGCGGTACCCCCAGATGTCGACCTTGCTGTTCACGTAGGTGAACCGCTGGTCGTGATCGAGCGTGTAGATGACGTCGTTGGCGTTCTCCAGGAGGTTCTCGAGATACGTCTTTGTTTCCTCAATTTCGCGGGTCCGGTCCTGGACCTTCACTTCCAGCGACTCGCTGTATTCCTGGAGCTGCCGTTCCAGCGCCTTGCGCTCCGTGATATCGCGCAATTGCACCATGATGTAGATCATGGGCCCGGTCTCGATGCCGGTGAGGTCGAGCTCCATGGGGACCGGCCGCCCGGCCCGGTCGAACACTTTGACCTCCACGGTCGGCGTTTTGTTCGCCCCCTTCAGGACTTCCTGCATCAGGGTCGTCACGGCCGGCTGATACTTGGGCAGGATGAGGTCGATGAAGCGACGGCCTACGAGCTGATCCTCCGGATATTTGAGAATGGCCTCCTGGCGCCGGTTCGCCGCGATGATGCCCCCGCCGGGATTGACCATGATCACCGAGTCCGCCGCTTCGTCGAACAGGATCTTGTACCGCTCCTGCGACTCGCGCAGGTCCTTCGTTCTGCGCGCGACTGCGTACTCCAGCCCTTCCGTGTGCTGGCGAAGGCTGTCCGCCATGTGGTTGAAGGTCTCTGCGAGCTTTTCGATCTCGTCTCCGGTTGTAATGTGCAGCCGGTGATCGAGCTCGCCCCGGCCGATCAGGGCCGCCCCTTCTTGCAGAGTTTGGATCGGCCGCACGATCCGTCGGGCCATGAAAAGGCCGGCCAGCAGCATGAGCAGAAACACCCCCACGGCCCCGAGGGAGACTTTCCATAACAATTGATTCAACGGCGCGAACGTTTCCTTCGGGTCCTGCCGGACGAAAGTGATCCAGTCGACCCCCACGCCCCCGAAGCTTTCCTCGGCCATGGGGATCGGAAACCGGACCGGCGCGAACCCCACGATCGCGTTCTTCCCGCCGTGCGAATCATCCTCCGCCACCACCCAGCCCGCCGCCGGTTGCGTGATCTGTTTCATCAAGGCGGCGTTGATCGTATGTTTGTCGGGAGAGAGCACCGGGCAGATCAACGGCCGCCCGGCCGTGTTCAGCAACATCGCGTGGCCCTGCTCCCCAATGCGGACCTCCTGGATGGCTTTGAAGAGCTCATCGCGTCGCAAGCGGACGTTGAGGGCCCCCACCGTCTGTCGTTGGACGTCATCATAGATGGGGACGGCCACATCGAGGACATGAAACCCGAGCGACTCGTCGAAGACGAGATCGCTCACGTAGATCTGACCCTTGCCCCCGTTGTAGGCCACCCGCCACCACTGGGCTGTGCTTTGGTCATACTCGGCGCGCGGCGTTGAACTCAACACCAACGCGCCCTGGCTGTCCGTCACCAGGATGGCGATGTACTCGGCCTTCCGGATGCGGTGCCATTCGATCAGGTAATCGGTCGCCATCTTATTGATGAAATCCGGAAACTGGTCGCGGTTTTTTCCCTTGTTCCAGCGTCCTTCCCACTCGCGAACCATCCGGTTCACGGTGGCCAGATCGCGTCCCGCGTAGCTCCGGTTGGAATCAACGACCGCCCCCCGTACGATCGGAATCGTGGCCAGCTGGCGGGCCTCGCTGACACCCCGCATGACCTGCAATTCGATTTTGCCGGCGGCCTCGATTGCGATCTGACGAAAATCTCTGCCGATCGTATCCTGGATCGCCTGGCGTTCTTCGAGGTAGGTGATGACGAGAGAGAAGCTAAGGGGCAACAGGCCTATCAACACCATGGCGGCGATGATCCGGCGCTGGAGACTCTGGCGGTGTGAGAACTGTTTCATTCCGGTAACACCACGGTTTCTCGTAACTACTCATTTTCCTTGGCTTATCCTGAATTGTCAAGTCTAGGTAACACCCTTATCGGCGCCGGAGCAGCTTGCCGGGGGTTCCTTTCCAGAGGATCAGCAGCGGACTGGCGACGAAGACCGAGGAGTAGGTCCCGACGATCACGCCCAGGAGCAGGGCCAGGGAGAAATCGTGCAGCACCTCGCCTCCCGCCAGGGTCAAGGGAATGAGCACTAGGATGACGGTCAGCGACACCACCACGGTCCGGCTCAGAACCTGGTTGACGGCATTGTTGATCACGGTCTCGAGCGGGTCCCGGTGGCGCACTTTCAGATTCTCCCGGATCCGGTCAAACACGACGACGGTGTCCGTCAGCGAATACCCCGCCAGCGTCAGGAGGGCGGTGACGATCAAGAGGGTGATCTCCTTATCCAGAAGGTAGAACACTCCCAGCACCGCGAACACGTCATGGAAAGTGGCGATCGCCGCCGCGATTCCGAAGCGGAATTCAAAGCGCGCCGCGACGTAGAGGATGATGCCCAGCATCGAGATCGTAATGGCGATCAAGGCGTCCTTCTGGAGCTTCTGGCCGATGGTGGGACCGATCTCGTAGCTGGAATCCACCGCGAAGGGATTACCCGCGAAATCTTTCTTGAAGGCCTCCAGGACCTTCTCCGCCACTTTCTCTTCGATGGTCGTCGTGGTCTTGACCCGCACCAACAGCTTATTGTCGGAAGCGAACTCCTGTAGCTCGACGTCCGGCAATCCATGACGGATCAGCGTCTGCCGGGCCTGCTCGATCGGGATCGGCTGCTCAAACTTCAATTGGACGGCGGTTCCTCCCGCGAAATCGATGCCCAGATTGGCCTTCCCGATCCAGATATGGACCAGGGCGAGAAGGCCGACAAGGACGAGGCCTCCAGAAAGGGCAAAGGAGTACTTCCGGAGCCCCATAAAGTCGATCGCGGTTTTGCCGAGGATTTCAAGCATAGGCGGCCCTAGATGCTCAGGCGCTCCAGGCGCCCCCGACGACTGAGCAGATCGAAGATGACCTTCGTGCCGACCAAGGCCGTAAACAGATTAATCGCAATGCCCAGACAGAGAGTGACGGCGAACCCTTTGATCGGACCGGTGCCGAACAAAAACAGCGCAAAGCCCGTGATCAGGGTGGTGACGTGGGAGTCCACGATGGTCAAAAACGCCTTGTCGTAGCCGGCGTCCACGGCCGGCCTGACCGGCTTGCCCGTCCGTAGCTCCTCGCGGATCCGCTCAAAGATCAGTACGTTCGAGTCCACCCCCATGCCGATGGTCAGGATGATCCCGGCGATGCCTGGCAGAGTCAACGTCGCGTTCAACCCCGCGAGCGCCCCCACCAGGCAGACGAGGTTCAACATCAGGGCGAAGTCCGCGATAGCGCCCGACAGGCGGTAATAGACCATCATGAAGATGATCACGAAGGCGCCCGCAATCACGGTGGAGCGCACCCCCTTCTCGATGGAGTCGCGCCCCAAGGAAGGCCCAACCGTCAGGTCCTGGATGATCTTCACGGGAGCAGGGAGCGCCCCGGCGCGGAGCACGATCGCCAGATCGTTCGCTTCCTCCATGGAAAAGCTGCCGGTGATCTGGGCCCGACCGCCGCCGATCCGCTCCTGGATCACCGGAGCGGAGTAGACCGTGTTATCCAGAATGATGGCCATCCGCTTCTTGACGTTCTCCGCCGTGATCCGCTCGAACAGCTTGGCGCCGGTGCTGTCGAAGTTGATCGAGACGTAGGCGTTCTGGAACTCGCCGATCGCCACACGGGCGTCCGTCAGGACATCGCCGGTCAGCGCCACCCGCTTCCGGATGAGAAACGGCGTCTTCGTCACCCGCCCGGTTTCCTTGTCCACGTTGCGCTCGAAGAGAATTTCGTCATCGGGAGGGATCTGCGGCCCGAACTCCTTGAGGATGTCCTCTTCTTTCCCTGCGGGCACCCGGCTCGGCAGCACGCGCGCGACTTTGTGGTCCTCGTCCAGCATTTTGAATTCCAGCAAGGCCGTGTTCTTGATGAGGGCCTTGGCCCGCCCGGGATCCTTCACGCCCGGGAGCTGAACGACGATCTGACGGAGCCCCTGCTGCTGGATCAGCGGCTCGGCGACACCGAACTGGTCGATCCGGTTCCGGACGGTCTCCAGCGCTTGGCCGACCGCCGCCTTCTTGATCCGTTCGGCCTCGGTGGCCTTCAGGGTCAGCAGCAACACGCGATCGCTTGGCGACCGCCCGCTTAAGGTGGGAAACTGGTCCTCGATCAGCGTCAGGACGGCCTCTTTCGCGCCGGGCTCCGCCAGATTGACCGTGATCTCGGTCGGCCCCGTCCGCTTGACGCCTGCCACTTGGAACTTCTTCTCGGCGAACAGCTCCGTCATGTTCGATACGTCCCGGTCCATCTTGATCTCGATCGCGCGCTCCGCCTCCACTTCCAACACCAAATGGATGCCGCCTTGGAGATCGAGGCCTAGGGTCATGCCCTTGCTGGGCATATTTTGCTTCCACCATTCGGGCATGCTGGAGAACAGCGGCGTGGAGGGCAGAAAAAGGACCAGCGACACGACGACCGTGACGCTCAAGAGAACCAGGCGGCCGGCGATCGGCTTCATGGTAGACCTGCGTCAGTCATCGCCTTCCCCGCGAAGACGGACGATATGCTCACGGACGACCTTGATTTTGGCGTTCTCGGCGACCTGCAGGGTCACGGTTTCTTTACCCACGTTCGTCACGGTGCCCCAGAGGCCCCCGCTCGTCACGACCTTGTCCCCTTTCTTGAGTTGATTGATCATGTCCTGCTGCTTCTCTCGCTGCTGCTTTTGAGGCCGGTAGATCACGAAGTAAAAAATGACGATGATCAGAATGAACATCGGGAGCATCTGCGCGAGTTGTTCGCCCACCGTCGGCATGGAGGCGGGAGCGGCGGCCTGAGCGAGCGCCCGCATGGTCATCTCGTTCATGGCCGGCATGCCTCCCGTTTCGCGCAGAACTGCTCTTGAAACTCCGCCAAACGCCCGCGACCCACCGCATCGCGCACACTTGCCATCAACGTTTGGAAGTAGTGGAGATTGTGGATGGTATTGAGACGGACGCCGAGCATCTCTTTGGCCAGAAACAGGTGACGGAGGTAGGCGCGCGAATAGGAACGGCACACCGCGCAAGCGCAGACCGGGTCCACGGGCGATTCGTCGCGGGCATATTGGGCGTTCTTGATCAGCACCCGCCCGAACGAGGTGAAGAGCCAGCCGGTACGGCCGTGGCGGGTGGGCATGACGCAATCGAACAGGTCGAGGCCGCGGGCGACTCCTTCGACGAGGTCTTCCGGCGTCCCCACGCCCATCAGGTACCGAGGCGCGGACTCCGGCAATTCCGCCACCGCCGCGTCCAGTGCTGCATGCATGGCCGGTTTGTCTTCCCCGACGCTCAAGCCGCCGAGGGCGTACCCGTCGAACCCGATCTCCGCTAATGCGGACGCCGCCCGCGCGCGCAATTCAGGATAATGCGCCCCCTGGACGATGCCGAAGAGCATCTGATCGGACCGGCGGCGGGCAGCCCGGCAGCGACGAGCCCACCGGGTCGTCCGGGCCAGTGCGCTTTCGGCCGCCTCGATCGTTGCGGGATAACGCAGGCACTCATCGAGGGCCATGGCCACATCGGGGCCGAGCGCTTCCTGAATCTCAACGACGAGTTCTGGCGTCAAGTGGTGCAGCGAGCCGTCCAAGTGGGACTGAAACGTCACCCCGTCATCCGTCACCTTACACAAGGGTGCCAAGCTGAACACTTGATAGCCTCCGCTGTCCGTGAGGATCGATCCCGGCCATCCCATAAAACGGTGCAGCCCGCCCAGTTCCTCGATCAGGCGATGGCCGGGCCGGAGATACAGATGATAGGCATTGCAGAGGATCATCTCGAAGCCAAGGCCGGCGAGTTCTTCGGAGGAAAGTCCCTTCACAGTGGCCTGCGAACCCACGGGCATGAAGGCCGGCGTCGCCACGGTGCCGTGGGCGGTCCGCAACTCGCCCACGCGAGCCCGCGAGCGTCCATCCTTGCGCACGACACGAAATCCCAGTTCGGCCATCACATCCTCTCAGGAGCCGTCACGCCGAGGATTCCCAACCCGTTCCGGATAACGGTCTGGACGCTCCGGAAGAGACAGAGTCGCGCTGCCGTGAGGGGAGCGGTCAGCGTTTCCCTTGTTCGCTCCTGCTCGGCTTCCAGCGCAGCCGGCTTGAGGTGATCTTGCCTGTCCAGTTCGCGCTCGAGCACGGGCGGGAGGATCCGGTGCTTGTAATAATAAGCATGGAGGCGGGCCGCAAGGTCCTGCAAGTAATAGGTGAGCCGATGCGGCTCCAGCGCCTGAGCGCTCGCTTCAAGCAGCGCGGGATATTCCGCCAATGGCTTGATCAGCTCCAGATCATCCGGCGAGTTCAGGACAGACCAGTCAACCGACGCAGTCGTTGGCACGTCAATTCCTCTCTCCTTGGCGACCCGAAAGAGGCTGGCAACTCGAGCATGCGCGTACTGGACATAGTAGACAGGGTTTTCCGCCGACTGCTGTTTGGCCAGCTCTAAATCGAAATCCAGCTGGCTGTCGGCCCGTCTGGTCAGGAAAATGAACTTCGCGGCGTCCGCGCCGACTTCTTCGAATACTTCCCGTAAGGTGACCATCTCGCCGGCCCGCTTGGACATCGTCACGCGCTGCCCGCCGCGCAGCAGATTGACGATCTGTACCAAGACGACTTTCAAGCGGTCCTTCGGGTAGCCGAACGCCTCCACGGCCGCCTGCATCCGGGGAATGTATCCATGGTGATCGGCTCCCCAGACGTTGATCAGGAGATCGTACCTACGTTCCAGCTTATGCCGATGATAGGCGATATCGGAAGCCAGATACGTGTACTCTCCATCCTGTTTCTGGACGACCCGATCCTTGTCGTCTCCGAAGGCGGTCGAGCGGAACCACCAGGCGCCGTCCTTTTCTTCAAGCAGCCCTTTGTCCTTGAGCACCTTGAGTGCGTCGGCTACAGCTCCTGAATCAAATAGATCCTTTTGTTCGCTGAACCATCGGTCGAAGCTGATGTTAAATGCTTGCAGATCAGCCTTGATGCCACCCAGCAACTGCTCACATGCCCACTTAGCCACGTCGGGAACAGCTGGTTGCTCGTCGCGCAACCGATTAGCTAGGTCAGTGATATACAAGCCTAGATAGCCATCCTCAGGGCCTGGTTGCTTCTTGAAGACTGCGGTCACCGACGCAGCCATGAGGCGCACTTGTCGGCCGGCGTCGTTGATGTAGTATTCCGTGGTCACCTCGTATCCGGTGGCCCGGAGAAGATTGGCCAGCGCTCCACCGACCGCCGCTCCGCGCCCATGACCCATGTGCAGGGGGCCTGTCGGATTGGCGCTCACAAATTCCAGCAGCACGCGCTTGCCAAGGCCCAGGGTCGAACGTCCATACTGTTCCCCTTTCGCCTCGATCTCGGCCAAGACGCGAAACCACAGGTCCCGTTTGACGGTCAGGTTGATGTAACCGGGAGGGGCTACTTCGACGCGCTCCAGAATCTCGTGACGGGAGCGCAAGCGTTCGGCGATGATTTCCGCAATCTCCAGGGGAGCACGGCGTTCGGATGCCGACAGATTCATGGCGACGGTCGTGGCAAGATCGCCCCATGTTGTCTTTTTAGGAACATCCAGCACGAGAGATGGAAAGGTGGCTAGCTTAAGGGCTTTCGAGGCCTGTGCACTCTCCAGAGCCTCCCGCAATGTGGCCAGCACCGCTTCCCTCACAACCCCCACCGACATTGCCTAGGCGCTCCACATAACTGCGGCCCTCGAGAAACCCCCGAGGGCCGCCAAAGTGAGTCGCACCTTATCATAAAGAGGACCGCATGGCAAGGCGCAGACCGCATCGAACGCCCTGTTTTGCAAGGCTTTCCCCACTATTCGCCGATCCATTTTTTGACCCGGGCGAGATCGTCCGGAGTATTGATGTTGAAAAACGAGCGGAGTTCGGGATCCACCGCCGTGAACGCGGATTGCGGGATCCGATGCACCCGAAGTTCAGGGCAAGTGCAGAGATCCTGGACCTTGAGCGTGCCGGCCTCGACCAGGGCTCGAAGAGACGGCAGGCACGCCTTCGAGTACAGGGCATGCATGGACTGGAGCTTGCCCTTCACGTTCGGGATCACGATGTCTCCGGAGGCGGCCTGATCAAGGACGAGCCGGATCACCGCCGGGTTGATCCATGGCATATCGGCGGCGGCGGCGAAGACCCGCTCGCCGGCGGCATAGTGCAGTCCTGTATAGAGGCCGCCGAGCGTGGCGCGTCCGGGAATCAGGTCTGCGACAACCCTGACTCCCAGCGATTGAAAGGGGTCCACGGCGTCGGCGACGATCAGGATCTCTTCAAAGATACCCTGATAGGCATCAAGGACTCGTTGTATGCAGGTGCGCCCGCCGATATCGAGGAATCGCTTGTCGATACCCAGACGACGGCTCTTTCCCCCGGCAATGATGAGACCTGTCACGTTGCTATTCCACTCCCCAAAATAAAAAAGGGGGGTGGGCCGCGCCCACCCCCCTGAACCTTCAGCCCAGAACGCGGATTGGCTTATTTTTTCATCATCTTCTTCTTGCTGGCCCGACGGCGGAGAATCCAGCCTTCGGCGATGATCATCCCCACTGCCATCAAGACCGGATACACCTTCGCCTCAATCGGAACCGGCGGCTCCAGGATGCTGTAGTAGAAGGCCGACACGGCCATCTTCAACCCGGCGTCGCCGTTGTGGCCATCCCATGCGAAGAAAACGGTCGGAATGTATTTACCCGCCTCGAATTGAACATCGGCATCTTTATCGTCCGTCTTGAGGGGGCGCTTCATGAGCACGGTCCAACGCCCGTCCTTGAACTCACCCTTGACCAGTTTCAACGTGCCGGTTGCTCCGGAACGTTCCTCGAGCGGCTTATCCCATCCCGAGCCGGTATAGGCTTTCAGTGTTCCATCGGCCTCCCATTTCCACAGGTCGACGTGCCGCTTCTCTTCGCCGTGCAAATAACGCGGCTTCTCCGGCGGAACGATCTCCTGCCATTTGGCCGGGAACTGAATAGCCACTGCGTCATTGTATACTTCGTACTTGTTCTGTTTGGCGGCGATCGAATTCTCTTCGCCGGTCTTGGGGGGCGCTTCCTCAATCGGAACGACATTCACGCCCGGCGCCACCTGGCTCTTGGAGCGGTCGTCCCACTGGAACAGGAAGGCGATCTCGTTCTTGTTGTACATGGACCGTACCCAGAGATCGTCGATCCGATTCACGAAGTTCCGCGGCTTATGGGTGATCTGGCCGCCCATGGCAATCTGGCGTCGCGGCAGGTCCTGCCACTTCTTGTCCTGAGGGTCGCTCGGGATCTCGCCCTCAGCCGGCGAGGAGGGCACGACGAAATTGGTTTTCGGCTTGTCGGTCTGCGGATCCATTTCAAGCAACTTGGAGAAGGGATCGGCCTCCTTTTCGCGTTCGCAGAGCGAGTCCACAAAGTTGGCCATATGCCATCGTTCTTCGACGGTGGTGTTGTCGGCGAAGGACGGCATCGGCGTGCCGTTGACACCCGTCGAAAAAGTCCGGAAGATGTTATTCACGTTATAGGGATCTTGCCTGCTCCCTCTGAAGTTCCAGCACTTGTGCCAGTTGGCCGGCTGGATCGGGAATCCCCAGTCGTCCTTCAGGTTAAAGGGGTTGCCGTCTCCACGGCCTTCCATCCCGTGGCACTCCACGCATTTCTTTTCGACCACGAGCTTGGCGCCTTTTTCGAGACTCTCCTTACTGTAGTCGATCTTCTTTATCGCACCCTTGTCCGCGAGGTTCAGGATGGTGACGGTCTCAGTTTTATCATCGAATTTGCGATCTTTCACGAGCTGAGTCGTCACAAACGACAGGACCTGCAGCCGCTGCTGCTCCGTCAAGATACCGTCCCAGGACGGCATCGCCGAGCCCGGCAGACCGTGCGTGACAGTTTCAAACAAGTCGTTTTGACCTGGCGTCGGTTTGTTGGGATCGAACAGCGGCAGTTCCCCGCTGGCCGTGTGGCGGATCTTGAAGGTGCCCTGGTTGAAGTTTCTGGGACGCGGCCACAGACGATCGGCTCCCGGCCCATCACCCGCTCCATCCACCCCGTGACACCACACGCACTTGCGGAAATAAATCTTCTTGCCGTCTTCGATCATTTTAGGGTCAGGCTTGGGAGGATTGGTGCCCTTGATGAAACCGGGCGACATCCCGCTGTCCGCAGCAACATTGCCGGATGTCCACAGGACTGCGATCCCGGCCCCGGCTCCGACAGCACCCGCCAGAACGGCGATCAGAAAACCTTTACGCGACATGTTGGAAAAATAACGGTTCATTGCTTATACCCCTAAGTTGTCGGGAACGATTAATCCCACGTCCTTGGATAATAGCCTGTGTGCCAATATTCGAAGAGGATGACTTTCCAAATCTCATCGACCGTCAGGTGCTGCTCCCACGGCGGCATCACCGAGGCCCACGGGAAGCCTTCCCGGGGAAGACCGATCCCGCCTTTCGAGACGCGCCAGAACACAAAGGTCTCCTGAAGCTGCGCGATGGTGCCTGGGTCTGTGAAATTGGCCGGGATGGGGTTGAAGGCAAACGCGAACATGCCGCGCCCGTTCAGATTATCCCCGTGGCAGAAATGGCAATTCTGGAAAAAGATCTGCCCGCCTTCACGGACATACTGGAGGTAGGGCGGCGCTTTCTCATCCCAAGGGTTTCCGTCGATGTATTTTTTCTGGACCATGTCGGAATACTTGCCGTCGTCATCCACGCGATACGGACTGCTCGCCGTCTGCAGAACAAACGTTTTGCCATGCACCTTGGTGCTGGCCGGCGGCGCCGGATGCACCGTGCGCAACTCGATCGGCTCGTCCACGTTCGGCTTCATGCTGTTGTAGCCGAGAAAGCCGACCAGGAAAGGCAGCAGGACCACGACAACCGCCCTGATCATCCTGGTCGTCGCCGTCGTGGCGTCCGCAACGGCGATGATGGGCTTCCGGAAGTCTTTCCAGGATTCCTCGGTGGAGGACACCCACATGAAGATTCCGATCAGCGTCATGGTGGCATAAATGGCCCGGACGCTGAAGGGGATCGGCGGGTAGATCCGGAACTTGAAGTAGATGATGGAGAAAAGGAACAGGCCGGTCGCTTGCGCGAGCTTGTTGACCTTGATCCCCTTCTTGCCCAGGATATAGAAGGCTCCGATAAACAGGAGCGCGAAGCCTCCCATCTCGCCCAACATCTGGATGGGCATGTAGCCCTCAACCAATTTCCCCGTCATCATTTGCAGTATCACGTCAAACATGTCTGATCTCCTAAATCTTACGCCCGGTCAGGCCGAGACCCAGCCGCCTACTTAATCTTTGGCGGCTCCTTGCCTTCCTCCAGTTGCGAGAGGTAGTCAATAATCTTATTGATCGCCGCCGCGTTGAGTTTCTTCCCGAAGTCCTTCGGCATGATGTTGTCCGGGAATGGCTTCACAACGTACATGCTCGGGGTCAGGATCGACTCCATGATGTATTCGCGCACGCTCGTCGCTTTGCCCTTGTACGCCGGATCTTTCAAACGCAACGGCGCATTGGTCTTTTCCACCAGCTTCGGCCCGACCTGCCCGACCGCACCTGGAATGCCGGGGATGGTGTGGCAGGCAAAGCACAGGGCCTTGGTGAAGATCTCATTCACCGGCTCATCGCCAGTCACAACGGGAGCGCCAGGCACTGGACCTGCCGGAGCTGCTCCAGGCGCGCCCGCCGGCTTGGGCCTATCGGACTCAGGAATAAACTTTTTGTACGCGGTTTCTATTTCATCCGGCGTCGGCGGCTCCGCTCCTTCGCGGGCAAAGAGCCACGTGTCCACCGCGATCAGTTCATCGAGTGTCAACGCAATCGGCGGCTTGTGAATCGCCGGCATCGGGCTTTCCCGATCATTCGTTCCCTTCACCCCGAAACCCGCCACCACGTAACAGTTGGGACAGGCATGCGATTCCGCGATATACTCGGCCGCTGTCTGCGCCGTTCCACAGCCCGGGCAGGCTTCCTTCTGCACAGTGTCCCGCTTGCTGGGATCTTTCTGGCTATAACGGGGATCCTTCAACCGTTCCAGGGCGCGCGTGGGCACTCCAAACAAGTTGGGCGCCCGTTCGCTGAGGAAGCCCTTCTGGAAGCCGTGACAGAGAGGACATTGTCCCTTGCCGATGGCGCCTTGCGTCCCGCTCGCACCGACGGCCCCAAAGATGATCTTCTCTCCCAAGTCGGCCCGTTCCTGCACCGACATCTGACGAACGTCCGCCGTCTTCTCCTCGACCGGAGGCGGATCGGCCTTGACTTGGGGGAGCCAGTTGCCGAACCCGGCGAGACAGGCCGCCACAAAGAACATGAACCCGCCGATCTGAAGAAGAACCCGCACACCCTTGAAATACATCGCCATCGTAAAACAGGCGACCGTAAACATGACGAGGGAAACTGGCAGGAAGCGGGGCTCGCCAGGGGCCCCAACACTCTCATCATTGAAGTTGGTGGCGTAATTGGCGATCGCGATGAAGATCATCGAGTACCCGAGAAGCCCGACAATGGTCTTGAACACGAGCTCGCCCTGATGGGGATCATTCTTCCGTCCAAGTTGGAAATACAGCAGTAGGGCGGCGATCACCAAGCCGCCTGGCCAGCCCAAGGAAAACGCTTTCCGCATCAATTGCGAAGCGCCCGAGTCCGGCAAGATGGTCAATACGGCTACGATGGCCCCGGCAATGCTCAGTGCCGCGATGCCACCCAACACCTTCGTGTTTAACATTCACTCCTCCATCGGGCCCACCCGCGAGGGGTTATCCTCTCGCGGGTGGAGCGCAATAACATGTGTTGGTGAATACGAGCGAGTACGGTTTTTAATGACTCCCGGCCGGTACCGGCACTTTCTGCCCAGCAGGAGCGGTCGCCGGAGCCTTCTTGATACCCAACGACCCGAGCCAGAACACGAACAGGATCGTCATCCAGAAGAACAGCACGTTGAACGAAATCATGTTGGCTCCAAACCCGATGGTATGCGTGAACGCCCATGGGGAATTGTCCCGCATGATCTCGTTGACGTGCCAGAACAACCGCACGGACGACCGGATGTACCCCATCAGGCCCATCATCCAGGTAAACGACGTGGCCAACATGATCAACGCATACTGGGACCGCACCGAGATCTGACCCCACACCGTGGGGCCCAGCTCTTTCGCGCCCCTCAACATGACGGAATTGAGGAGCACCCCGATAAAGAGGCACGACAGGGTTGATGCTACCTGCGGCACAGAGAGCCCTACTCGAACGTTGGCCGGTATGTAATACCCGTAGATCGCCAGCCAGATAATGTTGACGTAGGCCATCGTGAACAAGCCGAACAGGAAGGCGTCCCCCAGCGGCGCCCATTTCACTATCGGGACTTTGTTGCCCCGCTGATACATGATGAAGCTCAATACCGTCGTCGTGATGATGGTATTGATCGCGCCGTTCTTGGCCGACATGACTCCGTAATTCCCCAGCACCGGATGCTGCTGCCCGCCCATGGCCTTCAACTCGGCGGGAGTCATGACGATCGTATGCGGCGTCAGCCACACGATGAAGCAGGTGATGAGCACGAACACCATGTACTTGATGTATTTCTGGTAGCGCTCGGCTCCGCGCATCCGCTCCATCCCCTGCCACAGGTAGTAGTTGGTGGTCAGGAACAGGGCGCCGATCATCACGGCCTGGATGATGAAGAGCCAGGCCAGGAGACCGCCCATCAGCGTGATCCCCATCTGCTGCCGGTAAGCGTACACTTCACGCATGAGCCAGTAACCGGCGAAGGGGAGCGGAATCAGGAAGCACACACCGATGAACATCGCAACATAGCCCATCCAGTCATAGTGCGCCCGCTCTTCATCGGTCTTGGACGTAAGGAACCGGTAGGCCGCATAGGCCGCCACAACGCCGCCGCCAAAGGCCATGTTCCCAAGAATCCGGTGGACGTTGATGGGGTTCCAGAGGGTGGTATGGATGACGTGCCAGATGTTGCCAAGGTACCGGCCGTCGGCATCCACGCCGGCAGGCGACTGCATGAAGGCGATCCAGGAATTGGCCAGCATCATCAAGGCCGTCCCGATCACGTTCAGGATCACCGACATGCTGACGTGGATCCACTTCAGGAATCCCTCTCGCATCTTGTCCCATCCGTAATAATAGACGTAGAGCGTGCCGCTCTCCGCCACGAACAGGAGCGCGTACGTATGCATCACCGGTCTGAAGATGCTGGCAAGATAACCAAAGAAGGTGGGATAGAGCGTGAGATACGTGAACACTAAGATCCCGCCCAGGATTGCGGTCAACGAGTATGCCGTCAGGCTGATCTTGATGAAGTCATAGGCGAGTTGGTCGTACTTTCTGCCCAGAGCCTTATCCTTGCTAATGATGCCGAGGTATTCGACCACCATGCAGAAGATCGGGACCGCCAGCACGAAGCTCCCATAATAGAGGTGCTGCTGGTTGGCCACCCACAGCAAGACCCGGCTTTCAAAATTGTACCGGGGATAGTCTTTGGGGCCGTCGGTCGTCTTCGGCGCCGGCGCTCCGATCACCGGCCCTTCGGTCTTGTACCAGACATCCCGTGACTTCTCGACAGGCTTCGCGTCCGCAGGCTGCGCGGTCGACGGCGCCGTCGAGGCTGCCGGTGCGGGCGCATCACCGCTTGCGCCGGCGGGAAGCGACAGGAACAAGGGCAACAGCAGAAGCCCCACAAACGTCCCCAGCGCCAAGAAAGCCCAAATCTTTTTTCGGGCTTGCTTATTCAAGGTAGCCATGGCTTCCCTCCCTTACACTCACAGTATTGTAAGATTTCAGGTCAAATTCGACAGAAAAACCAACGCAAGTTCGCATCTATTTCCGGAACAGGTAAAAGTAATCCAGTCCTTGGATGTTCATAAGGGCCCAATCCAAGAACGTGAAATAGGCCGTCGCCAAGATCAACGAGCCGATCGCAAAAACGATTTTCTGTTTCGTACTAACCTGACCCGCTTGCTCAGCCATTTCCCCCTCCACTCAGCACGGACACTGAATCGCGTTAAACCAATAAAAAAACCACACGGCGAAAGCGACAGTGGACCAGAAAATCGCCTTCCCCAGTCTGATTTTCCACGCCGGATCCTTAATCCCGGAAGCACCTACCGCTGCTTCTGCCATAGTAACCCTCTTTCGTAAGACTACGTTGCTATAAACACAGACCTGTTAATGTTTTCCCTGCCTTGACAGCATATCGGGGATTATGCTACTCACACTTTCACTCTGGGCGAGGCATAAAAACCATGAGTAAAGACCCAAGATTGTTCGACATTATAGTTTTGGCCGGAATGGTTGTCAACATAATTTTGGCCGTCTTCCTGTTGATCTATTACTTCGATTTATTGTAGGGTTGGCCTGTCTTTTCACCCTTGTGGGTTAAGTCTTCAGACCCACTCCTGGCACAGCGAAATCCAATCGTCGTATCCCGGAAATCCGGGACCATTTTGAGCCGCACCGTGAGCCTTGTTTCCTTGCCGACCGTTCCCCAAGACGCGCCCCTGATCACCTTGTACAGTCCGTTTCCAGGACCCGTTGGATTGGGCGCGCTGTCCTTATAGGCATCCTCCTGGTACCAGTCTGAAACCCATTCCATCGCGTTCCCGGCGAGATCATAGACTCCATATGGACTTTTATCCTGCGGAAAGCTTGCGACGGGAGAGAGGAATTCGAACGGATCGGGATTGCCGGTGTTAGCCGCGCCCGGCTTGTCCTGATTTCCCCACGGCCACAAGAGACCATTGGGCCCTCTGGCAGCCTTCTCCCATTCGGCTTCAGTTGGAAGATGCGCGCCGCGGTAACGGCAATATTCGTCCGCCTCTTCCCATGACACGTAGACGGCCGGCTGAGTCGGTGCACTCAGCTTGTCGAAGTTCTTGACGTACCGCGAGATCGGCTTCCGGTGCCCGGTCGCATCGACAAACGCCATGTAGGCCCCATGGGTCACCTCGTGACGATCGATCTTGTAGGCGTCCAACAGAATCCGGCTTTGAGGTTTTTCATCAAATCCTCCTCCGTCATAGCCACGCACAAACTCTCCGGCCGGAATCACGACCATGTCTTCTTGAAGTGAGACTGGCGAGGTCGCTCGAGCGGGAGCGGGTTTCGCGTCGCTGCCCGACTGTTCGACTTGAATGTTGCTAGGTTTGAGCGCATCCAGAACGATCCCGGCGATGGGCAGCCCGGCAAAAACCAGCGTCGTCAAGAAGAAGGCCCACTTCAGACGTTTATCAAGCATGGATCACAGCAGTGGGCGCGCTTCGGTCAGGGGCCGCTTTTGGCACAACGAAATCCGATAGTGGCGTCGGTCCGCCACAGCTTCGCTTGAAACCGTTTGGCGACTCTGGCCCCGTTCGGCGACTCCCGCCAAGACCCTCCCCGGATCACCTTGTTCTGCCCTTCTTCCGGCCCCTTCGGGTCCCGGTAAATAGTCTTGGCATAATACTTGTCGTCATAGGTGTCGGCCACCCACTCCGCAACATTCCCAGCCATATCATACAGTCCGTAGTAACTGCGTCCGGCTTCGAATTTCCCGGGGGGCGCCAGATATTTGAAACCGTCGTCTGCACCATCCAAATTGGCATACTTCGGCCCCATCGCATCGCCCCATGGATATTTTCTGTTCCCTTCACCTTTCGCCGCTTTCTCCCATTCCGCCTCGGTCGGCAAACGCTTGCCCGCCCACTGGCAGTAGGCCGCTGCGTCAAGCCAGGACATCCCCATCGCCGCCAGTTCCGGCTTGAGAATTTTTGACGGATCGTCATCAAATACCGGCACGAAGGGCTTGCCCCGCTTGGTCATTTTGACGAACCGTTCATATTCAGCTTGGGTGACTTCATACTTATCCATGTAATAAGTAGACAGGTAGCTTTGATGTTCCGGGGCCTCATCATAGTCTCCCTCTTTGCTGCCCATTTTAAACGGCCCTTCCGGAATCTCGATCATCTCACGTCCGTCATCTCCGACAATCGTTTTGTAGAGGCTGAATTCCACGGCGGCAACAGGAGCGGACTCCTGCGGAGTCGCCGGTATCTGGGCCAGCAGTTCTTTGTTCTTGGCCGAATGCCGCGATAAGGCCATCATGCTGACCACCATCAGAAAGAACGCCAAGAAGGTGGCGCCGACACCGATCATCAACCATTTGTCCTTCATCTCAAGCTCTCATTGTCCGAAGCGGGCGGCGGAACGGTAGGGGATCCTTTGCGTTGCTGCCAGAGTTCCAACAGCATGCCCATTTGGACGCCGAGAAATCCCCCTATGGCTCCACCAGATGCGGCTCCCAGCGGGACTGCTGACGTTCCAGAAATAAACCACGCCAGGCCTGCTCCCAACAGCGCTCCGCACACGATGCTGATAAAGAATCGGCGACCGCCCAGCAGTCCGATCAGGAACCCAAACGCGAGTCCCACAGCGGTCGCGATCGCCATGCTCGCGACCGTGCCCAAATAGTACCCGATTGCCGCTCCCACGATACCGAAGACCAGAGCGCCGAACAGCATATCCAGCGTGATACACCCGCGCTGACAGCGCATTCTCGCCACACTCGGCATTAACCTGTTCCTATTGCCTGGCAAGCTTGATGCTGCCGAAGTCGAGCTCGATCCCCGGCCCGGTCACCAGCGAAATGCCCCAGGCTTGGGGAGCCGGCTCATGGTTATGGATGCGCTTGAAGTCTTCGTACGCGTTCACCCGTTCTTCGATCCACTCCCCGACCTTATCCTGATTGTTCCGCAGCACGATTTGAGCCGGCCGGAAGAACCCGCCTTCCACAACCGTTCCCTTTGCCAGGCTGGGGCTCCAAATGTATTTGGTATTGACCGGAATGCCGAAGAAATCCTGATCCAGCGAGATGAAGAGCGCGGCGACGGGCTCGGTGCCGGTTATCGGGCTCCGCGCACGCCAGCGCCAAGTGACGACGGGATAGGCTTTGGGGTCCCAGGCAATGCGTTTGAAGATACGCATCTGCGCATCGACGCCTTTCGTGCGGAGCATGGATTGCTCACCGTCCCGAGCAACCACGTAGGTCTTGCGTGTGGCAGATTCACTCCGGCTCGCTTTCCACCCCTGCGGGAATCCGTCGGATTCGCCTTTCGAAAAATCCTCCAGAACCTGCTCGGCCGGATTCCGAGGCGGCGCGGGCTGTCCCGTGACGACCGCACGGCTGATAAGAAGGGCGGCGGCGGCCAGGGGGAACAAGACAAGGACCTGCAGGAACCGCCGACCGGCAAGGCCGCGCTGTGCAGGGCGGGCTGGAGCTTCACCCATCGCGGAGCAGCACCTCATTCGACAGGGCGGGAGTGAAGGATTGTTCTCGCTGAGGCACCGTCCCGGCCCAGAGCCGCTCGGGCGCTTCCGCCTGAGCGAGCGTGCGCTGGCTGATCCAGAACATCCCCAGCAGCAAAACCCAGAACAACGTCATATTGAGGGTGACCATGCCGGCCGCGAACCCGAGCCCCGGCGTGAACGCCCAGGGCGATCCATCGCGCATGATCTCATGGACATGCCACCCCAAGCGCCCGGAGGAACGAATGAAGCCCATCAAGCCCATGACCCAGGTAAAGGCCATCCCGAGAAGGAAGAGGGTCAATTGCCCTCGTACCGGCATCCTGCCCCAGACAACCGGCCCGATCGGTGCGGCTCCCCGCAGAAGCGCGCGGTTCACCAGAAGCCCGACGAGCAGCGCGGTCAGAGTGCTGAGGGCCTGCGGGAGGGAGAGCCCCACTCGAATATTCGCGGGAAGATAAAATCCATACACGGATAATCCGACGACGTTCGCGAGCGCGCCGACGAAGACCGCGCCGATCACGAGGTTGCCCGTCCGCACCCACCGCGCCGTAATGACCTTGTTCGCACGCTGATACAGGATGTAGCTGAGCGCCGAAAGAAGGATCATGAGATTGATGGCGCCGTTCTTCGCCGACATGACCCCGTAATTTCCGATCACGGGATGCTGCGCCCCACCCATGGCCTTGGCTTCCTCGGACGTCAGCACCAGCGTATGCGGCGTGAACCACACCAGAAAGCTGACGATGAGTCCATAGAGCAGGTACTTGATATACCGGTGGTACCGTTCGGCCCCCGGCAGTCGCGCCATCCCCTGCCACAGATAATAATTGGCGCCGATGAACAGCGCGCCGACGACAATCGCCTGGAGGACAAACATCCAGGTCAGCATTCCGCCCATCATCGTCACACCCAACTGCTGGCGGAATTCATACACCGACCGCATCAGCCAGTAGCCGGCAAACGGCATGGGGATCAGCGCCGCCATCGTGATGAACAGGAAGACATAGCCCATCCAATCGTAATAGCCCTTTTGGTCCTGGTTCCTGGCCGTGAGAAACCGGAACGCGGAATATCCGAGCACCACCGCGCCACCGGTCATTATATCGGCCAGAAACCGATGCACGTTGAACGGATTCCACAGGGCCGTGTGGAGCGTATGCCAGGCATTACCGAGAAACCGGCCCTCCTGATCCACGCCGGCCGGGGACATCATGAAGGACACCCACGAATTGGCGAGAAACAGAAGGATGGTCCCGAAGACGTTCACCAGGACTCCGCATGCCGCGTGAATCCACTTCAGTCCGCCTTCGCTCATGCGGTCCCAGGAATAGTAATAGAGGCAGAGCGCCCCGCTCTCGGCCAGAAAGACCATCGCGTAAATGCCCATCATCGACTTGAACACCCCGGTGATATATCCGAAGAACGCCGGATAGAGAACGACCAACGCAATGACCAGGCTCGCCCCGAGCAAGGATGAGACGGTAAAGGCGATCAGGCTGATCCGGAGAAAATCCCGGGCAAGACGGTCGTAGCGCACGGCGGCCACGCGATCGCGAGTCAGGAGCCCCATGACTTCAATGATGAGGCAGAAGATCGGCAACGCCAGCACGAACCCGCCGAAATACGTGTGCTGTTGGGTCACGATCCAGATCGCGAGCCGGTTGTCCAGATTGCCGTAACGCGGATACTCAGCCGAGCTCGGACGTGGCGCGGGCCCGCTCGTCGGGCGGCCCGTGATGCCGTAGTAGATGTCCGTCCCGGGAGGAACTTGAAGGGACGGACCGGGCTCGCTGGCCTCGCCGCCTTGGCTGCTATAGGCGTCCTGTCCGGCGAAGGCCGGTTCTTTCGCACCTATTCCCAGGAGCAGGAACAGGAAGAATGCGAGATGACAGCACGAGGGAATCCGCCGCATCAGTTTTGCACGCCCTGCTTTCATGGTCAGGCTTTCTTGGAGGTCAGGATGCCCAAGATGAAGGGACACCGAAGCAACGAGGGCGAAATTGTAGCATGAAGTTTCTCTTCCTGCCACCGGCACCGGCCCAGGTAGTAGCCGTATAGGCTCATGAGCCCACCGATCCCGGCCGTGACCAGAACCCGTGTCCAGATCGGCGGATACGGGGTGGCCAGCAGGAAGCTGAGCGCGCCCAGCGTGATGAGGTAATACGTCCAGCCAAACGCCACGCCCGGCCACACGAAGAACCTCAACAGTTCCCGCCAAGAGTACTGCATGAGGCCTTCCCACGCCGTCACCGCCGGCTGAAGTCCTTGGACAAAGGCCAGCGTGCAGGTCATTCCGGCAAGGATCCCGATGACCCCCAGATGTCCCAAGTCCGTCGCCGCGACCGGCGCGATCGCCACCAGCCCCAGATAGGCCAGACCGACCGCTAGGGTCCCAACCGCGGCCGGCGCAGCCCACAGGTCGCCGCGACCGGTCACGAGCGCCCACAGCGCTTTGCCGTCCGGAAAGGTGACGAAGGGTCGCCCCTGCTGGAGCAACCGCAGATGCCCGATCTCGAACGCATCGCGCGCGACCGACGTCGACGCGATGATCAGGACCATCAGCGCGGGACCATCAGGATGCTCGAAATAACTATAGGTGGCCACCTTGAGCAAGGCCAGAACCATCAAGGAGAGCTGGACCGCATACAGAAACCCGATCCGGAGTCCTATCCAGGACAGACTCTGGAAGTCTCGTTCGCGGATCAATTCGACAAACCGGCGCTCCCGGCCATCTGCATACGCGACAAGGGCGACGACAGCAGAGAACAAGCCGCTGGCCAGCAGGAGCGTGACGAGATCGTCGTGCCAGGCCATCGCTTTGAGGCCCCGGTAGAGGACGAACGCAACAAGCCCGGGGAACAGCATCAGCAACCGTTTGCGCTTGCGGACACCGTCTTCGGTGACCGCCACCGTCAGCGCCGGCACCACCCGCATGGTCATCCGATGCAGCATCGGCCGGCCTACTGCCTTCCTCTCATCCCGAGGAACTTGGCCTTCGCCTCATCCATCAAGGCTTCGGTGATTTCGGACAGCCCCTGTTCGAGCGCCATGCGTTCGATCTCCACCTTCGCCATGGACCGGATCGGCGCTGGAACGTTGGCCAGCCGGTCCTTCGCCGCCGGCGACCAGGACACCTTCCCGCGAAGACGGGCCTCCTGGAACAGCGCGACGGTAATCAGCGCACGCCCTTCTTTCGCGGCATAGGACTCGACTTCCTCGCGGACCAACGATTCGATATAGGGGGGAAGCCGGTCGAGTTCCTGGCGCGCTTCGTTCGACCATAGGGTCTGTTGGACAAGCGGCGTGACGTCCTCCAATCTGCCCGAGACCGTCACCCAGTTCGCACATTGCTTACAGTTGAGTTGGAGGTGATAGGACAGCGGCGACTCCTCCTCGAGCGCCTTGGCCTCCATCCAAGCTCCGCAACAACATCGCGTCTTCATGGCAATGGATCAGCCGGCCTTACCGGGATACAAGATATAGAGCATCGTATACGTGATGCTGCCGGTGACGAACAGAGTGCAATAGATCATCATCGTGAAGCGCCCCAGCGATCGGTGGCGTTTCTCCCCGTCCGGCCAGAATCGCTCGACGGTTTTCTCGACGCCCAAGACCAATCCGACGACGAGCGCACCGGCGACGTACACGATGGATCGGCGGAGCGTAAATCCAGTCCCAAACAGGAGCCCGCTGGCCACGTACAAAACCAGCAGTGCGGCCCCGCTGATCAAAAACACCCTGGTCAATTTCTCTCTCGTGACCGTCAGCGCTCCGGCCCGGAGTGCTCGCTTGCCGCCGATGATCTGCTGCGCGCGGAAGCCGAGGATGATCATGTAGATCGCCATGATCAGCCCGATGATCACCAGCGTGATATGAAACGTCAGGAGCGGGATGAATACTTGGTAGTAGAGGAAGTCGGACCCGCCGAATCCCGTCCTCCCTTCAAACGCCAGGACGCCGAGCTGGCGGAACAGGTAATAGCTGGTGAAGAACCCCAGCATCGCAATCATGCCGCCGAGGACAAGCCAGTGATGCGCGTTGCCCAGTTTCTTCCGTGCCTGGATCCACCCGATGATGAACAGGCCGGTAAACAGCATGGCCATGAGCTGGCTGAGGTCCGCCCCCAGCGTCGCGGCCGTCCCCAGGAAACCGGGTCGCGCGAGCAGTTCCTTCACTTGACCCCCTGCACCAGGGTGGACCGCTCCAGCTCGTCAACCGACGCAAACCCGGCGTCCTTCAGCCATCGGACGGCTTCGGCGACGGTGTAGCACCGCCCCTTTTCGGTGTTGACCAGGATGTGCACGGCAAACACGGCCGTCCAGGCCGGACTCGTCCCGTTTTCATCCAGGAAACGGTCTTTGATGACCAGCCGGCCTGCAGGAGCCAGCGCGCCATGAACCTTCCGAACCAAGGCTGAGTTGGCTTCAGCCCCCTGGTAGTGCAGGATGTCCGACATGAGCACGGCATCGTACGGACCGCCCACAGCATCATGGTTGAAATCGCCGGCGACGAAGCGGATACGCCCCTCCAGCCCGGCTTCTTTGACCAGACGTTCGGTTGTATGCAGAGTCTCCGGCAGATCGAAGATGGTGGCGGTCAGGTTAGGATACGCCTGACAGAACGCCATGGCGTGCGTGCCGGCCCCTCCGCCCAAGTCCAGAAAGGACCGAGCGCCGCTGAGATCGATTTGTTTGGCGAGCGTCGGGGCATGCTGGAGCGCCACGCGATGGAGGACCATCAGCACATTCTCAGCCAACCGCGGGTCTGTGCGGAAGAGATGGTCCTTCACGGGCGAACGGCCGGTGCGCACGACCGACTCCAGCTTGCCCCAGTTGTCCCACTCGGCCTCTTGCAACAGCAAAAGATGGCCGGCGTACTTGGGACTTTCCTTCACAAGAAACTCCTGGGCTTCCGGCGCGTTGGAATAGCGTTCGCCCGATTTGCGAAGGAGCCCGATCGAGACCAGCGCATTCATCAGCAGCGCGGTGGTTGGAGGATCGGTCTGTAACCGCCGGGATACCTCCGCAGCAGTCCCTCCTCCCCCGGCCAACGCTCCAAAGACATCCAGCTTGACCGCGGTCAGCAGAACCTTGCCTTCCCAGTAGTACCCGAGCTGAAAGATCTCAGCCAGTGAGAGCGTCCGCGCCACACGATCTCCTTTTTCACCGATAATCGGTGGATTCTATGTCAACCATCGCGGAGAAGGCAAGGAACGGAATTCCGCCAGCGGCAGGAAAAAAAGAGGCGGCGGAACTTCCATTCCGCCGCCTCAATCACGGACGCTGACAGCTAAACGATTACGGCTTGAATTCGAACTTGGCCGCTGCCGCCGCGCCGTCCTTCACTTCGATTTCCTGTTCGATCGCCTTGCCCTTGTTCAGCACCGGGTGCCACGCCACCACTTTGTACTTGCCGGCCGGCACATCCTTGATGGTGAACTTCCCGTCCTCACCGACGACGGCATAGTGTGGGCTGGTGACGGGGAAGGCCCAGAACTGCATGAACTCGTGCTGGTCGCAGATCAGCTTGAAGACCGAACCCTGGGCCACCTTCCGCAGCCTGATGGGCTTATCCAGCCCCTTGTCCTTCTCCGGTAAACCGATATTGAAGATCGTCGTGGAGCTGGGGCCCGCGACCTCGAACGAATGCGGGTTGTGCAACACGCCTTTGACCGATTTGGGGTCGTCCGGATCGGCATCGGTGTTCATCACTCGGAAGGACGATTGCACGGGCACTACCACACCCGTATAGGGGAGAAACTCGCAAAACTTTGCGATGATGTCTTCGCCCTTGAACTCAGCCTGGAACTTCTCATCGTTGATGCCAGTCACCGCCACGACCGCGTTCTTCAATCCGCCGTCCTTGCCGACTTGGACTTCATGGAGCAGCCGCTTCTCACCCGATGCATCCTTGTTCGGATTCTTTGGGCAGAACTTCGGATTCGGAAACTTCGAGAAGAGGAACTCCTTCGGCGCCGGGGCCTTGCCCGAAAACGACACCTTGCCTTCGACCGTCCCGCTCGCCCACGACGTCATCGGGGCGGCCAAGAGCGCGATCGCACCGATGGCGACCACTGTCAACACTCCAACCTTCTTCATGGCCCAAACCTCCTTCACTAAATAGTCACGACCCCGGCAGGAAACCAATCCTCTCTCGATTTCCATGGAGAATGTCCTACCGAATGATATGACCTATTGAAAGTTCGCTTATACCACACCATCATCCAAAGATGTCAAGGCATATCATAACCCCCCTGGGGACTGTTCAGCAACCGGCCGATGGCCCCCGCTGCCGTGACCCGAACCGCCACATCCGGGTCGCTCAGGATTGGCCTCAGCACGGCAATGTGTTGCCCGCCGCCCACATGCCCCAGTGCACGGATGGCCGAAATACGGGGAGGGGGCGTGTCATCACGCAACAATTCGAGAAGGTACGGTACCGCCTTGGGGCTACCGGTACGACCAAGAGCTTGGCCCGCGGCCGAGCGGACAGCTGGAGAGCGCGACTGCATGGAGTGCCGCAGCACCGGTTCGGCCGACGCAGGCTCGTAAGGCAGCAATGCCGCGGCCGCTTCGGCGCGCACGGGCGGGGCCTCATCCGATAGGAGCGGTTTGATCACACCCACGGCTTTCTCCCTTTCCAATTTGGCAAGGGCCAATGCGGCTTTTCCCCTCACCAGCGGCACGGGATCCTTCAAAAGCAGGGTGATCGCGGCAGCCGCACCGACTTCCTTCCGTTCTGCAAGTATCCCGATCGCCGTCGCTCGAACGACCGCTTCTCGGTCTGATAAGGCGCCAAAAAGCGACGGAGCTACCTTGCTGTCTTTCAGACGCCCCAGGATATTGAGCACAGCTACGCGTTCATCAGGCATAGGATGTTTGACCAACTCCAGGACACTAGGCAAGGCATCACTCCGGCCCAAGGCAACGAGAGCCGCACCGGCAGCCGCCCTCACCCGCGGCTGGTCGTCTCTCAACATGGGCTCGATTTCAGGGATGAGTTTTCGCTCTCCTGATTCGCCGAGTGTACGGACGACGCGCTCTCGAACCATCGCGGCCGGATCCTTGAGGAGTTTGCGCAGCTGGTCCGAATGATCGGCTTGACCCGCTCGGGCCATTCCCTCGACCGCCAAAGCCCGTACCATCCCCTCTTGATCGGCCAAGGCCTTTTCCAGCAACGGGAGGGTCGCGGCCCCTCCCATCTCCTTGAGCGCCGTCACCGCCGCTCCCCGTACCTGCACGCGCATATCGCTGAGGGCGGCAGCAATGACCTTGAGCGCGAGTTCCCGAAGAAGAGGCGCGTCATCCTGTCCCCGTTGCTCGGCGGCAACACTCGGCAAAGGCTGAAAGACCAATGCGTAAATGAGAAAGGCCGCAACCTTCCAACGGCAGCAACCATCTGCGCGTTCAAATGACCTCATGGAGGCTCTTGACACCACTGCCTCTGGTTGGTAGATGTGCTTCGTCATGTTTATGAGGTGCGTCTCAAGATCTCGGTCTCGAATCCTGGTATTGATTCTAAGCAGCTTGACCTTAACTGCCCCGCAGCTCGTCGGCAGCGCTGACTTGCCGAAGACCGCGACGGGCAGAGACAGCGCACCCCTGAGCCTTATCCCGGCCGGCGAATTCCTGATGGGAACATCTCTCAGCAACCGGGATGCCGGGCGTGACGAGTATCCGGAGCGACGAATCTTTCTGGATGCCTTTTACATGGACACGCGTGAGGTGACCAACGGGCAGTATCTGGCGTTCGTCGAAGCCACCAGGCATCGGCGGCCGGAACATCCACGGGATAAGACGCTGACGCTCTGGCGGAACGGCACCGTTCCGGCCGTGTTCAAGGACCATCCTGTGGTCAACGTGGACTGGGCGGACGCCTCCTCTTACTGTTCGTGGGCTGGCAGGCGTCTGCCCACCGAAGCGGAATGGGAACGTGCCGCCCGCGGTACCACGGGACGTCGCTTTCCCTGGGGAAACACCGAACCGACGAGGACTCTGGCGAATTACCTTAATCAATGGCGAAACGGCGCCGGCCTCGAACCCGTGGGCAGTCATCCGCAGGGAGCCAGCCCTGAAGGAGTGCAGGACCTTCAGGGGAACGTGTGGGAATGGGTGGCCGATTGGTATGACCCTCATTATTACGAGAAAGGCCCGGCCCGTAACCCGAAGGGCCCGACGGAAGGCGCACGGAAAGTGATTCGAGGATCCGGCTGGGAATCCGAAGCTCCTCTCCTCCGGTCGGCCCATCGCTTGAACAGCGACCCCAACAACCGTAACCACAGCCTCGGGTTTCGCTGCGCCGTAGACACCGCATCGATCACCGCACGCTAGCGCGCAGGCTCACATCTTCGACTCGGGCGTGGCGGGCTGCTGCCCCTTTTGATCCGGACCGTCGAACGTCTCCAGCGGCTGGAAGTTCACCGGCAGTTGGAACAGAAAATCCGAAAGGTGCCCGAGCCGGACGCGTCGGTACTCGACGCTCCAGGAGCCGTCCTTCCTCATAAGCTTCAGAGGGAAATGAATATCGGTCGCCAGCCATTGGTAATAGTCTGCCGCCGCCTGACCTTCTTGCACGTGGACCTCGTACAGCGTGGTCGGATGCCCATCCAGCGTTTCCGTCCCGATCGCAGTCCGAGAGCGCTCTCCGGCCAATGACTCCCGCACTTTAGGATCCTGCGCGGCATCATAAGGAACTTCCTTGTAATGTTTGAGACGGGACAAGAGCATCCACATCACCTGCTTGTCTTTGCGGACGATCGTGACGTTGACCGGGCCAGTGTCCTGATGTTCCAACCGCCATCGATCGTCCCGGTAGAAGATATTGGAGACATGTGTCTTGCCGTTAGACTTCACGATCTGATCGGCGCTGAATTCCAACGCCCAGGCGGGTCCCCGCGCGACGAGCAGGAGGAGCAGTGCCCAGAGAATTGAACGTGCATGACCGGCAACTCGAGTCATTGCGTTGGGGGATTCGCGGCAGAGGTTGGAGCCAGCGGCATCTGGCTTCCGGCCGGATCGCGGGCGCAGCGGAAGCCCAGCCAGTTCATGCGGGTCTGGGGGTCTGCGCCGTTGCGCTGAGCAGGCCGTACGGCCGGCGTGCTGTCAATCCAGCCGCCTCCGCGAAAGGCCTTGTGCGACCCATGATCGGGCCCCTTGGGATTATTGTTTGGCGCGTATTTGTAATAATTCGGATCATACCAATCGGCGGTCCATTCGGCGACATTGCCTGCCATGTTAAAGACTGCGTACGGGCTGACCGCGTTCTCGTACTTATCCACGGAGACAATCGGTGGATAGAGAAGGAGTCGCTCGGGCCGATCGCGCACCGGCCCGGACAGCCCCGTGCGCCCAAAATTCGCACGGGACAAACCGGCGGGCTGATTCCCCCAGGGATAGATCCGACCATCCGTACCACGCGCGGCTTTCTCCCATTCAGCCGATGTGGGCAGCCGCTTGCCGGCCCACTTGCAGTATGCGTCTGCCTCGAACCAGGAAACGTGCATGACCGGATGGCTGGCCATGGTCTCCTGAAACACCCCGCCCCACTTCCAGTCCACCAGCGGCGACAAGTTGTTAGCCAAGACATAGCGCAAATACTGCACCGTCGTGACCTCGTATTTGTCGATCTCGTAAGCGTCCACATGGACAGTCCGCTGGGGTAGTTCCTGCGGATAGGCCTGCCGATCCACCTGGCGGTCGCTTCCCATCAGGAAGGGCCCCGCAGGCACGAGCACCATTTCATCCTTGGGAGGTAGAGTTGCGAAACGGGCCGCGGCCTGTTTCCCCTCAGGCGTCCATACAGGGACGATGTCGGCGACGTCGCTGCCTCCGCTCGTGACCGCCAGCACGGTGGCGGAGACCACCAGGGAGGCGGCCAGGACCAGACCTGTGAGGGCAATGAGCAGCCTCTTCGAGAATGAATGGCGGGAACGCGCCATGGCATGCCCGCTCAGGGCTGCTGCAACTCCAATGTCGGCTTGATTTCCCGAGCACCGAGAAGGCCCATACCAAAATGCGGGTTCTCCACTGCTTCCATTCCGGCCCGTGCCCCTTCGCGCGCTTGAATTTCAAGATTGGCCGAAACCGATCCTTTCGCCGGAATCGTCACCTCCCGCTCCACGATCGAGCGTTCCTGAGGATGCCACACCGCGAGCTTGTAGGTGCCCGGGGGGACATCATTGATCGTGAACCGCCCTGCTTCATCCGTGAGCGCATAGTAGGGATTGTCGACCGCCATGCCCCAGGTCTCCATGTAGGCATGGAAGCCACACTGCATCACGAAGATCCGACGTCCCTTCGTCATGTGGATCTCCTGGGTCATGGGATGACCCGGGATATGCTTATGGTACTCGGCATCGCTCCCAGCCTCCTTCGGATGGTGAGCATTCATCGGAAGGGGAATATTGAAGAGGACCCGAGGCCCCAATTCGGAGGTTTCATAAGCCTGGATATCATGCATCACCGGATCCATATTGACGATTGAGACTTTGTTGTTGTCTCGCACGACGTTCACAAACGGCAGGAATCGGCAATCTTTCGCTTCGATTTGAGGCGGTTGAAACACAAACGGCTTTCCCTTCTCGATCCCCATCAGCATCACAACGACGTCCTTGACGCCGCGATCCGCCGCGACGGCGAATTCTCTGAGTAGTCGAAAACCGTGGCCGTTGGAAATCCGTCCGCAGTAAACCGGGTCGGGAAATGTTACAAGATTAAACCCCCGGGGTACCGGCTTCCCCCCCTTCAGCGTCACTTTACCGGTGATCGTCCCACCGTCAGGGACAGGCACTTCTTGATAAGCCCTTGCGTGAGAAACCGCCAGAAAGGTGATGATACCCCCCATCAGTGTTATGTTCCACATCCAGCGCAGCCGCGGCATGCGGGCAATTCCCAACCCCATCGAGTTCTCCCTCACGCGAGTCCTTAAAGGAAGCGGGGGAGCCGCAAGCCACGTGCAGCTCCCCCGCCACCCGGCTTCTCTATGCGGTAGCGTCGCCTACTTCAGCGCGGTCGGTAGCGCCTGACCCGGAACCGGCTGTTCGTCCGCCTTCTGGACACCGACCTCGCTCTTGGACAACGGCAGAATCCGTGAATCCCCGGCCGGCAGAACCCGCAAATAGCCCCATTGACCGGACTGGGAATACGGCAACCGTTGGTTGCCCCAAACATAGTCGCCCGACAGCTTATAAGGCCCTCCGGCCGACACGATAAAGGCGTCAAGGACCTCGGCCCCGGAGAACTGCACGGCACTGAGCTGGTCAGCGCCGCGCATGAACGGCTCGATCGGCCACTCATGCTTCTCGAGGCCGAAAATCTGATTCTGCTCGTTGCTGGCCCCCAGGATGTGGATCCGCACCGGGTCGCCAGCATGGGCTTGGATGAGCGGAGTCACTGGATCTTCCGGCCTGTCCACCTTGCAGGGTTGGAACATATGGCCGAGGTCGCATCCTTGCTCTTCTCTGGCCTTGTAAGGTTCATTGCGGTAATTCACACCGGTGAGCCCCGCCACGTTCTGCACGTAGGGCATGAAGCTCGTGCCGATGATGTTATCCTCATCCTGGAAGAACAGGGCCACATCCCGGTAGTTCGACCGCCCCTCATTGCCCTCGATCGCCTTGTCGATGATCACATCAGCGATCCAGCTGTTCTTCTGAGAGATGTCCTCTCCGGTCTTGGGATCGCGATACTTGGACCCCGTCGGTCCCACGACGACCGCGCCGAACAACCCGTTCCTGGGGTTCAGCATCACATTCCCGAAATCCCAGACCAGGGATGTGATCTCTCCGTTGAAGGGATGCGCATAGTAGGTATACGTCCGACTCTCGCCCGGCCCGATTGTCTGGTCGCCCGGATTGTTTCCCACATTCGCTCCGAGCGAGTCTTTCGGATCAAAGGCCAGCGAGAAGGCCGAGAACGATGCCCGGCTGTTCGCCATCTTGTTCTTGAGGTTGACCTTGACACAATCACCCACGTTCACATGGAGCGTCAAGGGACTTGGCGTCAGGCCCGTGGCCACTTTGGCCGCATCCTCCTCGAGTGCGTAGATCTTGCCTTCCGGATTTCTCGTCATGATCTTCCGCTCGAAGTCCACCTCAATCAGATCGGGAGCTTTCGGGTTGAACTTCAGATCATGATCCATAGCGACCACGTTGAACGACTTCACCGGCGCGTTATCCGGACAGACCGACTTCGGCGGCGTCGGGATCTCGTTCCGTCCGGTATAGCCGGCCGGCAACTTTTGAAGATCCGGCACTTCCTTATCCAGCACGCGGAGTATCCCCCAGGCGCCTTCCGAGAGCTTCGAGGAGCGCCCATTGAAGTGGAGATAGTCGCCTGGCATCAACTGCGGACCGCCAGCCCGTGGAACCACCAGATCGTACCGCTCCGCAATGCCGATGTGGATCGAGTTCTTCCGGTTGGCATCACCCGCGTACCGTTCCGTGAGGAAGGTATGGCCGGACAGGACCCAGTCCATGCTCTCGTTCATCAGGGTATGCAGTAACCGGAACACGACGGTGTCCCCCAGATAAGCCCTGAGCAACGGCGTCGAGGGATCGCCATGGACCAAGCTGCTGAAGATCTTCGATGCATCCGGGTTGTTCGCCAGACGCTTGGCGACCGGTTCGGCCCGGAAGTTCAACCCGCTGCCAGTCGTATGCGTCCCCCCGTTCAGGAACGGCATGGGAGTCATCGCAATTTTATCCGGCATCATGAAGGACACGGTTTTGCCGCCTTCCAAGGCGACCTCCACGGGCTGACCCGGGGGATTCCCGGCCGTCACGATATTCACCGTGTGCGGGACGGTATCATGCACCTGCACCATCAACTCCCTGAAGCTGCCGTTCACGCCATAGCCAACCGGTTCGGCCGTACGGATGTCCGCGATCGGACCGCTGCGAATGGGCTTCCCGGTCTTGGGATCATGATAGGTCGAGCCGACCGGCTCTACGATCAACGTCCCGAACCCGCCGTGCGGCCAGGTGGTAGCCCCGAAGGCATGGTCGTGCCAGAACACCGTTCCCACATCAGCGTCCGCCCAGACCCGTTGCCTGACGAATTCAACGGTGATGATATCACCGCTCGGGTGGTCGTTCTTGAGGGGGTTCTCCAATGTGATCGTATTGCCCGAGATCGCGGCGATGCGCTGGACCTCATTGCCCTGCACATTGTCAGCGCCCACGAGCAACTCCGTCTTCATGTGATACTGCGCCGCATTCTTGACCGTGATGCTCTTGCTGCCCTTCTTGGCCGGAGCGGTCAGCACCGTGTTCATGGGCAGCGGTAATCCCTTCTTCTCCTTCTTCTCCAGCATGATGAACGGACGGACCGACTGCTCGTAGGAGAACCCGGTGATCACGCCGTCCGAAGACTGGTTGTCGAACTGGAGGAAATGGGGATGAATATTGATCTTCGAGGACTGGAAGTTTGTGAAGTCGTCATCCGCCCACTCGCTGGTAAGCGTCCAGTCCACGCAGTCGTACACGTTCGCCCGGTACACTAACGGATACCGGAGATCATTGTTCTTCCGAACGGCTTCCTCCTCCTCGTGCAGCACGTAGATGAGCCCATTCTGATCGACGATCGGAGGCTCTTTTCCGTGACCCTTGCTGATTTCGATCGGCAACTTGATGAAGTGGATGTTGTAATACTTTCGCCCCGCGTTCTCCGGACAGAGGCTCCAGACTCCGTTCTCACCGGGCTTGGGCGGATCTACGCTGCGGCTCCCATCCTCATTCTGATGGATCATCTCAAGCCACGGCGCGCCGTTATGATTCGGCGAGAACATCACGCGCTTTCCGAAGTGCGGTCGGAGGTGCGGCCAGGACACCTTGCCGGTCGTCGGCTCGAACAGAATCGGCTGTCGCTCGCCCGGCGTCTTGGATTTATATTTCGGATTGGCGATGGTGCTCTCCTTCTCGGTCATCGCCGTGGTACCCTTCCAGCCCCAATCGAGCACGGTCGCATCGTACGAGACGATCTGACCTTTCTCATCATCCTTGTGACCAGGCTTGCCCTGCGTCGGCAGTTGCATCTCGACCCAGTCCTTGATCGTGACGACAGCCGGATTGCTCTTCCAATTGGTCTTCCCCTTCTCGACGATCTGGAAGGTCTTCCCGAACCAGTCCACGGTCTTGCCGACCAGCTTGTCCGACGCCACGCCCGCCTTCATCCGGCCCTTGCGATCCGGCAGCTCACGGAGGTCCGGCATTACGTCGGTATGGAGATCGCCCTGCTGCATCGTGTTGTAGACCCGCCAGTAGCCCCACATGCCGGCCACGTAGTGATGCGCCACGTGGCAGTGGAACAGGAAATCACCCGCCAACTGCTGACACAGGCCGGATCCGCACTCGGTATCGAGGTCGAAGGCCTCTGACGGTCCGATCACCTGGACGTCCACACGGTCTGATTTGGTGCGGACCACCGGGTACTTGACCGGCCCGTTCGTGGCCGTGAACCAGAGCGGCATCTCGTCGCTGGACCGCGGGCTCCGTAGCCAGCGGATCGTGCCGCCGTGCGGGTGGTGCGAGTGAAACACTTCCGAGCCGCCGTGAATCAGCCGGAACTTGGCTGGGTCTCCCAGGTACGACCTCGGAATCGTGGTCGGGGCGTCTCCAAAAGTATAGGAGCTGTACCCCATGGACTCGTCTTCGAACCCGAAGTATTCGTGCTGGACGTGCATGTTGTTGATGCCGAACGGCTCGCTCCGATAGTTGAGCGCGCGACCGCCCGGCCGGTAGGCATCAGTCAACGGGTCACGCTGCGGCAGGAAGTCCCCCTTCTTGTTCACCGGACGGAAGGCCTCATCGCCTACCTCGTGGTAGATGATGACGAATTCGCGAAAGTCCGGCCCCGCGCCGTTTTGGATGATCGCCTGCCATCCGCTCCGCATCTCAGTAGGGTCACCCTTCCCGATGGGATCGAGATATTGGGAGCCCTTCGGCTCCACGACGAAAGTGCCGAACATCCCCAGCACCGTCAGCTCGCGATCGTTGCTGTAAGAATGGAACTGCCGGCCTCCTTCCTGCATGTTGGGATGGATATACCATTCCATATCGACGCTCTTGCCTTTGGCCACGATGGAATCGGGATTGGTCGTCGTAGCCGGCTTGCCCGTCGCGCTGATGAGCATGCTGGAACCGTGGATGTGCAGGCTCACCGCTTCACCCCCTTCGAGGGCGTTCCGCAAGGTGATCCGGATGCAATCGCCCTGATTTCCACGGATGACCAGCGGCTGGATATAGTCGCCCTGGATGCCGTTGGTGACAGCACCGGGATCGTACTGGTCCTTCTCGTTCTCGCGGGCCGCCTTGTTCTTGGCTTCCTCAGCCCGGACCTTCTCGAGATTTTCGGTCAGGACGTACATGTACCCGGGATAGAAATCGAGCCACTGGTTCAACGTGATCTCGATGTTGATCGCCGAGATGTCGTACTTCCTGACCGGTGCGGTCGCGGGGCAGCGACCGCCTGGCGCCGACACCGGCTCGGCGTTCGGCTGTGAGGCCAGCACGTAGCCCTGGCCGTCGTACATGTGCATCGTGGACATGCCGTTGAACAGGCCGGTATTGCTCGCCTGTCCGGTTTGCACCTGTCGGGTCATCTGCTCCATAAGCCGATTGTGCTGCAGGTCGACCATTGCCGCGCGGTTGGGGCGTCCTTCGATGACGTCCTCCATGACAGTCTGCGCTTTGAGCTTCTGCGCCCACGGCTCATTGGAGTTGTCGGTCATCCCCATCGCGGCGTGGTTCACCTCGTGCCCTGTGTGGGCATCGGCATCGGCGGCCGGAGCCGGCGTCGGAGTCACAAGAACGGCCGTGAGGAGGAGCGAAAAGAAGACTGCTGGGAGAAAGTCTGACGTTTTCATGGACTGGCCTCCTGAAGAAAACATGATTGCGAGGATTGTCTGAGAAATCACTCCCGGTGAGCGTGAGACAAGTGTCTATCCCGACAAGCGTTATACCAGGGAGTATCGTTTTTAGCGCATTCCCCAACCGGGTGTCAAGTACCTAAAAACGGGAAGATTATGGGCACGAAGTGCCCACAACGGAAGGGATCAGCAACGCCGTTTTTTAATGAGAAGGCGTCAGCACGGTTGGCCATTGAACTGGCATGGCTTGTACCGGGACCGATCGAAGTCGACGTTCTCCTGATACACGACTTCGTTCCCGTTCACCCCATCCTGTTCTTGGTCTACCCAAAGAGTGTGATTCCACCAGTAGAAAAACGGAAATCGCGCGGCGTAGTAGACCGGATTGCCGAATTCACTCCGAAGCTGTTCACGAATGCGGCGACCGGTGACGTAATCGACCTTTCCGTCGCCGTTGAGGGAATACAGCGTCAAATAGAGCCCTGACTCATTGTCAAGCAGTTCGTCGACGCGCGTGGTCTCCTCCGGTTCAACAGGCAGGGGCGATCCGGCATGAACGCCGGGGAGAAGCGCCCAGAACAAACCGGCAGTCAGGGCAATCGTCCGGAACACGCGAGCAGACACAGCACTCCCCTTTCCCGGCTTCGTCTGGTCCTTGGAGACCGCCTTCTTCACAAAGGATGCAGCGGCCAGTAGTCCATTGATTATCAAACGAATCGAGGGATTGCAAGCTTCGTCTTTTTTTCCTACCATGCCGGCGATGTCTCTCGCCGGCCGGAATAACCTGAGCGACTTGATCCTGCCTGCCTCATTCTATGCCCGGCCGACCCTGCGGGTGGCCCGGAGCCTGATCGGGAAATACCTGGTACGAGAGACGACCGCAGGCTTGCGAGCCGGGCGGATCATCGAGGTGGAAGCTTACGTCGGATTCCACGATCGCGCCTCCCACGCCTCCCGGGGCCGCACGAAACGGACAGAGGTGATGTTCGGCCGGCCCGGCCTGGCGTACGTGTATCTGATCTACGGTATGCACCACTGCTTGAACGTCGTGACGGAACGCGCCGAGTTCCCGGCGGCCGTTTTGATCAGAGCGGTGGCGGACGGAGCCGAGCTCATTGATGGTCCCGGTCGTGTCTGCCGCTCGTTCAAGATAGACCGCAAGTTGAACCGTCACGATCTGACGAGCGGCAAAGCCTTATGGATCGAGGATCGCGGGGACCGGATTCGTCGGACCGCGATTGGAACCTTCCCTCGAATCGGCGTGGACTATGCGGGTGCGTGGGCCGGCAAGCCCTGGCGGTTCCGCCTTCAAATTGCGTCGCCCGCAAAAAAAGAACGGCGCCGGTCTCCATGAGACTCGGCGCCGCTCAAGGGAAACGACCCAAAGTTACGGCTTGGAGCCGTCCTTGGTCTTCTCCTTGCCCATCGTGCCCATGGTCTCCGTCGGCTTCTGGCCTTTCTTGAAGCCACGGTTCTTCCCATCGGCGGCTTCCGCGGGCTTCTCGCCCTGCTTGATGTCCTTCTTATCGGTCGACGCTTCGGATTTCTTCGAGTCCGCCTGCGCGACGGAAACCGTGCCCAACGACGCTCCCCCGGCCACCAACATCAGGGCCAGGCCCATTCCCAAAATGCCTTTTGTATCCATAATGTCCTCCTTATTATGATCCGTTATGCCAACGTTGCACTGGTAAATTCAGTGAGCGATTACGGCTTGGAGCCGTCCTTGGTCTTCTCCTTACCCATCGTGCCCATGGTCTCCGTCGGCTTCTGGCCTTTCTTGAACCCGCGGGTCTTCACCTCACCGGCTTCCGGCGCCTTGTCGCCCTGCTTGATTTCCTTCTGCTCAACCGGCGCTTCGGACTTCTTCGAGTCCGCCTGCGCGACGGAAACCGCGCTCAGCGACGCTCCCCCAGCCGCCAACATCAGGGCCAGACCCATTGCCGTCATTTTCCTCGTATCCATTGTCGTCCTCCTTTGTGATTAATTGCTCCGGTCGCTGGCCCCGCAAAAGCCGTGAATCGACCATTCCTTAGCCGTTATACTTTCGCCAACACTCCTTGATTGACCTCTTCCATCTTCCGCCGACCCATCAGAATCTCCACGAGGGTCATCGCAAACTCCATCGCCGTCCCTGGACCTCGGCTGGTCACCAACCGACCGTCCACCACCACCCGCCCCTCATCATAGACCGCGCCGGAGAGCTGCTCTTTGACCGACGGGTGACTCGTCAGTCTCCGTCCGGCGATCATGCCGTGAGCGGCAAGCACGGTCGGGGCGGCACAGATGGCGGCGATATACCGCTCCCCTTTCTGGAAAGAACGCAAAAGTCGGGCCACGCGAGGATCCTTCTGAAGGGTTTGTGCCCCCTTGAGGCCCCCAGGCAAGACAATCATGTCGAAATCAGGCCCCTTCACCTCATCTATGGTCAGATCTGGCACCAGTCTAATACCTGTCCGTCCTTCAATGGCACCTGGGGGCGACCCGGACTCAACACCCGCTACAGTCACGGAAATCCCTGCACGGCGCAGGATGTCCACGACTGTGACGGCTTCAACTTCCTCAAATCCATGCGCCAGCGGCACCACCACCCGTTTCATGACTGCGTCACCTCTCATTGACCATATCAGGCACCGCATCGCCCAAATCAGGCGATCAGAGAGCTTCCCGGCGGTTAATTGATGCATGATTTTGCCCCCATTGATAGGCCTTGTCAATGCGCCAAATCTTGACATTGGCGGTAGCCTTTGTTAGCGTGGCTCGCGCACGTGAGCCCATGAGGAGATTCCCTCCCGCGCTCTTGCATAAGGAGCCATCGCCATGGCAAAGGACTCGGCCGACCTCGACCTGACGGCGCTAACCGCCGCGCTCTCCAAGTTGATGGAAGATATGGCCAAAAAGATGGCGCAGGAGGCGCTGCCCGGCTTGGTGGAAAAAGCCATCGCCGAGGAGAAGGTCCTGATCAAGGAAACCGTTCAGGAAACGACCCGCCAGCTTGCTCAAGAGATCATCGAAAAAGTGGCGCGCGACGTGGCCGGCGAAGTCGCTGAAACCGAAGTCAAGAAAGAGATTGCGCGTCTTTCGGCGGAAGCCTGACCCACACCCCCTACCTCCCTGTTCTTTCCGTCATTTCGACTCCCGTGCTAGGATAACGCCCCGTGGAAAAATCCTACGATCCGAAACAGGTTGAGACACGCTGGTACCGAATCTGGTCCGAACGCGGCTATTTCCATGCCTCCGTGACGGCGGATGACCGTCCCTACGTAATCGTCATTCCGCCTCCCAACATCACCGGCTCCTTGCATATGGGGCACGCCCTGAACAACACGATTCAGGACATTCTGATTCGCTGGCGTCGCATGCAGGGTCTGAACACCCTGTGGGTGCCGGGTACCGACCATGCAGGCATCGCCACACAGAACGTGGTGGAGAAGCAGTTGTTGGGGGAAGGTTCTTCGCGCGACAAACTGGGGCGGGACCGCTTCGTCCAGAGGGTCTGGGACTGGAAAGCACAATCGGGCGGCACAATCATCGAGCAACTCAAACGGCTGGGCTCGTCGTGCGATTGGGATCGGCTACGGTTCACTATGGACGAGGGGTTGTCCAAAGCCGTGCGCGAAGTGTTCGTCCGGCTTCATGAGGACGGCCTGATCTACCGTGGGAAACGGCTGATCAACTGGTGCCCCCGCTGCCTCACGGCCCTCTCCGACATCGAAGTGGAGCATGTCGACACCGCGGGCAAACTCTACTATATTCGCTACCCTCTCGCGGACGATCCGGCAACGCATCTGACCGTCGCAACGACGCGGCCCGAAACCATGCTGGGAGACACTGGCGTGGCCGTTCACCCGGAAGACCCCCGCTACAACCGCTTCATCGGAAAAAGCGTCGCGCTGCCTCTGACTCAACGCCGCATCCCGGTTGTGGGAGATTCCATTCTCGTGGACCGGGAATTCGGCACCGGCGCGGTCAAGATCACGCCTGCCCACGACTTCAACGACTTCGAAGCGGGGCTCCGCCACAATCTGCACCGGCTGGCCATCCTCGACCGGCACGCGCGCATGGATGCAGCCGGATTGCGCGACGCTGAGGCGAACGCGACCCTCCGCGAACGCCTCGCCTCCCAATCGGTGCAAAAGGCCCGGGCCCTTGTGGTCGAAGCGTTGGAGAAGGGCGGATTCCTGGCCAAGGTCGAAGACCACGCCATGGCGTTGGGGAAGTGCTACCGGTGCAAGACGGTGGTGGAGCCCTACCTTTCACCGCAGTGGTTCGTGAAGATCCAGCCGCTCGCCGAGCCGGCGATCAAAGCGGTCGAGTCAGGGCGAATCCGCTTGATCCCGGAGCAATGGACCAACAACTATCTCGGCTGGATGCGGGACATCAAGGACTGGTGCATCTCGCGGCAGATCTGGTGGGGCCACCAGATTCCGGCCTGGTACTGTCGGAACTGTAACGCGGAGGCCATCCTCGAGACCGCTTCGCCCAAATCCCTGACGATCACGTCCGATGCCAAGCCTATTGTGGCCCGAACGGCGCCCGCCCACTGTCCGGATTGCGGCCAGCATGATTTCGTCCGGGACCCCGACGTCCTGGACACGTGGTTCTCCTCCGCGCTCTGGCCGTTTTCGACGCTGGGCTGGCCGGACCAGACCCCGGAACTTAAAAAGTTTTACCCCACCTCTACGTTGGTCACCGGGTTCGACATCCTCTTCTTCTGGGTCGCGCGGATGATCATGATGGGCCTCAAGTTCATGGAGCAGGTTCCCTTCAAAGATGTTTACATCCACGCCTTGGTGCGCGACGCCGAAGGCCAGAAGATGAGCAAGTCCAAGGGCAATGTTATCGATCCGCTCAAGGTGATGGACCAGTACGGGACCGACGCGCTGCGATTCACGCTCGCCGCCATGGCCTCGCCCGGCCGGGACATCAAGCTCTCGGAGGAGCGGATCGAGGGCTACCGGAATTTCGCCAACAAACTCTGGAACGCCGCGCGGTTCATCCTGATGAACCTGGAAGGCTCTCGTGCGGAAGCCTCGTTGGCTGAAAGGCCAATCGCCGACCGCTGGATCACGAGCCGGCTCCACCGGTGCATCGGAGACGTCAACCGTTCGCTGGAGGAATACCGATTCGATGAGGCGGCCCACACCGTCTATCACTTCATCTGGCATGAATACTGTGATTGGTACCTGGAGCTTGCCAAGCCGGCTTTGGCCGAAAAGGATTCTGCGCAGGCCGCACGCGCGCGCGCCACTCTCGTCGAGAGCTTCGAGACCGTTCTACGGCTCCTGCACCCCTTCATGCCCTTCATCACCGAGGAGATCTGGCAGGCCATCCCGCATACCGGTGAAAGCATCATGGTGGCGCCGTACCCATCACCAAACAAGGCCTGCATCAACGACAAGGTTGAGCAGGATATCGAAGGCGCGCTTCAAGTGGTCGCGGGCATCCGGGAGATCCGGGGGACACAGGCGATCGCACCATCCAAACAACTGTCCGTCACAGTGGCGACGCCAACTTATGTGTTTGAACAATCCCTTAAAAATCATCACGACCTGATCGCATCGCTCGCCAAGGCCGGCACGCTCACCATCGGAACGGCTATCAAGCACCCGACTTCCGCCGCCACGACTTCCATCGTTTTCCCGGGAGGCTCTATCGTTGAAGTCGGCGTTGATCTGGCCGGCCTCATCGACGTCGCAAAGGAAAAAAGTCGAATTGAAAAACGCCTGAAAGAACTCGTCACTCACATGGAACAGGATGTCAAGAAGCTTTCGAACCCGGACTTTCTTGCGAAAGTGCCTCCCGATGTCCTGAAGAAAACAAAAGCGCGTCACGAGGAGTGCACGGCCGAACACGACAAGCTGACCGGCGAGCTTCGGCGCCTGCGTGAGATGACCTGAGGTTCGGGCGTGAACCTTCGCAACATCGTCGCCAGGGCCCTGGCCGAAGATCTCGGCGCGGGCGATGTGACGACGCAGGCCTTATTGCCCGACGCCATTCCCGCCGTCGGCACGATCGTCGCCGAGGAACGCGCCGGGTTGGTCGTCGCCGGCCTGGCCGTCGCCGTCGAAGTTTTCCGGCAAGTGGACTCCACCCTGACATGCGCACCGAACGTCGCGGACGGCGATCGCGTTCCGCGCGGAACCACGGTGCTCACGGTCACCGGCGACGGCCGTTCCATTCTGAGGGGCGAGCGGGTGGCATTGAATTTCCTCCAGCGGTTGTCCGGAATCGCGACCCTCACGGCAAAGTTCTGCAAAACCGTGAACGGCACCCGCGCCCGGATCCTGGACACCAGAAAAACGACGCCCGGCCTGCGGGCATTGGAGAAATGGGCCGTCACGCTCGGCGGCGGATACAACCACCGGCATAGCCTTGGCGACGGTATCCTAATCAAGGATAACCACCTCGCACTGGCCGGAGGCGACGTGGCGCGCGCGTGCAAGCTTGTCATAGAACGGGCCAAACGCACTCCGCATGGGTTGAAGATCGAAGTCGAGGCCCGGACGCTCGATGAGGTGCGGGCCGCGCTCGAAGGCGGCGCCGATATCATTCTCCTGGACAACATGGACGTGCCGTCAATCCGAAAGGCCGTCGCGCAGATTAAGGGCCGCGCCGTTATCGAAGTGTCCGGTGGTGTATCCTTGAGCAACGTCCTGAAGATCGCCAGGGCGGGACCGGACTATATTTCCGTCGGCTCGCTCACGCACTCGGCGCCGGCCGCCGACTTCAGCATGGATATCATCCCGCGGTGACCACACAGCCCGATTCTTCTCTCTCGCTCGCTACGATCCGCGCGCACCTGAAAACCCGAACAATCGGCGCAACCCTGTCCGTGCAGAACGAGGTGGATTCGACGAATCACCTCCTCGCAGACCTCGCGCGCGCGGACACCGCGCACGGCACTGTCGTGGTCGCCGAGTCACAGACGGCGGGCCGCGGCCGCCTGGGGCGGTCCTGGGTCTCTCCCCGCGGCCTGAACCTGTATGCCTCCATTCTGCTCGCCCGGGTGCAGGCATCATCCGCGATCACCTGGGTTCCCCTGCTGGCAGCGATCGCGACAGTCCGGACCTGCAAGGCCCTGACCGGCCTTTCCCTCCAGATCAAGTGGCCGAACGACGTGCTGGTCTACCGGGATGGAGAGGGACGCAAGCTGGCCGGCATTCTGGTGGAAGCGATCAACGGTGGGCGGGCAGGAGCAAAGGCCGTCGTGGCAGGGATCGGCATTAACGTGAACATGCCGCCCGAAGCGTTTCCGGAAGAGCTGCGTTCCTCCGCCACATCACTCTTGATTGAGACCGGCCATCCCATCGAACGCGCTCCGCTCCTAGCAGCGCTGCTCGGCGAGGTGGAGTGTCTGTACGATACACTCTGCGAGCAGGGGCCGGGAGCGATCGCGAACGCCTACCGGAGCCTCTGCGGCACCCTGGGACGACAGGTTCGGGTCGAGCTGGTCGGGAGCGGGCAGGTCGAAGGCACCGCCGAAGCGATCGCGCCTGACGGCGCCCTGCGTCTTCGCACCCCGGAAGGGAAAATCCTCGAAATCCGGGCCGGCGATGTCGTACACTTACGGTGATTAGAACGCTGCTTGGCCAAGACCTCGCAGCTACGAAAGCCGCGGGCGCTTTTATGTTACTGGCCATCGATATCGGGAACACGAACGTCGTCTGGGGAATCTTCGACGGCGACAAGCTCGTCGCCGACTGGCGCATAGGTACCGACTACTCCAAGACGACCGACGAGTACGCCATCCTCCTGCTGGACCTTCTACGGGTCGAAGGCATCAGCCCGGAACGCGTGGACGGCGTCATCCTGTCCAGCGTCGTTCCCCCGCTGACACCCCTTTTCGAAGAGCTGGCCGAGGCCTACTTTCATTGTCTGCCGCTGAACGTCTCCGCCGAGCTGGAGACGGGATTGACCATCAAATACGCCAACCCGCTTGAGGTGGGAAGCGACCGGATCGTCAACGCGGCTGCGGCCCACCGCCGATACGGGGGACCGATCATCGTCGTCGATTTCGGCACCGCCACCACGTTCTGCGCGGTGACGGCCGACGGCGAATACCTGGGAGGCGCGATCGCTCCAGGCCTCCGGATTTCCGCCGAGGCTCTCTATGCGCGGACCGCGAAACTTCCCAAGATCGAACTGGCCCGTCCCAAGTCCGCCATCGGCCGGGACACCGTGTCCAGCATGCAGGCTGGCCTGGTGTTCGGCTATGCCGGACTGGTCGATGAACTCGTGCGCCGGATCCAGCAGGAATTGGGCCGGGACTGCTTTGTCCTGGCAACCGGCGGCCTCGCAGGACTCATCGCGCCGGAATCCCGGTCGATCCGCGAAGTCCGGCCGCACTTGACCCTCGAAGGTCTCGCCCTCCTGTACCGGCTGAACAGACCCTCCTGACCTGCCCCGCTCTCAAAGAAACTTCCAGGAAAAACCGCTTCTTGGCTTGATTACAGACCGGGCGTGGCTACTTTAAAACAACCGAATCTTGGCGAGACGAGTGCCATGAGAGATTCATCTGAAAAAACAAGCGAGTCCGAGGTTTCCGAACGTGCGGAATCTCCCGTCGAAACGACGGCGGAGTCGCTCCCGAGTGCCGATGAAAAGCAGGCGGCTGCGGCTGACGAGCTCAAAGCCGCTCAAGACCGTTACCTGCGCTTGGCCGCGGAGTTTGAGAATTACAAGAAGCGGGCGCAGAAGGATCAGACAGATTACATCAAGTATGCCAACGAACGGCTCCTGAAGGATATGCTCACGGTCCTGGATAATTTGCAGAGAGCGTTGCAGCATGCGCAGCAGCCCGGCGGCACAAACGGCCTGGTCCAGGGCGTCGAGTTGACGTGCAAGCACTACGTCGAGGCCCTCAGCCGGCACGGTGTCAAGGAGATCCCCAGCGTGGGACTCCCCTTTGACCCCGCCGTCCATCAGGCCGTCGCGTTGGTCGAGGCCAAGGACGGACAGGCGCCGAACACGGTCGTGGCGGAGCATGAGAAGGGATACTACTTGTATGACCGCGTCCTGCGTCCGGCCATGGTCACCGTCGCGGCGCCGAACAAGGCCGATGAGGACCAAGAAAGATAGAAGGGAAGGAGAGCACCATGGGCAAAGTCATCGGAATTGACCTTGGAACAACGAACTCCTGCGTGGCCATCATGTCTGGAGGCGAACCGGTCGTCATCGCCAACGCGGAAGGAAACCGGACCACGCCTTCCATCGTCGGGATCACCGACAAGGGGGATCGGCTGGTCGGACAGATCGCGAAGCGCCAGGCCATCACGAACCCGGAGAACACCATTTACTCGATCAAACGCTTGATCGGCCGCAAAGCCGAATCGAAAGAGGTCCGTGAAGCCGCCAAGCGGCTGCCCTACAAGATCGCGACCGCCCCCAACGGCGACGCGCACGTCGAGATCCGCGGCAAACAATACAGCCCGGCCGAAATCTCGGCCATGATCCTTCAGAAGATGAAGCAGACCGCCGAAGACTACCTGGGCGAGCCGGTGACGGAAGCCGTCATCACAGTGCCCGCCTACTTCGACGACAGCCAGCGCCAGGCCACCAAGGACGCGGGGCAGATCGCGGGCCTCAACGTGCTCCGCATCATCAACGAGCCGACGGCCGCCTCGCTGGCCTACGGCCTGGACAAGAAGAAAGACGAACGGATCGCGGTCTACGACCTGGGCGGCGGCACGTTCGACATCTCCATCCTGGAGATCGGCGACGGGGTGTTCGAGGTCAAGTCCACCAACGGCGATACGTTCCTCGGCGGCGATGACTTCGACCAGCGGGTCATGGACTGGCTGGTGGAGGAGTTCAAAAAGGACCAGGGCATCGATCTCAAAAAGGACCGCATGGCCCTCCAGCGGCTGAAGGAAGCGGCCGAGCGGGCCAAGATCGAGCTGTCCTCTTCCCAGGAAACCGAAATCAACCTGCCGTTCATCACGGCCGACGCCGGCGGGCCGAAGCACTTGGTGATCAAACTGACGCGGGCCAAGCTCGAGCAGCTGGTGGACGACCTGATCCAGCGCACCGTCGAACCGTGCAAGAAGGCGCTGGGCGACGCGGGCATTACGGCCAAGGAGGTGGACGAGATCGTGCTGGTCGGCGGCATGACCCGCATGCCCAAGGTCATCCAGCTCGTGCGCGACTTCTTCGGCAAGGAGCCGCACAAAGGCGTCAACCCCGACGAGGTCGTGGCGATCGGCGCGGGGATCCAGGGCGGCGTCCTGAAGGGCGAGGTCAAGGACGTGCTGCTGCTGGACGTCACCCCGCTGACCCTCGGCATCGAAACGCTGGGCGGCGTGTTCACGCGCCTCATCGAGCGCAACACGACCATCCCGACGAAGAAGAGTCAGATCTTCTCCACGGCGGCCGACGGCCAGACGGCAGTGACGATCAACGTGCTGCAGGGCGAGCGGGAGATGGCGTCCGACAACAAGTCGCTCGGTCACTTCGACCTCGTCGGCATCCCGCCCGGGCCGCGCGGCGTGCCCCAGATCGAAGTCACCTTCGACATCGATGCGAACGGCATCGTCCACGTCGGGGCCAAGGACCTGGCGACGCAGAAGGAGCAGTCGATCCGGATCACCGCGTCCAGCGGTCTGAACAAGGACGAGATCGAGAAGATGGTCAAGGAAGCCCAGGCCCACGCGGCGGAGGACAAAAAGAAGCGCGAGTTCGTGGAAGTCCGCAATGAAGCCGACAACCGCATCTACGGCGTCGAGAAGCTCCTCGCCGAACACGGCGACAAGATCGGCGAAGACGACCGCAAGAAAATCCAAGAGGAGATCGCGGCGGCCCGCAAGGCAATGGACGGCAACGATATGGAGGCCATCCGGACGGCCACGCAGAACCTGGTCAAAGCCTCGCAGAAGATCGGCGAGGAAATGTACAAGAAGACCGCTGCGGGTGGCGCGGGACCGACAGGTCCGGACAGAGCCGGCAACGACGGCCAGACAGGCGGTGCGGAGAGCGCCCCCGGGGACGAGAAAGTCGTGGACGCCGAATACACCGAGGTGAACAAGGACAAAAAGTGATCGAAACCCGCCTTGATGTAGTATCATGGCCGCGACGGTGAAACGCGACTACTACGAAACCCTGGGCGTCGATCGGAACGCCAACGAGGAGGAGCTCAAGAAAGCCTACCGCAGGCTCGCGCGCCAGCACCATCCCGACACCCATGCGGGCGAGAAAGAGAAAAAAGCAGCTGAGGAGAAGTTCAAGGAGATCAACGAGGCCTACGCGGTCCTCAGCGATCAGGACAAGCGCCGACGCTATGACACGTTCGGCCATGCCGACGGCGCCCAGGGCTTTGAAGGCTTCGGGCAGGGCGGATTCGGCGACATCTTCAACGACATCTTCGAAGACTTTTTCGGGGGCCGGCAGGGCAGGCAGCGGGTCTTCCGCGGCTCCGACATCGAATACCGCCTGACGCTGGCCTTTGAAGACGCGGTCTACGGCAAAGAGGTCTCCCTGAAGATTCCCCGCTGGGAGACCTGCAAAGAGTGCCGGGGCAGCGGCGCCCAGAGCCCCGACCATGTCAAGACCTGCCAGAGCTGCAAGGGCGCCGGCCAACTCCGGTTCCAGCAGGGCTTCTTCACCATCAACAAGACGTGCGGCCGCTGCCAGGGAATGGGCCATACCATCACCGCCTACTGTCCGACGTGCCGCGGCCAACAGCGGGTGCGGACGGAACGCGTCCTGAGCGTGCACATCCCGGCGGGCGTCGAAACCGGCACGCGCCTCCGCCTGGCGAACGAAGGCGAGCCCGGCGAGAACGGCGGCCCCCCGGGCGATCTCTACGTGCTGATCAACGTCAGCATGCATCCCCTGTTCACCCGCAAGGGCAACGACATCATTTGCGAAGTTCCCATCAGCTTTGCCGCGGCCGCGCTCGGCGCCAAGATCCAGGTGCCGACGCTGAACGGAGAGCATACGGTCATCAAAATCGGGCCAGGCACGCAACACGACAAGGTTTTCCGGATCAAGGGCCTCGGGGCTCCCAGCCTGCGGGGCAACGGGACCGGCGACCAGCTCATCCGCGTGAAAGTCGAGATCCCCGCCAAGCTGACCCCCAAACAGAAAGAACTCCTGGAAGAATTCGCCAAGGCCGGCGGCGAGTCGCTCAATGCCGAAGGCAGCGGCCTCGTCGACAAGATGAAGAATCTGTTCGAGTAGCCCGGACCACCCGGCTGCATGCCTGTCTTCTTCATCGAACGGGGGTCCATTCGGGAAAAAACGGTTTCCGTCACCGGCCCGCTGGCCCGCCACTTGAAGGGAAGCCTCCGCGTGCGGCCCGGCGAGAACGTGTGGCTCGCGGAAGCAGGCGGACCGCGCTACGAGGTCCGGATCACCGCGGCGGACCGCGACCACCTGACCGGCCGGGTCCTTTCCGAAATCCTCCCTCCTCCTCCCCGCCTCCCGCGCATCACGGTAGGGGTCGCTCTCATCAAAGGCGACGGCATGGACTGGGCGATCCAGAAGGCGACCGAACTCGGCGTCGCCCGCCTGGTTCCCCTGATCACCGCCCGGACGGTCGTGCGCCCTCCAGCCGCGCGCGCGGGTCAGCAGGCGCGGCGCTGGCGGAGCATTGCGCTCGAGGCCGCGCAACAGAGCATGCGATGGGACGTGCCGGCCGTGGCGGAGCCGGTATCGGTCGACGCCTGGTGTGCCGAATCCGACTCCACCGCCTGCCGGCTGATCCTGTGGGAGAAACCGGGCGGACTCTCGTTGCGGAAGCGACTCTCCGGGAAACCCAGCCCGGAATCCGTGGTGGTGGCGATCGGGCCGGAAGGCGGATTCGATCCCGGCGAGATTGAGACTGCGGAGCGCTCGGGATTTGAAGTCGTCTCGCTGGGGGCTCAGATTCTGCGGTCGGAAAGCGCCGTTCTCGCGGCGCTGGCTATCGTGCAGTACGAATGGGGAGACCTGGGCTAGGGAGTGACGATCTGCAGAATCGTCCCCTTGTCGCCGACCGCAATCCCCTGCTTCCCGTTCGGGAACACCGTCCCGTAGAGCGTGGTGTGAGGGGCGCGCCCATATGGGACCCAGTTGAACCCGCCGTCCGTGGTGCGGAGAATCGTTCCCCGGTCTCCCACAGCCCAGCCGTTCTTGAAATCCGTGAACGCCAGACCCGTGAGATCAGCCGGAGTGGGCAACGACCGGTCCTCCCATTTGGCGCCGCCGTCGAGCGTCTGCAAAAGCACTCCCCCGTTGCCCGCAATCCAGCCGACCGTCTGATCGGGAAAGGCAATATCAAACAGAGTGCTGTGCGTCTGGCTTTCTTGAACCGCCCACGTTCGGCCTCCGTCCTTCGATGCCAGGAGGGTGCCCAAAGCGCCAACCGCCCACCCGATCTTGTCGTTCAAGAATAGGACACTATACAGATTGACGCGGCTGCCGGTCGGCTGGTCCTGCCAGCTTTTCCCGCCATCATCCGTCGACAGGATCGTCCCATCCGCGCCGGCGATCCAGCCGTGTGTGGCGTCAAGAAACATGACATCGAACAGATGGGCGAGAGTCCCGCTCTTCTGCGGTGTCCATGTCGCGCCGCCGTCAGCGGTCATGAGAATCGTGCCGCTGCCTCCGACCGCCCATCCCGTTTTCGGTGTGGGAAAGGCCGCATCATACAGGCTCTCCTGGCTTCCGCTCTTCTGCGGCTTCCACGTTGCGCCGCCGTCCGTGGTCGCGAGGATCGTGCCGCCGCCGCCGACCACCCACCCGGCCGCCGGCGAGGCGAAGGTAACTCCGTAAAGCGTGAGGGTCGTTCCGCTCTTCACCACACGCAGAGGTTCAGCGGCCCACAGGAGGGCCGTCGAGAGGAAGCCGGCCCATCCCACAAGCGCGGCAAGACCAAGCGCGTAGCGGGATTTTCTTGCGTCCATCATTGCTCCGACGCCGCGCCGGAAGGTTTTTTCATGTAGTCCGAGGTGATCTTGTCGAGTCCCGTCGGCGTGAAGAGACCGGCTTCGCTTTGAACCCATTCCTTGTCCTTGCAGCAGGTTCCATCCGGCAGCATGTCCCAAGAGCCTCGCGTGATCAACACCATCCCAGGGATGGCGACCTGAGGCACGCGCACCTTGATCTCCGTATCGGTCCAACTCTCGATATAGCCGGCCACGTGGCTCGCTTTGACGAAATCCTTGTTTGCCGGGAACAGCACCGCCGTCCGCGCGATGTTCACGCCGAACGGTGCGAGTTTATTCTGGTGTCCCGCGCGTGAGATGTCGTCCTGCGTGCGCTCGTCGGTCCTGAGGAACTCCCCGAAACCGCTCCCCGTGATGGTGATCAGACCGCCGACCTCGGCCGTTGGGGGCGTGATCGCCGAAACTGTGGGCGCCGACAGCGTGAAGGCGCCGCCCTCGACTGCGGCGAACCCGCGTTCCGCGCAGCACGTGCCGTCGGCCTTGGCCGTCCCTGCGCCCCGGCGGACCACCAGCGGCCCGCTCTTCGCGCTCACTGGCACCCACACATCGATGACGCGGTCCGACCACTGGAACACCCGCGCCGGCACGTCCCCGAAGAGAACTTGGTTGGAACCGCCCTCATAAAACACTCCGAAGTTCTCCCCGCTGATCGTGACGAGCGCGCCGACCGGCGCCGCATCCGGAATGAACCCGATGACCCGGTGGGGCGTCAGCCGGAACTCTCCCACCACTTTCGATTGGCCCCCGCGTTTGAGCGTGACCGGACCCGATGCGCCGTTCAGCGGAAACATCGCGCGGATCTGTGTGTTGGTCCAATTAAGGATCGGCGCCGGCGTCCCGTTGAACAGCACGGCGTCTTCGCCCGGCTTGCGCTGGCCGAACCCGATTCCCGCGATGACGACCGGGGTCCCCATCGGCCCTTCCGTGGGTTCCAGCGTGATCGGAGAGACCACCGAGAAGGTCACCGGAGCAGTCGTGCTGTACTCGGCGGGAGCGCAGCAGGAGCCGTCGGGCTGGGGATCTACCGATGCGAGTCGGACAAGCAGGGGGCCGCTCGTCGCATTCGACGGGACTTTCACCTCGATCCGCGTGTCTCGCCAACGCACGACTTCGGCCGGGACCCCGTTGAAGAGCACCTCGTTGACTCCGAACTGCATTTCGCTGTCTTTCTGCCCCATCGTAGGGCCGAAGTTCCGGCCGATGATCTGCACGATCTGGCCGGGCTGCGCCTCCGCCGGGGATACTTCTTTCACGAGCGGCGTCTCGACGGTAAATGACCCGACCTGCTTGGTCTTCTTGCCGGACTTGAGCGTCACGGGGCCCGTGGCCGCCTTGCGGGGGACTCTGACGACGATCCGACCATCTTCCCACTGCTCCACAAGCCCCGGGGCTTTTCCAAAGAGCACGGCATTGTTTTTTGGCGAGACGAACTTGCCGAACCCCTCGCCGGTGATGGTGATCGCGATGCCGATCGGGCCGGAGTCTGGATTGATCGCGGCCGCCGCCCAGGCAGGTCCGCCCGCCGCGACGCCGATTGTGAAGGTTGCCAGCAGCAAAAACGTCTTCATGGATAACGCCTTCTCATTTGAAAAAATCGCATTCTACGAGCAAGTTCTGCACTATAACATAGCGATCTTCGGGAGTGTCAAGGCAGGGAATACCGCTATTTGACTTGGAGAATTAATTCGAGCTCGATGCACATGTTAAGCGGGAGCTCGGCCGCGCCGAGGGCCAGCCGCGCGTGGCATCCGGCTTCGCCGAAAATCTGAACGAGCAGGTCCGAGGCGCCGTTGATCACGGCCGGCTGCTGGGAGAATCCCTCGGCGGACGCCACGTGGCCGGTCACCCGCACGATCCGCACCACACGGTCGAGGGTGCCGAGTTCCTGGCGAACCATGGCCAGGGCGTTCAACAGGGTCAGGCGCGCCGCGTCGTAGCCCTGCTGCACCGTGAACTCCTTGCCGAGTTTTCCGGCGTAGGCGATCGCGCCGTCCTTGAAGGGGCCGGTGCCGCTCAGAAACAGCAGGTCGCCGGCCTGCACCGCCGGGATATAGGCGGCGACCGGCTTCGGCGCCGGCGGCAGGGTGATGCCCAACTCGGTCAATCTGGCTTCAAACGACATGCTGGCCGTTCAGACGATGGCGATGCCCGGCGGACGTTCGATGAGTTCGACCTCGTAGCCGTCCGGCGCGTCGATGAAGATGAAGCGGCTGCCAGAGGAAGTGACCGTGGGGCCGTCGGTGATTTTGACGCCTTTCTCGTGCAGGGTTCGGATCGTGTCGTCGAGGCTCTCGACCTGAAAGGCGAGGTGCACGAGGTCCTCCTGCACTTTCACGGGCCCGCTCGGCGGGAAACTGCACAGCTCAATCAGTTCGTCGCTGTTCGGCACTTTCAGGAACGCCAGGTGCGATCCCCGCGGCGAGGTCTTGCGCTCCAGCACTTCCAGGCCCAGCACTTCGGTGTAGAAGCGGATCGTCTGATCCATGTCGCTGACCCGCATCCTGGTATGCAACAGCTTCTTCACCTGCATCGCGAAAGCTTCCTCATGGGACAGTTCCATAGAAGAACGGCGTCAAGGCGAACAACCTACGGAATGGAACGCGCGCAGCGGAACCCGATGGTCGAAGAGCTGAACATGGGAGGAGCGCCGCCCCGCGTCGCGGTCCGGAGCATGGCCGGGCCGCTTCGCCACGAGCCGCCGCGGACGATCTTGTACCGCCCGTTGGCCGGACCCACCGGATTGCGCTCCGGCATTGTCACGTAGTAATCAATCCCTCCCCAATCCTGAACCCACTCCGCCACGTTGCCGGCCATGTGATGAAGGCCGTACGGGCTGCGTCCTTCCACAAGGCTGTCCACCGGCGCGACGGGAAGCGTCGTGTCTTCGATTTGCCGGTTGAACACCGCAAGAAAAGGAGACGGCGCCGTCGTCCCCCACGGAAAAATCTGGCCCTTGGGGCCCCGCGCGGCCTTTTCCCACTCCGCTTCGCTGGGCAGGCGCTTTCCAAGGGAGCGGCAATAGTCGTCGGCGTCCTGCCAGCGCACATAAAATGCCGGCCAGTCCGACAGGGTCGCGGCAGGAAGACGCCTTGTCACGGCAAGCTCGTTCGCAAGCTGCGGGTCAAGCCGGCGGGAGGCGCGGAGCCCCCACGCCAGGTAGTTGCCGAGGCTGACTTCATCACGATCAATCTCGTAGGCGTCCAGCCAGATCCGCCGCTGTGGCTGCTCGGTATCGTCATATGGTCCTTCAAATCCCAGCAAAATCTCGTCCACGTGGGCCGTCCCCATCAGAAACCAGCCGGATGGAATCGTCATCATCGGTGCCGGCACGGCCAGACGGGCGATGGCTTCCACGCGCTCGGGCGGCAACGACGGAGCGGCGTCTGACTGCGTACCCGCCGATCCGGACTCGCACAAGTAGCCGAGAACGACGGCCAGGCTTCCGAGAAAGACCGGCCCAAGCCGATTTCTTTTCCGTGCGCTTCTCGTCACGATGCCACTTTCAGCACGCCGGCCCCTCGGATCGCGCCGGCTTTCAACGCCTGCAACGCCGTGTTGGCGTCCTCCAGCCTGAACCGCTGGGTGTGCGGACGGATGGGAATGTCCGCGGCTTCCTGCAGGAGATCCAAGCCGTCCTGTTTCGTGTTCGCGGTCACGCTGCGGATCGTCCGCTCGCCGAAGAGGTCGTGGTCATAGTCAATTGCCGGGATGGGCGACAGATGAATACCCGCGATCGCCAGGGTGCCGCCCCTCCGCAAAGCCCTGAGCGCCGGCGGAACCAGCTCGCCGGCCGGCGCGAACAGGATCGCGCCATGCAGCTGCTCGGGCAGAGCCTCAGCCGCGCCGCCCACCCACACCGCGCCCAGTTCGCGCGCCAAGGCCCGGTGCTCCTCCCGCAGCGAGCAGACGAACACCTTGCAACCCCAGTGACGGGCCACTTGGATCGCAATGTGCGCCGAGGCTCCGAACCCGTAGAGGCCAAGGCGCTGGCCGGATTTCACCCCGCTGAGCCGGAGAGCGCGGTACCCGATGATCCCCGCGCAGAGCAAAGGCGCCACTTCCTCGTCGGTAAAGGCGTCGGGGATCGGATAGGCGAACGCCTCCGGCGCCACAGCATATTCGGCGTAGCCGCCATCCGCATGGTAGCCGGTAAACCGCGCCTCCAGGCACAGGTTCTCCCGGCGGTCGAGACAAAACTCACAGCGGCCGCATGTGTGCCGGAGCCAGGCAATGCCCACCCGGTCTCCTTCTTTCACCGTCCGAACATTGCGTCCCACCTGATCGACCGTCCCGACAATCTCGTGACCTGGAACGACGGGCCGCTTCGCGGGCGGCAGATCGCCCTCGACGATATGGAGATCGGTGCGGCAGACCCCGCACACGCGCACCCGCACCAGCACCTGATCCGGGCCCGGCTCCGGAACAGGAAGTTCCTCCAGCGCAAGCGGCCGTTTCCCTGCATCGGCTGCCTGTCTCAGCACCATGGCCTTCATGGAGCGCGCAAGGAGCGGGCGTCCTACCGACCGGGGAAGCGATTCATCGGCTGCTGTTCTTGCTGGAACCCCCGCTCCTGCTCTCTCTTGAGCTGCTCGAAGTTGCGCTGATCGCGCGCGTACTTGGCAGCCATCTCTTCCCAGCGCGCCAGCATCTCCGACTCGCGCGCCGCAAGCTGGGCCTCCGCCTGCTCCGGCGTCAGTGTTTGGGCCTCGACCTGAGCCGTCACCTGCTTGCGAAACTCCGACAATTCATTCAGACCGGGCAAGGGAGGCCGGATCTCGCCCAGTTTGGTATACAGCAACTCCCGCGCCTGAGGGCGGGTCAGATGTCCCGAAGCCACTCTGGAGTCGAGTTGGTTCTGGTAAGCCCGCACGATGGACATGGTCGTTTCGGAAGGCGGCATGGCGCCTGTCGCGCAGCCGATCAGGCCTCCCGCAAGCAGCCATCCTGCAAGACCGACACTCCACAGCCTCGTCATGGATGCCTCCTTCCCCATAGTCATGCGGCCCACAGCCTCCGACGGAAACCAGCATACCGACCGGCGGGAGACACCGCAAGCCGCCTCCACAAAAGCTTCCGCCTTGACCCCGCCCATCGCCGGGCGTATACAATTAGCACGCTTAGTCAGCAAACCCATGCGGTGAAAAAGATGCGCCGGAGCCTACCATCATGGCAACTTGGAAGTCTTGTATTGGGAATCGCCCTCTTGCTCACGGACATGGCCATCGCGCAGGCTGTTCCGGAGGGTAAAACCGGCGCCCCCGACTCCGGCCAGACCCAGCGCGAACGGCATCCGGATGATCTGAGCCCGATCGAGAAGCCAAAGCCCGAGGTGGAGATTTTCGTGGGTCCCGACCTCGTCGGCGTCCCACCCACAGGAATCGTCATCGTTCCCGACGAGACCGCCAAAACGCCGGCGCCTCCGGCCAAAGAGGAAGACTCCTCTCCAAAGAAAAAAACTGATTGAGTTGTGCTTACCGCCTACCTTGCAGCCACTCGGAAAGTCTCCTCTGCTGCTCCCGCCGAAACGTCAGTCCTAATCGAATAAACTCCAGTGTCTGGGTCAGCGTCCGTTCCGCCGCAGCCACGCGATGGGCCGGATCGCTGAAAAAGCTCTCCACGTCGATCAGCCATTCCTCCTCCCAAAGCGCTTTCACTCCGCTGATGATCCGCAGGGCGCCTACACTACCCCCTTTCTTCCGGAGGGCCGGCCAGTTGGCTTTGACGAAAGACCACGTCTCGCCCTGTGTCGCGGGATTCGAGAGCAGCCCCCGCAACGGCTTCCAGATGTCCTGCCCTTTGATCGTCTCGGTCAGAATGAGCGTCAGAATCACGGCCGTAAGGCCCGGCTCGGCAAAATCCCCCAAAGCGACAAGGTATCGCTCCCGGTCTTCAGGCGTCGCCGCCTCGCGATACCGCTCCAGATAGCGTTCATAGCGCTCCTTGCCCCCGACCCGTGCGCAAAGCCGGATGGCGGCCGTCGCCAGCGTCGGATCAAGCGAAGCGGGATCGGTCCAATAGCGCTCCAGCCGTCCCACCATCTCGCGGATCAGCGGAGCGGGTTTCGCGAGGCTCCCCAGCGTCCAGAGCACGGCTGCGCGCGCCAGTTTGGGCTCATCACTCTCATGAGGACGTGCGTCCCACCCCAGCGAATCAACAAACGCCTGATAGAAGTCTTCGACGAACCGGGCAAGCAGCGGTCGCTCTGACTCGGCCACCAGCCGGTCCCCGAGAATCCCCAGATAGCCGCCCAGCCCTTCGATCACGATCCGTGTGTCATCCCCACGGAACCGGACGACGAGATCGAGAAACTCGCCGATCGGCAGTGTACCCTTCTGCGCCAGCGCCCACGTATTGTCGAGCAAACCGAACCGTTCCTCCGGCGAGAGCCGAGCCAGCGAGGCGGCCAGCGTGCCTCGGAGCCTGTGATCGTAATGCGTCCGGTAGAACCCCTGTTCTCCGGCATTGGCGTAGACCCAACGGACCGCGCCCCTCGCGGGCAGTGAGATCGCGACGCGCTGGCCGGTCATGAGGACGTGTTCCCGCTTGATGCCGTCGTCATCCTCGAAAGCAAGCGTCAGCGGGATGGTCCAAGGACGCTCGACGTCTTCCTGCACGTCCCGGCCGGCGCGGAATCGTCGCTGCTCAATCTGCACCTTCTGCAAGTCCGGCCCCTCGGCACTGACAGTCACAAGCGGAAATCCCGGCCTGGTGAACCAGTCCCGGGCGATCGCGGGCACCGGCCGGCCCGAGGCAGCCTCCAGGGCCGCCCACAGATCGGAAGCCGGCGCGTTCCCGAACTGGTGCGCCTTGATGTACTCCCGGATGCCCCGGCGGAAAACGTCGTCACCCAGGAACTGCTCCAGCATCCGCAATGCCGACGCGCCCTTTTCGTACGTCAGGGCGTCGAACATCTCCTCGGCTTCGGCCGCCGTGCGGACTTTCGAACTGATCGGCCTGGTGGAGGCCAGCGCATCCACACCGAGCGGCGTCTGTTTATCGCGCGCGAACTCCACCCAGGACCGCCATTCCGGGCGCCAATCGTCCACAATCTTGCAGGCCAGCCACGTGGCGAACGACTCGTTGAGCCAGAGGTCCTCCCACCAATCCATCGTGACGAGGTTGCCGAACCATTGGTGGACGACTTCGTGCGTGATCACGTTGGCCACGGCGCGGAGAGTGTGCGCGGACGCTTGCGCGGGGTCCAGCAGCAGACGGTTCTCCCGGAAGAAAATCGCGCCCCAATTCTCCATGGCGCCCATCGAGAAATCAGGCACGCCGACCAGGTCGAGCTTGGCCAGCGGATAACGCAGGTCGAAATAGGCGTTCAGCCGCGGGAGACAGGCCCGCATCACTTCATGGGCGAAGCCGGTCAGCGCAAGCTGGCCGGGCGTCGCATAGATAGCCGCGCGTGCGCCGTCGATGAGGGCCTCCCGGCATTCAAGCTTCGCCACGGCGAGAGCGACCAGGTACGTGGACATCGGCGGCGTCTCTGCAAAGGTGACCGTCTTGCGGCGCGCCGTCGCGTCCACCGACTCCACCGCCACGTCCATGTTGGAGAGCGCGACAAGATGGTCCGGGATGACAGCCGTGATCTTGAACGAGGCCTTCATGGCGGGCTCGTCGAAGCAGGGAAAGGCGCGGCGGGCGTCGGTGGCTTCGAACTGCGTAAAGGCATACCGCTCCGCCCCGACTTTCGCCTCGTAGAGGCCCTTCATCTGCTGGTTCAGCCGTCCGGAGAACGTCAGGCCGACCATGGCGGGACCGGCCGAAATTGCCCGGTTCAGAGTCAGCGTGATGGTTTCGGTGCCCGGATCCGCAGACATCGACACGGTATGATGGACACCACCAGACTCCACCGTCGCCTCGAGAATCTCCAGTTCCAGCGCGTGCAGGGTGACATGCCGAACCGCCTCCCGTACGTGCAACTGAATCGCAATGGAACCGGAAAACCGCCTCTGTTCCGGCTCGACGGAAAGCGTCACATCGTACCGCTCAGGCGCAACCGCCGTCGGCAATCGTCCGTCAATGAGGTTGGCCTGTGCCGCCGGTCGCATAACGGTCTCATTATCCGCAACGAATGCGGCCGGAGCAAGCGAAGTTTCCGCACGATTGGATTGACTCTGTTCCTTTATCTCCGTAGAGTTAAACCCTTCATGGCAGGAAAGTCCCTCATGGCCGCCCGCGAGATAATCGCCGCCGTTCTCGTCCTGCTGTCCCCTGTCGTCTACCTCGCCTTTTCCGAAACTTCGTTGGGGGCTCGCTATCAGACGATGGCAGGCCACGGTCTTCTTCTGATCACCTTGCCCGTCGGGTTCGTGCTGGTGTGGCTCATCGAACGCAGGCCGCCGACGGACGGACGGCAGCCCACCCCGGTCTGGGTCCGCCTGCTGCTCGGCGCGGCCACCGGTCTTCTCTTGACCACGACGCTCGCAATCGGCAACAGCTTCTCCGTGTATGACATCCAAGAACTGCCCGGCACCAGCCTGGGAACCAGCGTGGAATCAGGCGCCATGGCCGGCCACGCGGCGATCAAGCTTGCCGACGGACGGACTATCCACATGCTGAATGCCTTCTGCGGAGTCAACGGCGCGCCGGTCACGGTCGCCCACGCCAAAGGCTTGCTCGGGCTCGAGCGGCTCTTGGGCTGCAACCTGCCGAGCGCGCGGCCGTCCCCAACCGATTTACTGGAAGACACGGTCAAGTAGGCTCTCCGCACAGCAAACAGGGCTTTCCCCGGCACCACGCTGATCCTCGACATGCATCCCACGAAAGTCTAAGCCGCACCTCAGGCTCTTCAACCGTTTTTCCATGCATGCAGCGACAAGCGCCTGTCTTCCCGGTGCCAACCTGCACCACGAACGGCCATCCTGTCAGGATAGGTTCGCCTGCCGAGCACTGGCACCCGCCTTGCTTTATTTCTATTGTAAACTGAAAGTATGTTTAGTATACTTAGAAAAACCCCGCATCGGCTCGCAGGAGCGGGTCGGCGCAACACCATAGAGGGAGGGAGCGGTCATGTCGCTACATTCTGATCTCTCTCGACGGGATTTCTGCAAAAGACTGGGCGTGATGAGCGTCGCGCTCCTGCTGGGCGGGTGCGAGAGCCTGCCTCGGCCCGGCTTCCAAAGCCGCACTGGCGAGACCACCGACGATCTTGGCCTTCTGACGCCGGAACAGTTTGCGGCGAAAGCCGGCACAGTGGAAACGGCCCGAGCCAATGCCGCCCGCGGCATCGAAGCGCCGAACGAATTCATTCAGCGCTTCTTGCTCCACTCTCCGAGAGTGCACGCGGCGAGCCGGCCCGGCGGCTCGATCGGGTCCGTGCTCTACAACCCCAAACCGGCCACCATCGCGTCGGCGGTCAAGCTCCAATTGGCCAGAGGGAAAGGCGAGCCTGAGCTGCTCCACAATGATCTGGGGACCATGGCGGCCGCGCAATACGCCCAGTTCGGGGCCCGAACATTTGTTGCGGTCTTTCCCAATTCAGCCTCGATCGTCGGGGACGCCATCCATAAAAACCGCTCGCTTCTCCAGTTGGTGCTGACCGGCGATTTGCCGTCGGAAAAAATCGTCTGCACGAATCAGGACATGGAGAGCCTGATCGGACGGCAGCTGACATTCGCCTCCCAAATGGTGCATGGGGTCCGGTGCGGGACTGCGCTGCCCTCTATACAAAGCCCCGCCATTTGGACCACGGAGCAGGAGTCCCAACGCATTCCCGAAGGCGCCATCAGCCTTGCCCTGGCAAGCGCGCTGATCCGTCTGGAGATCACCGGACACGAAGTGCAAGCGATCACGCCAGCCAATCCCCGGAAGTCTCCCACGGGTTGGCAGGACGTCAGCGAGGCCTACCGCAATTTCGCCGTCGGGCAGATGATCGAAGCCGAGCAGGCGGTGCTACAATATGCTCCCCGCAATACATTCGAGAAGACCGTGGCGTCCGCCGTGCTCGGCGAGTATAAGCCGTATCTCGATGGCGTCATGCAGCGGCTCGATTGGGGCCATACCTGCGTCAAGGTGTACGACGACCAGAAGCAGGACGGTCGGGCGGACCTGTTGGCACAGCCCCTGTTCGTCCACAGCGTCAGGGCGAGAAAACAACTCTAGCGGGTCAATTCAGGGAAGGATCCGGCGGCATCGTGGCATAGAGCGTGTAGGCATCGCCCTGCGAGCGAAGGATCGAGGGCCAGACCCGGAGAGGGTCCCCCGCAAATACCATTTGCATCTGGGCCGGCAGAACGAGCCACGATCCGGTCGATAATTCGAACTGCAGTTGCCCCGGCGCCCACCCGGCATATCCCATGTAGACGCGGACCAGGCCATCCTCTTCGCCTTTGGTGAACGCTTCCTCCAGAAAACCTAGATCGCCTCCAAGACAGACACCGTCAAAAATCGGCCGTGACTCCGGGACTTCCCTGAGCATGCGGTGGAGAATCAAGAGGCTGTCCTTCTGCACCGGCCCCCCGATGTACACAAAACCCGCCTTTTCGTGAAGCCCGGTCGCCTGCGGCAGCACTTCGGTGATGTGCTGCTCCGTCCGACGGTTGATCACGAGCCCGAGCGACCCCCCAGACCCATGTTCGCAGATCAGCACGACGGTCTGCCGGAAATTGGGGTCCTTCAGGTGAGGCGTCGCGACCAGGAACACTCCCCGCCCCACCTTCTGCGGTTTATCCCGTTCCATGCCTCTAACTATACCGCAGGCCATTGCCTATTTCAGCTTCCGTTGACGCCGCGGGCCGGCGAGGACTATTCTCACTGAAAATGGTGCGGGGTGAGCCTATGAATCGATGGCATCTGGCGTTGGCGGTAGCCACGTGGCTGATTCTAAGCCCTTCATGCGGGCCTGCAGCTTGGGCGACCGAGGATGGCGTTGAAATCAAGGAGGTGCAGGTCAGACTGTTGGATCACGGACCCGTCGTCCTGCTGATCGTCGGGGACCGTTTCGTGCCCATCCATGTCGATTTGACCGTCGCCGTGTCTATCGTCCACGCGCTCTCGGGCGGCGCCTCCCAACGCCCCCTCTCACACGACCTCATGCGTCTCATGCTGCTGGAAATGGGCGCGAAAGTCACCAGAGCCGTCATCACTCTGAAAGACAAAACGTATTACGCCGATCTGACCGTTTCGCTCGGCGACCGGACCCTTGTCTTTGACAGTCGCTCGTCCGATGCGATCGCGCTGGCGGTGCTGTTCAAGGCTCCGATCGTCGTCGTCAAGTCGACCTGGGAGGCAGCCGGTCAGCCGTGGACGGAACCGAAACAGGAAACCTCATGATCTTCCGCTCCTTCGCCGTTCCACCCCTGGAATGCAATTGCTCGATCATCGGCGATCCGACCACTAAGAAGGCACTTGTGGTGGACCCTGGCGGGGACTCCGAGCGCATCCTGAAGGAAGTGGCCGCGCTCGGCCTGACAGTCACCTGCATCGTCCACACACACGCCCATTTCGATCATTTTCTGGCTTCGGGACAGATGAAGGAAGCCACGGGGGCGCCCCTCCTGCTGCACCAGGATGACAAAATCCTTTGGGACAATCTGGAAATTCAATGCCGGACCTTCGGCGTGGAATACACCCCGGTCCCGCCGCCCGACCGGTGGCTCAAGGACGACGATGAACTGGCGCTGGGCGCAGTCAAAGGGCTCGCCCTGCACACCCCCGGCCACACGCCGGGCTCCATGTGCTTCCACTTTCCAGACGCCCGGATCGTGATCGCCGGCGACACGCTCTTTCACGAGAGCATCGGGCGGACCGACCTGTGGGGAGGCGACGCCCGGGCCATCGAACGGTCCATCAAAGGCCGGCTCTATGCCCTCGACGAAGATACCCGCGTGATCACCGGACACGGGCCGGAAACCCGCATCGGCCACGAGATCCGATTCAATCCCTTCGTTCCGGGCTGACTCTCTATTTCACCTCGACTGTGATGGTCTGCGTCGCCGCCAGCATCTTGTGGTCCTGCGTCGCGGCCGTGACGGTGATTTCATGCTTGCCCGTGCCCACGCCCTTGAACGTGCCGTCGAAGCCCTTCTGGTATTTCCCATCGAGATAGACGTGGGCGTGGGCCGCTTTCGACCCCTTGGTCAGATCGTACTTGAGATCGAAGGTATCCCCGACTGTCTCGCCGTTCTTCGGCGCCGTGATGGCGACCTTGGACCCGTCGTCATCGGCTGCCAGGATCACGCCGGCTCCACCCGCCACTATCATTATCGCGATCAAAGTAACGAGCAACTTCTGCATGGGAACCTCCTCGTAGGTTAGAGGGTCGATTATAGCATTAGAATGCGGGTGGCGCCGGTGTGCCCCTCGGAGCGCAGCGGCCTTGAGGCCGGAGTCAGAGTTCCGGGGCAGCCGAAGCGCAGGCCGGCCCGAGCACCGAGGGGCTCCCGGCGACAGGACCCGCCTTGACCCTTCATCCGCCACCCGTTATTCTACAGTCCCCATGCCGACGATCGACGCCAAGACACGTCTCTGCGCGCTCATCGGCAACCCCGTCGAGCACTCCCTCTCGCCTGCCATTCACAACGCGGCCTTCCAGCATCTGGGCCTCAATTACGCCTACCTGGCGTTCAAAGTGGAAGATGTCGAGGGAGCCATACGGGGCATCCGCGCGATGACCGGTTTTCGCGGCGTGAGCGTCACCATCCCGCACAAGGTCGCCGTGCTTCCCTATTTGGACGAGATCGCGCCCACCGCCCGGAACATCGGCGCCGTCAACACGATCGTGCTGGACCAGAACAGGCTGACCGGCTACAACACCGACGCGTCGGGCGCCCTCGCGGCGCTGCGCGCGGGGAACGCGCCGGTGGACGGCGCGCGCGTGCTGGTGCTGGGATCCGGCGGCGCGGCGCGCGCCATCGCCTTTGCGCTCTGCATGGACGCCAAGGTTTCGGCTTTGACGATTCTGGCCGTCATCGACCAGGAACGCGACCGGCTCGTGCAAGACCTCCGCGACAAGACCGGCGTGTCCGTCTCCGGGTTTCAGCTCACGCCGGAGACCCTGGGCCGCCACATCCCCGAGGCCCAGACGATGATTCATTGCACGCCGGTCGGCATGAGCCCGCACGCGGGCGAGACGTGCGTTCCCGCCGCCTTGCTGGCTTCGCACCTGACCGTCATGGACATCGTTTACAATCCCCTCGAGACGCGCCTCCTCACGGACGCGCGCCGGGCCGGCTGCCGCACCGTGCGCGGCCTGGAGATGTTTCTGCATCAGGCCGTCGGGCAGTTCGAGCTCTGGACCCGGCAACCGGCTCCGGTCGGGGTCATGCGGTCCGTCTTGGAAGGGTCTTTGAAATGAACATCGTCTTGATCGGCTATCGCGGAACGGGCAAGAGCAGCGTCGCCAAGGTCCTGGCGGAACGCCTGAAATGGCCGCTCATCTCCACGGACGCCGAGATCGTGAAAAAGGCCGGCCTCGCCGTCCCCGAGATCATTCAAAAGCGTGGATGGGACTACTTCCGGGACGTGGAATCGAAGATCTGTCAGCGGGTGGGGGCCAAGGACCGGACCCTCATCGACACCGGCGGGGGCGCCGTGCTCCGCAAGGAGAACGTGGACGCGCTGCGGCAGCGCGGGCGCGTATTCTGGCTCACCGCGGAGGTCGCCACCATCATGGAACGGATCAAGCACAGCAAGGATCGCCCCTCGCTTACCCAGAAGAAAAACTACGTCGATGAAGTGGAAGATGTCCTGAAGGAGCGCCTTCCTCTCTACAAGGCCGCCTGCGACCAGATCGTCCCCACCGACAACCGCACGATTGAAGAGATCGCGGACGAGATTCAAAGCAAGATGTAGCAGTCATGGCGACGGGACGATGCGGAACCGCAACGTTCCCAACTGGCTGGCGTCGGTGATCTTCTCCCCGATGTGGATTTTCAGCTTGTATTCGCCCGGCACCCAGCCCCCCTTGGGCTTCGTGAATTCGATGAACCCGCTGTCCTGCGACGTTTGCAGATAAACGCTCTCTTCATACAGCAGCTGGTCCTCAGACCGGCCATCGCCTTTCGCCAGGAACAGCTGGCCGAGGATGTGCGCCGGGTTCTCCCTCGGGAGGACATCGAACACCATGAAGACGGCTTCCACGTCGGGCTTGAACGTGGTGCTGGGATTGACCGGCTTGTAGCGGTCCGTCTGGAACGCGTCCTTGGATTCCTTGTATCCGTGGGCCAACGCGAGGTTCGTGAAAAAACCTGAGGGCGGGAGGTCCAGCGCCTTCACGTCGGCGCTCGCGGCCGATGAGGATTGAGCGGACGCCGCCGGGACCATCAGCCCACCCGCCAGCAAGGCCGCCCCGCACAGCCCTGCGGCCATTCTCCGTACGATGATGTTCCAATCGCCGGTCACGGGAAAATACTACCAACAGCGTCGGATCAATGCAATCCGCCTCCGGTCTTCACCCTTTTCGAAGGCCCGCCAGTTCAGATCCCTTGAGCTCGCGCCACTGGCCCGGTTGCAGGTCGCCCAGCGTAACGGGCCCGACGGCGACGCGGACGAGACGTAGCGTGGGATGGCCCACCGCGGCGGTCATGCGGCGGATCTGGCGGTTCTGCCCCTCGCGCAACGTGACCTTGAGCCAGGCCGTCGGCACGGATTTGCGGAACCGGATGGGCACCGGCCGCGGCGGAAGGCCAGGGGCCTCCGGCAGCAATTCCACCTCGGCGGGTCTCGTTCGCCGGCCTTTGAGGAGCACGCCCCGGCGTAACGACGCCAAGGCCGCGTCGTCCGGCACCCGTTCAACCTGGACCAGATAGATCTTGGGCAGCTCGTGCCGGGGGTCCGTGATGCAATGCGCGAGTGCTCCATCCGAGGTCAGCACCAGCAGACCCTCCGTGTCGTGGTCCAGCCTGCCCGCCGGATACACCCCGCGGATGGAGATGAAATCCGCGAGCGTGGCATGGCCCTCAGGATCGGTAAAGCACGACAGCACGCCGTAGGGTTTGTAGAAGGCCAGGGTGTGAGCGACGTTCACTGCTTCGCAGGGGCCGTCAGGCGCAGCACGAGCACGTAGAGCCCGCAGAGCAGGACAGCGAAGCCGCCGATCATCCATGAGCGCTCGCGCAGGACCTGCACGAGCACCACCGGATCGTTCAACAGATCCGGCCGATCGCCCAACAGATTGCCGCCGAACCAGGCCAGCACCCAACACCACAGCCCCGCCCCGATGATCGTCATCGCACTGTAGAGGCCGAACGGCATGCGCACGAGGCCCGCCGGGATGCCGATCAGGTGGCGGACGACGGGGACCATCCTCGCAAAGAACACGCCCCCCGCTTCATACCGGGCCAGCCAGCGTTCGGCCCGGAGCAGCTTCTCTTCCGGGCAGAAAACGAATCGGCCGTACCGCACCAGCAACGGCCGCCCCAGCCACCGGGCCAGCCAATAGGTGGAGGCCGCGCCGAGGTAGCTCCCGGCCGTTCCCGCGAGCACGACGCCCCAGAAACTGTAACGGCCCTGAGCCGCCCAGTACGCCGCGGGCGGAATCACGATCTCGCTCGGAATCGGCACGACGGAACTCTCCATCGCCATCAGGACAATGATCCCGGGATATCCCCAGTCATGGACCCACTGGAACCAAATGCCGACCCACTGCTGCATAGGTGGGCGATTCTACCCAGCCTCGCGCCCCAATACCAGCGCCGTCTGCGTCCCAGTTGATCGGTGCTCGCGAAACTCCTATAATCGGGCCTCGCCCACGGGGAGGCGCAACGCGATTATGGAGGCCGCAGACTCATGAAAGTGCGCTTCTGGGGAACGAGGGGATCAATCGCCACGCCGGGGCCGGGCACGAACCACTTCGGCGGCAATACCTCCTGCGTGGAGCTGACCACCGCCAAAGGCGACCGGCTGATCCTCGACTGCGGCACCGGCGCGCACCCGCTCGCCGTCGAGCTGGCCTCGAAGGGGAAAAAGCCCACCCATTCGAGCATTCTGCTGGGCCACACGCACTGGGATCACATCCAGGGCTTTCCGTTCTTCACCACAGCGTTCCAACAGGGCAACTCCGTCGCGATCTACGGCCCGGAAGGCAGCCGGCGCTCGCTGCACGACGTGCTCGCCGGCCAGATGGAGTTCACCTACTTTCCCATCGAGCTCAGCCAACTGCCCGCCGAGATCACCTATCACGATCTGACCGAGGGCATCCACAAGATCGGCAGCGTGCGGGTCGCAACGCAATTTCTCCACCATCCCGCCATGACGCTGGGGTACCGGATCGAGGCGGACGGCGTGGCGGTCGTCTACTTGGTGGACCACGAACCGTTCTCCGACCAGCTCTGGCGCGCCGACGCCGAGCGGGGCCGCATCGAGTCCATCCTGCACGAGGGCGATCGCCGGCACGCCAAGTTCATGGTCGACGCCGACCTGGTGATCCATGACGCCCAGTACACGCCCGAGGAGTCCGTTTCGAAAAAAACCTGGGGGCACAGCACATTCGAATACGTCGTGGAAGTGGCGGCCGCGGCGGGCGTCAAGCGGGTCGCGCTGACCCATCACGACCCGGACCACGATGACCGGTTCGTCGAAGAAATCGAACGCCGGGCCCGCGCGCTGGTCTCGCAGCGAGGGTTCGCACTCGACGTCTTCTGCGCATATGAAGGCTGCGAACTCCCCCTGGAGCCGCGGCCTTCCTTAAAGCCGTTCGTGACGCCGGACCCCTTCCAGACATCCGTCGCGCAGCGCAGTTTCCGCATCCTCGTCGTGGATGACGAGCCTGACATCCGCACCATGGCCGTCCTGGCCCTCAAGCAGGATCAGCATACGGTGCTCGAAGCCAGCAGCGGCGAGGAAGCGCTCCGGATGATCGACGAGCAGGTGCCGGACCTCGTGGTGCTGGACTTCAAGATGCCGAAGATGGACGGCATCGAAGTGGTCAAGGCCCTGCGCGCAAAGCCTGAAACTCTTCGCCTGCCGGTCGTGATGCTCACTGCCATGACCGATGAAGCGAGCACGCGCACGGGTTTCGAAGCGGGGGTGACCGACTATGTGACCAAGCCCTTTTCGATCCCCCAGCTCACCGCCCGCGTCCGCGCCTGCTTGGCCCGCACCGCCGTAGGCTAACGTGCCGACCAAACCAGCCCTGGCTTGCCTGGATCTGGAGGGAGTCCTGACTCCCGAGGTCTGGATCACCGTTGCCGAGAAGACAAAGGTCCCGGAGCTTCGCCTGACGACGCGGGACGAGCCGAACTACGATGTGCTGATGAAGCGCCGCCTCAAGATCCTGGCCGAGCACAAGCTGACGCTGCAAGATATCCAGGATGTAATCGGCACGATGGCGCCGCTGGATGGGGCAAAGGACTTCTTGGCGTGGCTGCGGGCGCGGTGCCAGGTGATCATCCTGTCGGACACGTTCGCACAGTTCGCGGCGCCCCTGATGCGGCAGCTCGACTACCCGACCATTTTCTGCAATACCCTGGAGGTGGAGTCGGACGGCCGGATCGTGAACTACCATCTGCGCCTGCCGGATCAGAAGCGGGCCTCGGTGCTGGCCCTCAAGGACCTCAACTTCCGCGTCGTGGCCGCAGGGGACTCCTACAACGACACGTCCATGCTGACAGCCGCCGATGCCGGCATCTTCTTCCGCCCGCCCGCGAACATCACCAAGGAGTTCCCGCAGTTCCCGGTCACGCAGACCTATGCCGAGCTGCAAGCCGCTTTCCGCAAGGCCGCCGGCCTTCCCGCTTGACAGGAGACTCGCGGCAAGGACCATTCGGACAAGACAAGGGGAAACGCCATGTCGCTGAAAAACATTCCGGTCGATCTCCTGATCAAGTACGGGTTACAGGTGCTCGGCGCGGTCATCATCCTTGGAGCCGGCCTCTTCCTGGCGCGGTCGGTCGGAAACATGATCGAGAAATGGCTCCAGCGACAGGACATGGAGCCCCCGATCCGGACGCTGCTGGTCCGGGTCGTCAAGATCCTCGTGATTGGGCTGACGCTGATCGTCGCGCTCGACACGTTCGGCGTGCAGGTGGGGCCTCTCATCGCCGGCATCGGCGTCGCCGGGGTGGGCCTCGGGCTCGCACTCCAAGGCGTGCTGGGCAACGTCATGGCTGGACTGTCCATCATCTTCACAAAGCCCTTCCGGGTCGGCGAGTACATCGAGATCGTCGGCGTCTACGGCGAAGTGCTCGCGATCGACGTCTTCTCGACGACCCTGATGCACGGCGACCGGTCGAAGGTCGTGATTCCCAACCGCAAGATCATCGGCGAGATCCTGCACAACTACGGGAAAGTGCGCCAGCTTCAGCTGGCCGTTGGCGTCGGGTACGATACAAACCTGACCGACGCGCTCGCGATCGTGCGTGACGTCCTCAATCAAAACCCACGCGTCCTGAAGGACCCGGCGCCCTTCGTAGGGATCTCCCAGCTCGCGGACTCCGCCATCAACCTCTCGATCCAGCCGTGGGTGAAGATGTCCGACTTCGGCGCCGCCCAGGCGGAGCTCTACCAGACGCTCGTCGAGCGCCTGCGCGCCCGCAACATCGACATCCCGTTCCCGCAGCGCGAAGTGCGCATGCTGAACAGCTAGCGGCGCGCTTCCCCCGCCTTCAACTGCCGTAGCAGATGGTCCATGTCGGCCGGCGGCGGCACCGTGTAGTCCAGGCGCTTGCCGGTTACGGGATGGATGAAGCCGAGCGTCCGGGCATGCAGCATCGGTCTCTCGATGGAACGCTCTCTCACCAGACAGGCCTTGCGGCCGCCGTAGGTGTCGTCGCCGAGCAAAGGATGGCCGAGCGAGGCGAGGTGGACGCGAATCTGATGCGTCCGCCCGGTCTGCGGGTGAACTTCAACCAGCGTTGCCTGTTTTCCGTATCGCTCCACGACGGCGAACTCCGTCACGGCCTCCCGCGGCGAAGTTGTCCGGGCCGAGATCTTTTTCCGGTTCCTGGTGTCGCGGCCGATGGCCAGATCCACGCGGCCGGTCTTGCCCTTCACTGATCCGCTGACCAGCGCCAGGTACACCCGATGGATGGTATGGGCCTTGAACTGCTTCGAGAGGCCCTGATGGGCCGCGTCGGTCTTGGCGATTACCATCACGCCGCTTGTCCCCTTGTCCAGACGATGGACCAGTCCAGGCCGTTCGCGGCCCCCGATACTCGCGAGACCGCTCTCTCCAGCAGCCGGTTTGTTTGCCTGCATATGATACAACAACGCATTGACCAGCGTCCCGCTCCAGTGGCCGGGCGCCGGATGGACGACGATGCCCGCCGGCTTGTTGAGGACCAACAGCGCGTCGTCTTCGAACAGCACGTCGAGGGGAATCGGCTCCCCGCCGATCTTGAGCGGCTCCGGCTTCGGCACGTCCCATGCGATCTCGTCGCCCGGCTTGATCTTCTGGGACGGTTTCGGGCGTTTGCCGTTGACCGTAACGGCGCCCTTCCCGATCAGCCGCTGGATGGCGGCGCGGGAGAGGTCGGCGGTGTGGGTGCTGAGGAAAACGTCGAGGCGCTTCGGATGTTCGCCCGCGGACACGGTGGTGAAACGTTGCACCTAGGCTGGGACCTCAGGCTTGCTCTTAAAGAAATGCCCGATGAGGAAGCAGACGCCGACCGTGATCGCCGCGTCCGCGACGTTGAAGGCGGGCCAGTGATGGCCCAGGAGTGAGAAGTCCAGGAAGTCGATGACTTCGCCGGAACGGATGCGGTCAATCAGGTTGCCGACCGCCCCGCCGAAGATCGCGGCCACGCTCACCTGACCGATCCAGTCGGCGGGCGAGAGCCGCACGTAGATCGTGCCGAGCAGGGCGAGCGCCAGCACCGACGTGAGTCCGAAGAACACCAGGCGGAAGCCGGCGTGGCTGCCGGCCAAGATGCCGAACGCGGCGCCCGAGTTCCGGATGTAGGTGAGGCTGAAGAGGTCGGGAATGATGGGAATGGACTCGTGCAGCTGCATCGCGCCGGTCACCATCCACTTGGTGAGTTGGTCGAGAATGACCACGGTGGACACGATCAGCGACATGAGGCCGAGACGCCGAGGATGCCGGAGGCCGATCTCCATCAAGCTATCGCTTCCACGCAACGGTCGCAGAGCTCGGGGTGGGTCTTATTCTCGCCGACGTAAGGCCGGTAGTTCCAGCAGCGTACACATTTCTTGCCGTCGGCTTTGAGGACTTCAATAGCTATGTCCTGATTCGACAGATCCGACTGTCGCAGAGTGGCCTGCGAGACGATAAACAAACTAGGTAGGTCCTGCTCATAGGGCTTCAGAAAATTATACATCTCCTGCGTAGCCTTCAGCAGGACCCTCGCTTCTAATGACGAGCCAATCATTTTTTCACGGCGCTTGATCTCTAGTTCGGCCTGAACCATGCTGCGTACCTCCAACAATAAATTCCACTGGCTTTCCAATTCCGTGTCCTTGTACCGGATATCGGCCTTTGGAAAAGTTGCAAGGTGCACGCTGCGCACTTCACGATGTGATTCAGGTATGCTGTTCCAGATCTCGTCCGCCGTAAAGCTCAGTATTGGTGCACTTAACTTCGTCAACGCAATAAGGATATCGAACAGAACAGTTTGAGAACTTCGACGCAGCGGAGAATCTTTGCGAGACGTATAGAGCCGGTCTTTTAGTATGTCCAGATAAATGGCACTCATGTCCACTGCACAGAAATAATCAAGTTCGTGACTTATCTGCCTGAAATCAAACTCCTCATAGCCGTGCCGAACTTTAGCAATTAGATTATGTAGTCGCATGAGGGCCCAACGATCTAGTTCTGGTAATTTTTCAAACTGTACCCGATTGGCAACGGGGTCGAAATCGTAGAGGTTGCTCAGAAGGAAGCGGGCAGTATTTCGGAGCTTCCGGTAAGTTTCCCCAAGTTGAGCCAGAATTGCGGGTGATATCCGGAGATCGTCCTGGTAGTCTTGGGTCGCCACCCAAAGGCGTAGTATCTCCGCGCCGTACTGTTTGATGACTTCCTGCGGCACCACGACGTTGCCGGCCGACTTGGACATCTTGTTGCCTTCGCCGTCGAGTACAAACCCATGCGTCAGCACGGCCTTGTACGGCGCACGCTCATCGGTTGTGACACTCGCCAGCAAGGAACTATGAAACCACCCGCGGTGCTGGTCGGACCCCTCTAGGTAGAGGTCGGCGGGCCACCATTCCTGCCCTACCGCCTTGCCTCTCGGCTTGAGCACCGCTGCGTGACTCACGCCCGACTCGAACCAGACATCCAGGATGTCCTTCTCTTTCTCGAAGGCCGTGCCACGGCATTGGGGGCATGTGGTAGCCGCCGGCATCAACTCCGCCGTGTCCCTCGCGAACCAGACGTCGGTCCCATCCTTTTCGACGAGCTTGGCGACATGCTCGACAATTTCAGACGAGGTGAGGACATGTCCGCACTTCTTGCAGGAGAACCCGGGAATCGGTACGCCCCACACGCGTTGGCGGGACAAGCACCAGTCCGGTCTGCCCTGTATCATCCCGTAGATGCGCTCGCGTCCACGAGACGGAATCCACCGGACACGGTTGATCTCCTCCAGGGCGCGAGCCCTGAGATTGCCTATCTCCATCGCGACGAACCATTGGTCGGTCGCCCGGAAGATCACGGGGTTCTTGCACCGCCAGCAGTGGGGATAGGAGTGAGTCTGTTTGTCGTCAACTCTATTCAGCAGCAGGCCCATCGCTTTCAGCTTTTCGTTAATGCGCGGGTTCGCTTCAAACACTTTCAGGCCTTGAAACTCCGGAACCTCATCTGTGAAACGGCCGCGGTTATCGACAGGAGCCAATACTTCGAGAGAAGCCAAAAGTTTGACCTTCTTTTCAGGCTCATTGTTGTACGTGAGCGCTAGTCCGTAGTCTTCTTGTCCATGGCCTGGGGCGATATGGACACAGCCGGTGCCCTGGTCCTTAGTAACAAAATCTCCCAACAGTATGGGTGAAAGCCCAACAGAGAATGGACGCCTACAGAGCAATCCCTCAAAGTGTTGCTCATGGCCAACTATTTGCGGACCCCATGTTGCATCAACTTTGAGCCCACATGCCTTTGACACGGATTCAACAAGCTCCGTAGCAATTACAAATGCCTCCGAGCCAGCTTGGACGAACGAGTACCAAATGCGGGGGTTTAGGCAAATTGCTTGGTTGGCAGGAAGAGTCCAGGGAGTCGTCGTCCAGATAACCACCGAAACTTTCTGTACTGCAGCCGGGAAAGGAACATTCCAGCGTGCACCAAGTTCTTTGGGAGTTTTCACGAACGGAAACTTCACGTAGATGGAGGGCGAGGTGTGGTTCTCATACTCCACCTCGGCTTCGGCCAGCGCCGTCTCGTCGATCGGACACCAGAGCACCGGCTTCTTGCCTTTATAGACGCCCCCCGCCTTTACGAACTTCCCGAACTCCCGGAGGATGGCCGCCTCGTAGTCGTGCTTCATGGTCAGGTACGGATTAGCCCAGTCGCCCAGTACGCCCAGTCGCTGGAACTCCTCCCGTTGGATCGTGAAGTACTTGTTCGCGTACTCGCGGCAGAGCTTCCGGATCTCGACCTTGCCGAGCGATTTCTTCTTGTCGCCCAGTTCCTTGAGGACCTGGTGCTCGATCGGCAGCCCGTGGCAGTCCCAGCCCGGCACATACGGCGCGTGGTGGCCTTCCATCGTTTTGGATTTGACGATGATGTCCTTGAGGACCTTGTTGAGCGCGTGGCCGATGTGGATGCGGCCGTTGGCGTAAGGCGGCCCGTCGTGGAGCACGTAGAGCGGCCTGTCTTTGCCGGCCTCCTGGATGCGCTCGTAGAGACGCTCGCGCTCCCAGCGCGCGAGCAACTCCGGCTCGCGCTGCGGGAGATTGGCCTTCATCGGGAAGTCGGTCTGCGGGAGATTGAGCGTAGCCTTGTAGTCCATCGGCGGGAGGTTATTTTTCCTTGAGCTCGATCACGCCGTGCCAATCGCGCGGCGGACGGCGCTGATAATCCATGGCGAGGTACAGGAGGAAGCTCGCGGGGCTGTCGTCGTCGGGCAGCTTCCGGAAGAACTTCGCGGCCTTGTCCCACTCGCCTCGCTCGAAAGCTTCCAGCCCTTGATTGGTGAGCTGGATGTTGCCGTGTATCTCCTGCTCCTCCTTGGGATCGCCCGGCGGCGGGATCAACTCGAAGAGGTCCACGGCGGTGGTGAAGCCCGCCGGCTGGAAGCGGCCGACCCGCCGGGACAAGCCGATCTTCGCCGAGACACGCTTGGCGACCGCTTCCGACACCAGGATGCGCGCCCCGACCACCTTGGTGATGCCCTCGATGCGTGAGGCCTGGTTCACGACGGGGCCCATGATGCCGTAGGAGTACACCTGGTCCGACCCCATGGCGCCCGCCACGATGTTGCCGACGTCCAGGCCGATGCCGCACCGCCAGCCCTCCGCGACCTGGCTGATGCGGCTGGCCATCTTCAGCGCGGCGCGGCAGGCGCAGTCCACGTGGAGCGAGTCTTCGACCGGCACGTTCCACGCAGCCATGATGCCGTCTCCCATGTACTGGATGACCACGCCGTTCTCCTCGAAGATGGCTTCGGTCATCGCGGTCATCACGCTGCGCAGCTCGCCCTGGTACGCCAGGAGATTCTCCACCGCGCCCTGCGTGCGTTTCGAGAAATCGCGGATGTCGAAGAACAGCACCGTGGATTCGGCGATGCGGGGCTGGAGATCGGCCTGTTCCTTTCCTTCGAGCAGACGGGCGCAGATGCGCGGCGAAAAGAAATGGCCCAACCGGAGCTGCTTCTCCCGGAGCACGTCGAGGGCCAGGTTCCGGGCGATGATGTCGGCCACCAGCCCGACGAACCGGGCGCTTTCCTTCTGCCCTCCCTTTTCCCCGGCGTAGTTGGAGGCCACTCCCGCCACGTAAAAGACAAGGGGCGCCTCGCCCTCCACGTCGGACGCGGCCGCCGCGATCGCCCAATCGATCCCGATGATGGACGTGGCCTGGGGGCTGGCGTCCGGGTTCTTGTCCCAGAAATACAGCACCGGGCGAGGCGCGTCGCGGAGTGCGCTCTCGACCAGGGTGCCGCTGACCGGGTGGGCCACGCCCTTTCGTCGCTCTTCGTCCACGTCCTCGGCGACGACCTGGAAGCCCGCAGACGACGTCGTGAGCACGGTGGCCCAATGCGCCTTGGTGGTGGTGCGCAGGACCTTTGCGACGTGGGTGAGCACCTCCTGGCGGGGCCGGGTCTTCATCAGCTCGGGCAGCTCCAGCAAGAAAAGAAACTGGAGGCGCCCGGCGTCGCTGCTGATCTCGTAGAGTTCTTCAGACTTCAGCGCGAGGCTGTTGCTGGGCTTGCGATCGACTTTCCGGATCGACATGGTGAGGTCGGGTCTCGGGGGTGCTTCCTTGGCAACGGTCTTGAAGCGGAGGGTGGACTGGCCGATGGTCACTTCGTCGCCGGTCTTGAGTACGCAGGCGGAGGTCGGCGTTCCCTTGAAGACGATGGGGTTGGTCGCCATGGACCGGCGGGACACCACCAGTTGGTCGGACTCGACGCAGACTTCGACGTGTTCCCGGCTGATGTATGGGTCTCCGTCCACCCGCAACTCCGCCGTCTTGCTGCGCCCGACGACGTAGCGTTTCCCGGACTCCAGCTTGTGGCTCGCCAGCTTGGCGCTCTGGTTCTGGATCTCGACGAAATATTCGGTCATACGTCTTGCATCGTAGCATCCACCCTGTACCAAATCAACGGGAGCGCGGCCGTGGCAAAGCCCTCGCCGGTCATGCTAGTTTAGGTGATGGCTTCCGGCAACCTTGCCGACATTCTGCTGCCGAACACGCCGACGCTCGGCGACGCGAAGGCGCCGATCCTCATGGTGGAGTTCTCCGATTTCACCTGCGGGTATTGCGGGAAGTTCTTTCGAGAGACGTTGCCGGCGCTCAAGACGGAGTATCTCAAGCCTGGCAAGGTCCGCTTCGCCTACCGGGACTACCCGCGGGATGAGGAGGGCTGGGGGCTGGTCGCCGCCCACGCCGCGCGCTGTGCCGGCGAGCAGGGCCGTTTCTGGGACATGCACGACCGGCTCTTCGAGCAGCACGCCCGGCTGGGCACGGGCGTCATCCTGCAACTGGCCAAGGACCTTCGCTTGAACGCCGACGCCTTTGCGGCCTGCATGGATTCGGAGAAGCACATCCCGGCGATCATGGCCGACCGCGAGATGGCGGGCCGGCTGAGGTTCCGCGGCACGCCCGGCTTTCTCCTGGTCCGCACGGACGGCAAACACTTCACCGACGCCTTCACCATCCCCGGCGCCGTGCCGTACGACAGGTTCCGCACCGAAATCGAGAAGCTCCTCAAGAAGCGCTGACGCGAACTGCGCGCGCGGATTGGTAGTTGACGAGCCAGACGCCGGCGAGGGTCAAGACGATGCCGGCGAGTTCCTTGAGCCCAATGCGCTCGCCGAGGAGGAGCGCCGAGAAGACCAGCGCCGACACCGGAATGAGGTTGATGAAGACGCCGGCGCGCGAGGGCCCGACCCCCTGCACGCCGTAGAGCCAGGCCTGCTGGCCCAGCGCAGTGGCGAACACGATCAGGTACGCCAGCGCCAGCCAGCCGGATAGCGGCACGGACGCCGCACCTTCGACGGCCATCTTCTGGTCCGTCCACAGCAGCGGAATCTGTAGCACGAGCGAGAGCCCCAGCGTGGTCCAGTTCACCGTGAGCGGCGAGAACCGCTCCATCGTCCGACGCCCGCCGATCGAATAAAGCGCCCAGCTCACGAGCCCCAGCACCACGAGCGTCCCGCCGAGCCAGGGGCTTTCCCCCGCAACAGCGTCTCCCCCGCCGGCGGACACCAACGCAACGCCCGCAAACGAAAGTGCGCAGCCGGCCCAGACGGCGCGAAACGGCACGTCCTGGATCAGAATGGACGACAAAAACGCCGTGATCGCCGGGCTCGCGCCGATGATCACCCCCGCCGCCGCCGCCCCGATGTACCGCAGGCCGAAGAGCGTGAGCAGATGATTGCCCAGAACGCCGAGCCCCAGGAGAAAGAACGTCCGGATGTCCTGTGATGAAAACTTGACCGTCCCGCCTTCCCGCCACCACCAAAGCGGAATCAGGATCGCCAGGGCACCGAGCCCGCGCAGCACCGAGACTTCCACGGCCGAGAACGAGCCCAGCGCGAATTTCTGGAAGACAATCGAGCCGCCCCACACGATCGCGGTCGTGACGAGCGCGCCGTACGCCGCAAAATCAGACGGCCTTGTCTGGGGGGTCAAGAGACGTCGAGCATGCGTTGCAGGGCGATGCGCGCCCAGTACTTGTCGTCGGCGGGGACGGAGATCCGGTTGACCACGTGTCCCTCGGCCAGGTTTTCCATCGCCCAGCAGAGGTGCGGCGCGTCGATCCGGAACATCGTGGAGCACTGGCAGACGGTCGGCGAGAGGAAGAAGACCTGCTTGTCGGGCTGGCGGTGTTTGAGCCGGTTCACCAGATTGAGTTCGGTGCCGACGCCCCAGATTGTCCCCGGCGCTGCGGCAGACACGGTCCTGATGATGAATTCGGTCGAGCCGGACAGATCGGACAGGTTGACGACGTCCTCGTGGCACTCCGGGTGCACAACGATCTTGATGCCTGGATGCTTTTCGCGGAAGTAGCGCACGTGCGCCGGCTGGAACATCTGGTGCACGCTGCAGTAGCCCTTCCACAGCAGGAGGCGCGCCTTCTTGATGGCCTCGGGCGTATTGCCGCCGTTGGGCTGGAACGGGTCCCACACCAGGAGGTCTTCACGGGGGATGCCCATTTTGTTGGCTGTGTTGCGCCCGAGATGCTCGTCCGGGAAGAACAGAATTTTCTCGCGCCGCTGCCACGCCCACTCGATCACCCGGCGCGCGTTGGACGAGGTACAGGTGATCCCGCCGTGCTCGCCGCAGAACGCCTTGAGGTCGGCCGCCGAGTTGACGTACACCACCGGCGTGACCGTCTCCTCCACCGGCACGATCCGGCCCAGCTGCTCCCACGCCTGGTCCACCTGCTCGATCTGGGCCATGTCGGCCATCGAGCAGCCGGCCGCCAAGTCGGGCAGGATCACCGTCTGTCCGGTCTTGCTGAGAATGTCGGCGGTTTCCGCCATGAAATGGACGCCGCAGAACACGATGAATTCGTGCTGGGAGCGCTCGGCGGCGACCTGCGAGAGCTTGAGTGAATCGCCTTCGACGTCCGCATGGCGAATGACCTCGTCGCGCTGGTAGTTGTGGCCGAGCACGATGACGCGCTCGCCCAGCTTGCGCTTGGCGGCGGCCGTGCGCTCCGTCAGCTCATCCAGCGACACGTCGCGGTACGCCTGCATCTCCAGCGGCTGGCTGATCAGGCAAGACGCTTTTGTCACGGCTCTCCTCTCCGTAAGAAACTCATTCTAGGAGCGCCTCTTCCCCTTTGTCAAATAGACCGAGGATTGACAGCAAGAAAACCCAGCGTGTAAGCTAGACATCACAAGCTAGGGGGGCCGACGGTGGCTGAGATGTGGCCGGTAGCGCCACACTCCCTCTGAACCTGATCTGGATAATACCAGCGCAGGGAAGCGATGATGACCTCATTCTCCGACCCGCCGTTTCCTCCCCTTTCCATGGAAAGGACACACCACCTATGAGCACATCCGCCATTACGACGCAACCCTTCCCGGCCTCCCGGAAGGTGTACATCGAAGGCTCGCGTGGTATCCGCGTGCCGATGCGGGAGGTCCGCCTCACGCCGACGAAGTCGTTCAAAACCGGTGCCGTCGAGGAGAACGCACCGCTCCTGATCTACGACACATCAGGCCCGTACACGGAACTGGGCGTCACGATCGACATCCGCCGGGGCCTTGCCCCACTGCGGCGGCCGTGGGTCTTCGGCAGAGGGGACGTGGAAGAACTGCCCGGCGTCACCTCCGAGTACGGGCGCTTGCGCCTAGCCGATCCCAAGCTGGACACCTTGCGGTTCGCGCACCTGCGCAAGCCGCTCCGGGCGAAGCCCGGCCGCAACGTCACCCAGATGTACTACGCCCGCAATGGCATCATCACGCCCGAGATGGAGTTCATCGCCATCCGGGAAAATCTACAAAGGCAGGCCGCGATGTACAGGGGCAACGGAAACGGCGGCGGACGCCTGACCAGCCAGCATTCCGGCAACGCCTGGGGTGCCAGCGTTCCGGACGAGGTCACGCCGGAGTTCGTCCGCGACGAAGTCGCCCGCGGTCGCGCGATCATCCCGGCCAACATCAATCACCCGGAGACCGAGCCTAAGATCATCGGGCGCAATTTCTTGGTAAAGATCAACGCAAACATCGGTAACTCGGCTGTTTCGTCCAGTATTTCAGAAGAGGTGGAGAAGCTCCATCTGGCGGTGAAGTATGGGGCTGACACCGTCATGGACCTCTCGACCGGCGCGGATCTCGACGCCACGCGCAAGGCAATCATCGGGGAATCGACGGTCCCCGTCGGAACGGTGCCCATCTATCAGATCTCACTCCAGGCCGACGAGGTCTCCGAACTCACCGCCTCAGACTTTCTATCGGGGATCGAGCACCAGGCAAAGCAAGGCGTGGACTATATGACGATTCACGCAGGCGTGCTGCGTCAGCACGTGC
>CAYYLQ010000006.1:0-100339 GCA_964472655.1 uncultured Nitrospirales bacterium
GGGCGGTCCAGGACTTCGTCATCCTCGTCGCCTCGATGCGCCGCAACGGCCGGTCGCTCCCGCAAATCGCGCGGGATGAGATCGGAACGGTCACGGGCCTGGCGACGGCCCTCGCCGTGTTTTTCATCGTCGTCGTGGCGCTGGCCGGGCTCGGCCTCGCGGTCGTCAATGCGCTCTACCGCAACCCCTGGGGCACGTTCACGCTCGCCATGACCGTGCCGATCGGGTTTTTCATGGGCTTCTATCTCCAGCGCTGGCGGCCGGGACAGGTGGGTGAAGTGTCGGCGCTCGGCGTGGTCCTGCTGCTGGCGGCCGTCGTCGCGGGGCGCGGCGTCGCCCAGTCTTCGCTGGCGGCGTGGTTCGATCTGGAGCGGGACACCCTCGTCTGGCTCCTGGCGGCCTACGGCTTTCTCGCCTCCGTCCTGCCGGTCTGGATGCTGCTGGTTCCCCGAGGCTATCTCTCCACCTTTATGAAAGTCGGCGTGGTCATTCTGCTGGGGGTCGGAGTGGTCCTGATGACGCCGACGATCGAGATGCCCCGCGTGACCGGCTTCATCGCCGGCGGGGGCCCGATCATCCCCGGGCCGCTGTTCCCCTTTGTGTTCATCACCATCGCCTGCGGAGCGATTTCTGGGTTCCACTCGCTGGTCGCCTCCGGCACGACACCCAAGATGCTCGACCGGGAATCGCATGCGATGATCGGCTACGGTGCGATGCTGATGGAGAGCTTTGTGGGCGTGACCGCATTGATCGCGGCGGCGGTCCTTGCGCCGGGCGATTATTTCGCGATCAACACCACACTGTCGGCAGACGCCTTGGGCACGCTCGGCTATCCGGTGGCGCACATCCAGGAGCTGTCCCGTCTCGTGGAGCAGGACATCATGGGGCGCACCGGCGGGGCGGTGTCCCTGGCGGTCGGCATGGCCTCGATTTTCTCGGCTCTGCCGGGCATGACAGGGCTCATGGCCTACTGGTATCAGTTCGCGCTGCTCTTCGAAGCGCTGTTCATTCTCACCACCATCGATGCAGGCACGCGCGTGGCCCGTTACCTCATACAGGAACTGGGGGGGACGGTCTATGCGCCGTTACAGACCATCAACTGGATGCCGGGCGCGATCGGCGCGAGCCTGCTCGTCGTGGGAGGCTGGGGCTACCTGCTGGCCACCGGAAGCGTCTCGACCATCTGGCCGATGTTCGGAGCGGCCAACCAATTGCTCGGCATGCTGGCGCTGTGCGTCGGGACGACGGTGCTGATCAAGATGGGCAAGGCGCGGTATCTCTGGGTGACGGCCGTGCCGATGGTCTTCGTCGGCGCCATCACGCTGAGCGGGTCCTACGAATTGCTCGTGCTGTTCGTACGTCAAGCCGGGACTGCGGTCGGTCATGAGGCGATCGCGTTCTATCTGGATGCGGCGCTGGTCGGGATCGTCGCCGTGCTGGCGATGGTCATCCTGGCGGATTCGCTCGCCAAGTGGTACGGGTTCGTGATCCGGAAGAAGCCCTACACGTCCAGCGAGGTGACGGCCGCGGAGGGGGGCATCAAGATTCCCGCCGGGCCCTGCTGCTAGAGGAGAAGGGAACAGAGGAGGAGAACTCAAATGGCTGATCAGAATTCGTTCGATGTCGTGTCGAAGGTGGACATGCAGGAGGTCAAGAACGCGATCGACCAGGCGCTGAAGGAAATCCACCAGCGGTTCGATTTCAAGGGCACGAAGACGGAGTTGACGCTCAAGGAAAAAGAAAACGAACTGGTGATCGTGTCCGACGACGAATACAAGCTCAAGAGCGTGACGGACATCCTAAAGGCCAAGCTCATCAAGCGCAGCGTCTCGGTGAAAGCGTTTACGTTCGGGACCGTGGAGCCGGCACTGGGCGGGACGGTCCGGCAGACGGCGAAAATTCAGAACGGCCTCACGACCGAAAAGGCGAAGGAGATCGTCAAGGAGATCAAAGAGAGGAAGTTCAAGGCCCAGGCCCAGATCCAGGGCGATCAGTTGCGGGTACAGAGCAAGAGCCGGGACGAACTGCAGGCCGTGATCGCGTTTCTCAAAGGCAAGGACTTCGGGGTCGATCTCCAGTACGTCAATTATCGCTAGGCGGACCCCTTCATCTGCGCATCGAGGAAATCCTCGTGCTCCAACTCGACTCCGCAGGCTGTGCAGGTGATGGGCTCGTCGGGCGGGGGAGGCAGGACTTCTTCCTTCTGCAGCACGCCAAGGCAGACGTGATAGAAATGTCCTCGGGAGTGTTCTTCGTCCAGCGGATCGGCAATATAGGCCAGAACCATGAACGTAGTGTACAGAACGCGGTGACGATTTCGCAATCCCGGCGGCGTATGGCCAGGAACGTCTCGGCGCAATGCGTGCTGCTGCTGCTCTTGCTGCCGGGGACCGCCGCCTGGGCTTCCTGTACGGTGGAGCGGGAGATCGCCGGAGAGCCGAGGCTGTTCGTCCGTCACTTCAACGCGGATTGCTCCAAGCCGGAGCGCGCCGCCCAGGCCGTCCAGGCTGTGGAGATCCTGGAGGCTCTGAAGGCGGGCCAGGGCGTCTCCCTCACGCACGCCGTGGTTTCCGGCGATCTCCTGCTCACACAGCTTCCCTCCGTGCCGCTGGCATCGGTGTCGCTCCCGCCATCCGTGCTGGCCGATCTGGCGCGGTCCCGGGTCACCGAAGTCCGCGTGATCCGGGGCCCCTTCTCGATCCGCGATTCGGTCGTCGACGGCATTCTGGACACCCAGCTCAAGCCCGATATGACCGAGCACCGGATGCTCGGCGACATGGTGGTCATCCGGGGACCGGTCGCGTTTCGAGGGACGACCTTCACCAAGACCGTGGACCTCTCTCGGACGATTTTTCTGGGGCCGGTCGAGAGCGACCAGACGGTGTTCCTCGGGGATGCGCTCTTCCTCGCCTGCATTTTCGACAAGCAGGCGACGTTCGAGAAAACCGCTTTCGCGGGCAACACTCGTTACTACCAGACGGTCTTCCATGAGCCGGTGACGTTTCTGCGGGCGGGCTTCAGCGGATTGACGAATTTCCTCTCCGCCACGTTCAAGAGGGAGGCGAGTTTCTCGCGCGCCTATTTCAAAATGGGCGCCGGATTTTCGGGCGGCAAGTTCGAGGGAATTTCCGACTTCTCCGAGGCGGTATTCGAGAAGAACGTCTTTTTCACGCATGCCGTCTTCGCCGCGGACACCTATTTCCGTCGCGCCACGTTCCGCGGGGAGGTCAATTTTTCCGACGCCGACTTCAAGGCCAAGGACGACTTCGCCAAGGTCTTCTACCAGCAGGAACCCAATTTCACCCGCGCCAAGTTCGCCAGCCCCCGCTCGTCCGTCGGGTTCGAGAACCCCGTCCTGCTCGTCATCGTGTCGGTGGCGCTGGCACTCTTTCTCATTGCCTTCATCATCATCCTCAAAAAAGGGTAGGGCGTTTTCCCACAATATCTTGACGAGAAGCTTGCCTTCATCGCTAAATCTGGTATATTTACAGGGCCATGCCAGAGGCTCTGAACAGCGGAATGGACACCCTCGAGGCCTCGTATCACGTCCGTCTGGACGAGTTCGAGGGCCCGCTCGATCTGCTTCTCCACCTGATCAAGAAGAACGAGATCAACATTTACGACATCCCGATCGCCGTGATCACGAAGCAGTACCTCGACTACATCAGCATGATGAAGTATCTCAATCTGGAAGTTGCGGGGGAGTTTCTGGTGATGGCAGCCACGCTGATCCATATCAAGTCGCGGATGCTGCTGCCGGTGGAGAACGACGGGGACGACGAGGACGACGGCGGGGAGGATCCCCGGGCCGAACTGGTCCGGCGGCTCCTGGAATACAAGCAATTCAAGGAAGCCGCCGCGGAGCTGGTCGAGCGGGGACAGCAATGGCGGGAAGTGTTCGGCCGCCCGGCGCTTTTCGAGACGGAGCGCATCAGCCTGCCGGAGGAAGCGGACGACACCCCGCTGGAGCTGACGCTGTTCGACCTCGTGGACGCCTTTCAGGACATCGTGCAACGGACTCCGGGGAAAGCCCTCGTCGAGGTGACGGCCGATCACCTGACGGTCAAGGACCGGATGAATTACATTCTGGAACGTCTGGAAAACGAGCCTGCGATTCCGTTCGAGACCCTGTTCATGCCCGAGGAAGGGCGGCTGGTCGTGATCGTGACGTTTTTGGGATTGCTGGAATTGATCCGGATCAAATTGGTTCGGGCGTATCAGGCGGAGACATTCGGCGCCATCCTCCTGTCGCGGGCGTTCCTTCCGGCGACGGCTGAGGATGCCGAATCAAAGGAGAACGAACTATGACAACGGCGGCAACGGAAGAAGGCGGGCTGGAGCGCGACGGCAGCCCCCTAGCCGGCCTCAAGGGGATTGTAGAGGCGGTTCTCTTCGTGTCGGGCGAACCGATCTCGGTGGAGCGGCTGCAGGGGGTGATGGAAGGCGTCTCCCGGGCGGAGCTGATGAGCGCGCTCCGGGCAATCCAGACGGATTACGCGGCGGATGGACGGGGGCTCCAGGTGGTCGAAGTCGCCGGCGGGTTCCAGATTGCGACGCGCCCGGACTGCGCGCCGTGGGTCAAGCGGCTGGAAAAGGCCAAGGCCGGCGCCAGGCTGTCGCGCTCGGCGATGGAGACGCTGGCGATCGTCGCCTACAAGCAACCCCTGGTCCGCGCCGAGATCGAGCAGATCCGGGGCGTGGACACCGCCGGGGTGTTGAAGACGCTCCTTGATCGCCGGCTGATCCGCATCGTCGGGCGGAAAGACATCCCCGGCCGCCCCATCATGTACGGCACGACGAAGCAGTTCCTGCAGGCGTTCGGCCTCAAGGATCTGGGCGGTCTCCCGGCTCTCCGGGACATCAAGGACCTCAAGGAGGCCGAGCAGTTCATCCTGCTGAACGTGGACCCGGAAGCCGAGACGGACACTGCAGAGCCGGACGAATTCTCCGCTGAGGGAACGGCAGAGCAGGTTCACGTAACAGCCGTGCACGGCTAGGCGGTCTCCGGCGACTTCTCTGCCGCAGGTTCCGGCTACCGATCGCGGAGGGCGACGCGTTTGGCCAGGCGATGAGCCAGACGCATCATGGCAGGGGAACGATCGGCGGGGTCGAGCAGGACGTTCAGCACGTGGAGCCGACTTTTATCGGATAGGGCTGCCTGGAAAGCCCGGATCAACTCGCCGTGGGTGGCCACCCGATAGCCGATTCCGCCTCCGATCAGGTCGCAAATTTTCTCGTACCGCCACTCATGGATGTCATTGAACGGCCCGTCCAGAATCTCTCGCTCCGTCGAATAGCCCCGATTGTTCAGGATGACCACGATCGGTATCTGGCCGTAGCGCACGCAGGTGGCCAGTTCCGAGCCGGTCATCTGAAACGCGCCGTCGCCTACCAGCACGATGGGACGGAGGGAGGGATCCGCAAAGCCTGCGCCCACCGCCGCCGGCACCGCGAAGCCCATTGACGTATAGTAGGCCGGCGAGATGAAATCGGTCCGCCTGTGCACGCGCAAATCGGCTCCCGCGAACAGGGATTCGCCGATGTCGGCGATCACCAGCATCTTCTCGTCCAACAGGCTCTCCAGATGGCCGAAGAGCCCTCGTAACGTCGCGGGCTGATCGGCCGCCGGCATCTCCGCGGGTTCGAGGACATGGGCGGGCAACGGGCGGGAGGAAAACGACGGCGTGGGCGCGGCCACCAGGGCCTTCACGAAGTCTTCGAAGTACACTCCTTCGTACCGGTGATGTTTGACGGTGATGGCGTCTGCGGTCGCGTGCACGGTACGGCCGGTCTTCATGAGGGGTGAGTCGGCGCCGAGGTCTTCCAAGTCCGTCAGGATCGAGCCAAGCATCACGAGACAGTCCGAGTCGTTCACAAATTTCTGCACCTCGTCGGGCCCGACCAGGCCGCCGTATACGCCGACGAAGAGCGGGTGGTTTTCCCGGATGACGGACTTCCCCAGCAGCGTCGAGGCGACCGGGATGTTCATGCGCTCCGCAAGGCGCGACACGTCGTCCTGAAGGTGAAAGCGATGGACTTCCGCTCCGACGAGGAGCACCGGCTTCTTGACCGAGGCCAGCATCTCGCGCACCTCGGCCACCGCCTCCGCCAGGGCAGCCGGGTCGCTAGACTCGCCCTGCTCGGCGGGCGGACGCGCCGGCGCCTCGATCGGCGCGTGGACCAGGTCGCGGGGGATTTCCAGGTAGACAGGGCGCTTGTACCGCATCAACGCCGCCAGTGCGCGGTCGATCTCGCGTTCCGCCGTCAGGGGATCGTCCAGGACGACGGCGGCCACGGTCACTTTTTCGAACACTTCTTTCTGGGTCGTGAAGTCGCGGACCATGTGGTGCAGCAGCGGGTTCTTCACGCGCTCGGCGAGGCCGGGCGAGCCCGACAGCACGACCACGGGCGACCGCTCGGCATAGGCGCAGGCCACGGCGTTGACGGTGTTCAGGCCCCCGACGCAGTACGTGACGCAGATCCCGCCGATGCCGTGAATCCGCGCGTAAGCGTCGGCGGCGAAGCCGGCACTGTCCTCGCGCGTCATCCCGACGTGCTTGATGGGGGACGCTTCGATCAGTTGGAACAGGCTGAGGACATAGTCGCCGGGGATGCCGAAGATGTGGCGCAGGCCCAAGCGATGCAAGCGATCAAGAAGCGTTGAGCCGATCGTTCTGCGGCCGGTCATGCAGAGTCCTCCTCTGTTAAATTTATCCCTGACGGGGCCGAAAGTCCAGCCAAGCGGGAGGTCCCCGGCGATCGGTTTGCACGGATGTATTTCCTGTGGAACGCGGGCGGGAAACCCGCTACAATCCGTGATGTCGTTTCTCACTGGGGGAACCTATGGACCTTAAAGAGCCCATCGAGCGACTGGCGATCCCGCCGACTCAGTTCACCCGGCATCTGAAATTTCCCGATCCGGCCAGGATCCGCATCTACGACGACACGCTGCGGGACGGGGAGCAGATGCCCGGCGTGGCCTTCTCGCCCGACCAGAAACTCGAATTGGCCAAACTGCTCTCCGAGATCGGCGTCCACGTCATTGACCCGGCCTTCCCGGCGGTTTCCGAATCCGACCGCCGGGCCTTGCAGGTGATCGTGAAGGCCCAGCAGCGGGGCGAGATCCGGAAGGATATCGAGGTCCTGGCCATGTGCCGGAGTCTCAAGGAAGACATTGACGCGGTCGTGGACACCGTGACGGCCGTCGGCGCCAAGCCGGACGACGTCAGCGTGCTCGTGCTCTCGACCCTGTCCGACCTTCACCTCAAGTACAAGCTGGGAAAGACGCTGCTCCGCCGCGCGGGCCAGCCGGAACACCAATGGCTCGACCGGCCGCTCGACTACTACCGCGAGCAGAATCTTGATCTGATCACCGGCGCCATCCGCTACGCCCGGGAGCGGGGCTTCTCACGCGTCGAGTTCGCCGCCGAGGACGCGTCGCGGTCGGACGTCAGCTACGGCGAAGTCTGGGCCAAGGCTTGCGTGAAGGCCGGCGGGACGCGGATGTGCTTCTCGGACACCTGCGGGGTGTTCACGCCGGAGGCCGTGGACCACTACATTCCGCGGCTCGTGAAAGTCCTCGGGGACGTCCCCATGACGGCGCATTTCCACAACGATTTCGGCTTGGGCGCGGTCAACACGGTGCGCGCCATCAGCCACGGGGCCCTCTACGCCGGGGTCACGGTCAACGGCATCGGCGAGCGCGCCGGCAACACGCCGCTGCACGAGTTCGTCATGGTGCTCAAGATGCTGTACGGCGTCACCATCCCCGGCTTCCGGTACGGCTTGCTGACCGAATTGCGTCGCAAGATCGAGCTATATTCAGGCATCCCGATGCAGCCGCACGAGCCGATTGTGGGGGAGGGCGTGTTCAAGCACGAATCCGGCATCCATACGGCCGCGATCGCGATCCACCCCGCGATCTACCAGTTCATCGCCGAAGAATTGGTCGGAGGCGAGCATCGGTTCGTGTTCGGCAAGCACAGCGGCGCCGCCGCCGTCGAGACGGTGCTGGCCAAGCACGCCAAGACCCTGCGGGAGCGAGGGGTGGAGATCAGCCCCGATCTGGTCAAGCACGTCCTCGACCGCGTCAAGACGATTCGCGAGGACATGCTGCCGGAGAAAGGCTACCCCGAAGCCGTCGAGGGACACTACCGGCATTACTACGCCCTCGGTCTTTCCGAGGAGCGCATCGTCGAGCTGGCTTTGGAAGCCCACGCCGCCCGCAAGGCGTCGTGAGATGAGTGATGCGCCTGCGCTGATCCTGCCCGAAAAGTCCCGCTCCATCGGCAATGACCTCCGCCGTCGGCTCGGTGCCGACAAGGTCAAGGACGACTTTCCCACCATCACGGCCTACTCGGTCGATGCCAGCATTTACAAAGTGGTGCCGAAAGCCGTCGTGCAGGCCGAAACCGAAGACGACATTGCCGCGACGGTTGCCTATGCGCGGTCCTCTGGTATTCCGATCACGCCGCGAGCCGCCGGCACCAACCTGACCGGCTCGGCCGTCGGTGAGGGGATCATTCTTGAGTGCGGCCGGATGAACCGGATCCTCGAGCTGAACGTTGAGGAGAAATGGGTGCGGGTCCAGCCCGGGCTGAACCTGACCGAGTTCAACAAGAAGCTCGAGCCGCATGGCCTGATGTTCGGGCCCGATCCGTCCAGCCGCGACATGTGCAAGCTCGGCGGCATGCTCTCGAACAATTCGGCCGGCCCGCACACCCTGCGCTATGGCTCGGTGAAGGACAACGTCCACGCCGTCCGCCTGCACTTAGGCACCGGCGCCTGGTTCACGGCCGAGGTTCTGGCCGCCGGCGATCCTGCGACCGAGACGCTGCTCAACGGCCATCCGGCGCTGGCGGAGACGCTCGCAATCGTCAGAAAGCACGCCGACCTCATCCGCAGCCGGAAGCCCAAGGTCTCCAAGAACAGCACCGGCTACAACCTGTTCGGGCTGGTGGACGGCCTGGATCAAGCGATCGTCGACCTGCCGAAACTCTTTGTGGGAAGCGAGGGGACGCTGGGGGTCATCAGCGAGGCGACGCTCAAGCTGGTGGAGAAGCCCAAGGCCACGGCGACCGCGCTCATCCATTTCCGCCATCTCGAAGAAGTCGGACAGGCCGTTTTCGATCTCCTGCCTCTGACGCCAATGGCGCTGGAAGTGATGGATGCCAACACGTTGAACTTGATCGGGCGCGCCGCGCATGGCGTGCCGGTCGATGCGGCTGCGACATTGCTCGCCGAATTCGACGGGAGCAGCGGACTCTCCATCGCCGAGATCCTCGAAAAGGTCAAGGCCATCTGCCGCAAGTACCGGCTTTGCGAGGAGCCGACCATCGCAGTGGAGAAGGAGCACCAGGAGCAGCTCTGGAAGGCCCGTAACGCGCTCTACCCGACGCTCTACCGCTATGACGCCAAGAAGAAGCCGATCAATTATGTGGACGACGTCGTCGTGCCGGCCGACCGGATCGCCGAGCTGGTGCAGTACCTCTCGGCGTTCTTCAAGGGCCAGGACGTGAACGTGGCCATCTTCGGCCATATCGGGAACGGCAACGCCCACATCGTCCCGTTGCTGGACGTCAACGACAAGCACGATTTCGAGGCGATGGTCTCGGGCTACCACGAGATTCACCAGACCGTCGTGACGCGCTTCGGCGGGTCCATCTGCGGTGAGCACGGGGACGGGCGTGTGCGGGCGGAATTCGTCCGTAAATACTTCGGCGAGGAACTGTACGCGCTGTTCACGCAGGTCAAAACAGCCTTCGATCCGGCGCGCGTCCTGAACCCCGGCGTGAAGATCAGCGACACCCCCTTCACCGAGCACATCGACTATGTCAGGCTCTCCAAGCCCTGTGCGACCTGCGGCAAGTGCAACTCGGTCTGTCCGGTCTTCGACGTGTTCCAGACGGAGGACATGAGCTCGCGGGGCTGGTTCGAGATCGTGACCGCGCCGGGCTACGAGTACCTCAATTCAAAGCGAGTGGTGGAGGCCTGCGTGAACTGCAAGTCCTGCCGGACGATCTGTCCGGCCGATGTGGATGTTTCCGATCTCATCATGCAGAGGCGGGCCGAGCATCCCAACAAGCTGGCAGGAGCCATCTTCGCCTGGCAGGGGATGCCCTCGTTGTTCGAGCCGTTCCTTAAGCTGATGGGGCGCACGCAGGGACTGTGGGACCGCCCGCTGCCTCGCAAGGTGTTGGAGCAGGCACTCGCACCGCTCCTGCACCAGCTGGCCGCGACCGCCCGGCTGCCCGCCGACATGGTGCTGCCCCGGCTGGCTGCTCGGTTGCTGCGCGAGCGATATGCCGACTTGACCGAGGAGCAGGGGCACCGCGGATCGGTGGCTTATTTCCACGGTTGTGCGGCCAACTACTTCCAGGACGGAGTCGGCGACGCCGTGATCGCGGTCCTGCGCAAGAACGGCATCGAGCCGGTCCTGCCGCGGCAGCGCTGCTCGGGCACGCCGATCGAGACCTACGGCCACGTCGGTCGCGTGAAAGGCTATGCCCGGTTCAACGTCGACTCGTTGAGTCGCTACGACACGATCGTGACCGGATGCGCGTCCTGCACGCTCAGCCTGAAGGACTACCCGAAATGGTTTCGGGGCGAGGAACGGAAACGGGCCGAGGCGGTGGCGGGCAGGGTCCGGCACGTCTCGGAAGTCCTGTCCGGCGAAGGGCTGAAAGTCCAGCCGACCCGACCCTGTCAGAAAACCGTCACTTACCATTCTTCGTGTCATTTACGCGCGGCTGGCGTGAGCAAACCGCCGCGCGATCTGCTCAAACGGATTCCGGGCGTCAAGTTCGTCGAGATGCGGGACGCCGATCGCTGCGCCGGCGGAGCGGGGACCTTCATCGTGAAGGACTACGACACCTCGCAGAAGATCTTCGAACGCAAGCGCATGGCGATCCGGGACAGCGGGGCGCAGGTCGTGGCGACCTCCTGTCCGGCCTGCATGATCCAGTTGAAGAACGGCCTGCGCGGCGAGGTGGACGTGCGCCACATCGCCGAGTTATTGCAAGAAGCGTATGGCCTTGATCGCCCGAGCTGATGAGGTTTCAGCCAAAGAAGTCCGACTTTGTCTTCGTCGGTCTGGTGATTGCCGTCATCGTCTTTGTGACGCTCTTGCCGTCGCCCAGGGACAATAATCCGCCGGTCCCCAGCGATCTGGCCCATCACGGCATCAAGCTGGAAAAGGACTGCCTGGCCTGCCATGTGAAAGGTGGGGAACGCCCGCTCAAGGAGAGACATCCCAAGCGCCAAGACTGCTTCAGATGCCACAGGCTAGGAATTTAATTTAAGGAACTTGACAATCAGGATTTGATCCAGTATAGTGTCATTCAGTCAGAGCCGAGACGGTCCGGCGGCGCTGACGGTAACCATACCCCGGACCCGCGATCGCATCGCGATCAGGTCCTGTTTGGAGCAGCTTCCCACCCGATTCTGACTCCCCTCGGTTCTCTGAACCCGTGACAATGCGATCCATACCGAAAGGATAGTTTTGTGCAGACGACTGTTCACAGCAGTTTCAACAATCTCGGCTTGTCTGAAGCCATCTTGCGCGACATCGCCAGGACCGGGTTCACCGAGCCCACGCCCATCCAGGCCCAGGCCATTCCACCGGGCCTCGCCGGGCGCGATGTGCTCGGATGCGCGCAGACCGGCACCGGTAAGACGGCGGCTTTCGTGATCCCGCTGGTCGAGCGCTTGGCCGCCGGGCCGAAAGGGCATCCGCGGGCCTTGATCCTCGCGCCGACGCGCGAGCTGGCCATCCAGATCCAGGAGACCATCGACAAGCTGGGCCGAAGCCGGCACGTCTTCGCGACCACGGTCGTGGGCGGTGCCGACATGAACGCCCAGGTGCGCGGCTTGCGCCAGCGCCCGGACATCATCGTGGCGACCCCGGGCCGTTTGCTGGATCATATGTGGAACGGCACGATCAATCTCGTCCATATGAAGATCCTCGTGCTGGACGAGGCTGACCGCATGCTGGACATGGGCTTCGCGCCCCAGATCAACCAAATCCTGGAGGCGCTCCCGGAAGAGCGGCAAACGCTGCTCTTCTCCGCGACGTTGCCGACGGATGTAGCCGATCTCGCGAGGGCCAGCGTCAAGGATCCGGTGCGGGTCACGATCGGAAAGTCGGCCACCGCGGCTGAGCGGGCCGAGCAGGCGTTGCATCACACGACGCGGGAAGATAAGACCAAGCTCCTGCTCTCGCTGCTCGCTGCGGACCGCGATTCGGTCCTCGTCTTCACCAGGACGAAACACGGCGCCGACCGGCTGGGACGGGCGCTCGGCAATGCCGGCCACAAGGTAGCGACCATCCACGGTGACCGGAGCCTATCGCAACGGCGGGCGGCGTTGGAAGGATTCCGGCGCGGCACGTTCCGGGTGCTCGTGGCCACGGACGTCGCGGCCCGTGGTATCGACGTGGCCAACATCGGGCACGTCGTGAATTACGATCTGCCGAACACGCCGGAGGATTACATCCACCGGATCGGGCGCACCGCCCGTGTAAAGGCCAGCGGGCGGGCCACCAGTTTCATCACCGCGGATGACCACGTGCAACTACGGGCCATCGAGAAGTTGTTGGGACAGCCGATTCCCCGCGCGGTGGGTAGCGCGCCGCCCGCGCATCCCGCACCGCCCGCGCACAACCAACGGCACAACGGACAGCGAGACGCCAGGCCGGGACAGCCCTCCGGGTTCAGACCCAGACGGCCCGCCCACGCCAGGCAGTCTCACGGGGCGTAAGTCGACCCTTACGTCGCGAACGGCCTCCGCAGGGAAACCTCCGGAGGCCGTTCTGTTTTTGGGTTACGGTCTGACCCGATTTTGGTTGATCGAAAGAACCCGGCCGCCGGTGAAGGTGAGCTCCACGAGCCAGTCGCCGCTGGAGTAGACGAAGCGATTCGCCCCGAAGATGGGCCAGGAGGAATAAGGCGAGCCGAACGAATAGCCTCCGCCGATCAGCGTCGTTTGCGGGAATCCTGCGCGTCTGAGCACTTCCGCTTCGGACATGCCCACCGACAGCATGCGGACCACTTCGAAGGGGATTTCGCCGACGGGAGGCTGCATCTCAATCTGTTGCGGCGGGGGGACGGGGGGAGGGGAATTAACGATGATGTTGATGGTGATTGGCTGTCCTGCCGCCTGAGTCTGGGAAGCGGGCGGTTTCGGCTCTTCCTTTTGCGGCGAAGCCGGTGCCTCGGCCCGTTTCATGTATCCCAATTCCGTCCGAAGGGGATACGTATTGCAACCGGTCACGCCCTTCGTGTGATTCGTGTAGATGGTGCTGCCGTCCGCTCGCTTGCAGGTCCACAGCTCGGACTCGGCGGACGCGGGCAAGGGAAGCAGAGGCACAGCCAGGAACGCGATCAGGAGAGAAACCCCGATGGGCGGCATGGGCGTTTCCTCAGGGACGGACGCTAGTGTAACGCGGTCTTTCCGGTTCAGCAAGCTATAACAGCTCGACGGTGCCCTCGATGGCGTTCACTCTGACCCGGCGGCCGGTCGCAATGCGGCTGGTGGCGTCCTCGATGCCGACGACGGCCGGCAGGCCGATCTCGCGCGCGACGACTGCGCCGTGGCTCAGGACGCCGCCAACTTCGGTGATCAGCGCGCCGGCTGTGAAGAAGAGCGGCGTCCAAGCAGGATCGGTGTAGCGGGCGACCAGGATCTCGCCGGGGCGCAGGTCGGCGTGGTGCGGGTCCGTGATCACGCGCGCGACGCCATCGGCATGGCCAGCCGAAACCGGCGTGCCGCGCAGCACACGTGATCCGGCCAGCGGCACCGTCAGGAGATTGGCGTCTTCGATCCCCTTGGAGCCGATGATCAACGAAGGCGGGCGGAGCGTCGTCCATTCCCGCCATTCGCGCTCGCGCGACTCCAGCGTCGTCTGGGCCCAGGTCACCGTTCCCGAGTCAGCCCAGGCGCGCACCTCCTGCAGCCGCAGCCAGAAGACATCGTCCGCGGTCTTGAGATGCCCCGCCGCGGCGAGCCGGCGTCCCAACTCCCGGTACACCAACCGGGCCTCTTCAAGACCGAGGAGCCAGGTGTATTTCATGGCCTCCCGGAAGGGGAGCCACAGGACGTACCGTTCATAGAGCCAGCCGAAGAAGCCGCGCAGCAGAAACGGCAGCCTTGCCCGGATGGCCAGCGCCGCGGCCTCGCGTCGGCGCGTGCCTTCGGCAAGCATCTCCGGCGGAGTCGGCGCGCCGGCCGGATGGCGCAGGTAGTTGGTGATGGACTGCAAGAGGAAGGTCGGCTCCTCCCGCCAGCGCGGCGTCGTGATGTCCAACTCCACTTCGCCCCGATGGCCGTGCTTGGCCAGGACGTCCTCGAAGCGCTGCCACCAGCGCCGTCCCTCTTCCATCGTCTGAAGCGTCAGCGCCAGTTGATCGGACGGAGTTTTCTCAAAAACATCGGCCAGCGGGCGTGCTGCCTGCGCGAGGCCCCAGAGATCAAGCGCGATGGTGGTCGTGGGATTGTGGGGGATGCCCCTCGAAAGATCGTCGAGCAAATCGGGCGGGAGGTGTGTGCCGCAGATCCGTCGCAAGGTCTGATGGAGGGCCATGGCCAGGCCCAAATGCCGGAGGCCGTCCTTGGTCGGGTCCGTTTCGTCATCGAACTCCTGGTCCAGGTCCCTGAGCAGGACGGAAGGAGAGTCCTGGTCAAGCGGGCGGCGCACCCGTTCCCGCAGCCGCGCGGTCGTCCGCGCGTAGGTCTTGCGCAGGTCGACCGGCGTGCGGAGGCGGACGAGCCACCACAGCGAGCGCAGGCCCATCCGGATATAGGCGAGGTGCAGCGTGACCCGTGCGGCGAAGGAAATCGGGAGAGGGTTCAGCTTCCCGGTCCGTGCCAGGTCCGCGATCACCTTGCCCTTGGTCTGGTCCACCGCTTCCAACACAGGCAGTTGATGGACGATAGCCGGCAGGTTGATGTAGGCCGAGAGGTCCATGTAGGGCCGGCCGGCGACGAAGGCGATGGGATTCAGGTCGAAGACGAGGGGATCATGCCGGCTGAGGCCGGCGACCTGCCCGCCGAGCGTCGGGCCGATGTAGCGGGCCAGGCCGTCGCGGGCGAGGGGCTTAGCGACGAACGGGAAGACTTCGCCGAAGTTGATGTCCGACAGGACGCCGTCGGCACGGCCTTTCGCCCGCCGCGCCGTCCGCTCGATGGGCCAGTCCACTATTCGCCGCCGAGGACGCCGATGCGGCGGTACTTCCTGGAGCGCCGCCGGAGGAGTTCCTCGAGCGGGAGTTCGAGCAGTGCGCTGAGGTGGAGCTCGATCGCCTTCTTCACGGCGTCGCACATCGCCATGGGGTCCCGGTGGGCCCCGCCGGGCGGCTCGGGCAGGATCTCGTCGATCACGCCCAAACGGAGCAGGTCCTCGGCGGTCATCTTCATCGCCTCGGCCGCCTCCGGCGCCTTCCGCTGATCATCCCAGAGAATGGCCGCGCAGCCCTCCGGCGAGATGACCGAATAGACGGCGTTTTGCAGCATCAGCAGCCGGTCGGCCACCCCGATCGCCAAGGCCCCGCCGCTGCCGCCCTCGCCGATGATGACGGAGACGATCGGAACCCTGAGGGACGCCATGGTGAAGAGATTGCGGGCGATGGCTTCGGACTGGCCACGCTCCTCGGCGCCGATGCCGGGATAGGCGCCGGGCGTGTCGATGAGCGTGATCACCGGCTTGTTGAATTTCTCGGCCAGGCGCATCAGGCGCAATGCTTTCCGGTAGCCCTCCGGATTGGGCATGCCGAAGTTCCGCTGCATCCGCTCTTTCAGCGTCTTGCCCTTCTGCGGGCCGATCACGACGACGGCCCGGCCGTTCAGGCGGGCGAACCCGGCGACGATGGCGTGATCGTCGCCGTACAGCCGGTCGCCGTGCAATTCCACGAAGCTGTCGCAGATGCGCCCGATGTAGTCGAGGATGGACGGCCGTTGCGGGTGGCGGGCGACCTGGGTGCGCTGCCAGGGCGTCAGGCCCGCGTAGATCTCCGATTGAAACTGGTGGAGCTTGGCGCGGAGCTTGCGCAGATCGTCCTGCGCGCCGGGTCGGTCCTGGCCCGCGGCGGTCAGCTTCTCGATCTTCTCCTCGATCTCGGCGATCGGTTTTTCGAAGTCCAGGTATTCCCGCATGAGTGCCTTTATTGTAGCGACACCGCGCCCTTGCCGATCAACTCTTCGATGTCGCCCACCAGCCGGTCGTTCGGCATGACGCGCAGGTCGGGGCCCACCGCGATCATGGACTCGAAATGGTCCGGGATCGTGACCGTGAGGTACACCGGGCACGGGCCCGGGTGGCGGCGCAGGACGTCCCGGAGCTGGTGCAGCGACTGGGACGATGTGTCGCCGGACGAGACCTGGATCGACACCCGCGTATAGGCCGACGTCTGCAAGTCGGCGAGCCCCGCGATCTTCGTTGCCTTGATCCGCGTGGCCTTCTCGCCGCGGTCGAGTGTGCCCGTGACTTGGACGGCCTGGTCCGGCGTGATGAGGGCGGCGGCCGTTTTGTACAGGTCGGGGAAGACGATCACCTCCACCATGCCGTTGAGATCTTCGAGCGTGAGGTAGGCCATGCGGTCGCCCTTCTTGGTCAGCGTCTGCTTGACGGCCCCGACGAGCCCGCAGAGCCTGACTTCCTTGGACTCCGTGACCTCGCTGAGCCGCTCGGTGCTGGTGGTGGAAAAGCGCGTCACGGCATCGGCATAGCGGGCGAGGGGATGGCTGGTGATGTAAAAGCCGATCAATTCCTTCTCGCACTTCAGCAGTTGGTCCTCATCCCACTCCGGCAGATCGGGCAGGCTTTCGTCGAACGGCAGCGTGCCCTCCCGTCCGTCGGCACCGTCCGCCGGCTCAAAGGCGGCGAAGATACTGGTCTGGCCTTGGGATGCCGCCTGCTGCGCGGCCAGGGCCTGGTCCACGGTGCGGTCGAGAACGGCGGCCAACTGGGCGCGGCGGGCGCCGGTCGAGTCGAACGCGCCGGCCTTGATGAGGCATTCCAGCGCCCGCTTGTTGAGCTTGCGGATGTCGATGCGGTGGCAGAAGTCGAAAAACGAGCCGTAGGGGCCGCCGTCCTCCCGCGCCTGGATGATGGTTTCGATTGCTCCCGCGCCGACGTTTTTAATGGCCGCCAGCCCGAACCGGATGCCTTCCTGCGTCACGGAGAAATCTTTGCCGCTCTCGTTCACGTCCGGCGGCAGGACCTTGATCCCCAGGTCGCGGCATTCGTTAATGTAGCGCACGACTTTGTCGGTGTTGCCCATTTCGCTGGTCAGCAGGGCGGCCATAAATTCGTTCTGGTGGTGGGCCTTGAGGTACGCGGTCTGGTAGGTGACCACGGCATAGGCGGCGGCGTGGGATTTGTTGAACCCGTAGCCGGCGAACTTCTGGATGAGCTCGAACAGCTTCTCGGCCTTCCTGTCGGTGATCTTGTGCTTCTTCGCACCCTCCAGGAACTGCGCGCACAGCTTGGCCATCTCCTCCGGCTTTTTCTTGCCCATGGCTCGCCGGAGAATGTCCGCCTGGCCGAGGGAGAAGCCGCCGGCCTTGTTGGCGATCGCCATCACCTGTTCCTGGTACACGATCACCCCGTAGGTTTCCTTGAGGATCTCCTCCAGGGCCGGGACTTCATAGGCGATCGGAATCTTGCCTTGCTTGCGCTTGATGAAGTCGGGGATCAGGTCCATGGGGCCGGGCCGGTAGAGGGCGATGCTGGCGATGATGTCTTCGAAGCGGTCGGGGCGCAAACCGGTCAGGAGGTCCCGCATGCCCGCGCTCTCCAACTGGAAAACGCCCGCGGTCTGTCCGGCGGAGATCAGAGCGAACGTCTTGGCATCGTCGAACGGGATGGATGCAATCGAGAAAGACTTGCCCCCAGCGTTGAGGAGACGCTCGGCGTGGGCGATCATCGTCAAGGTCTTCAGCCCGAGGAAGTCGAACTTGACCAGGCCGACCTTCTCCACGTCCCCCATCGGGAACTGCGTCACGATTTCGTCGGTTTCCTTCGTGCCCTTGTAGAGAGGCACGTGGGCGGTCAGGGAGTCCTGCGAGATTACGACGCCGGCGGCGTGGGTCGAGGCGTGGCGCGGGGACTTCTCCAGCGCGCGCGCCGTCTCGAAGACCTCGCGGATCTTGGCGTCGGTGTCCACCAGTTCCCTGAGGCGCGGCTCGGCGTCCAAGGCCTCATCCAGGGTGATGTTGAGCTGGTCGGGGACGAGCTTGGCGATACGGTCCACTTCCGCGTAAGGCATCTCCATCACGCGGCCGACATCGCGGATGGCGGCCTTCGCCTTCATCGTGCCGAACGTGATGATCTGGCAGACGTGGTCCTTGCCGTACTTGTCCACCACGTAGTTGATGACTTCCGGGCGGCGGTCCATGCAGAAGTCCATGTCGATGTCGGGCAGCGAAACGCGTTCGGGGTTGAGGAAGCGCTCGAACAGCAGGCCGTAGACGAGCGGGTCGAGGTCGGTGATGCGCAGGGCGTAGGCGACCAGGCTGCCGGCGCTGGAACCGCGCCCCGGGCCGACGGGAATGCCGCGCGACCGGGCGAAGTTGATGATGTCCCAGACGATCAGGAAGTAGCCTGCGAAGCCCATCGAGGTAATGACGGCCAGCTCCTCCCGGAGGCGCCGGCGATACTGCTCTTCCGGGATGCGGGACGGGCGCTCGCGCAGCCGCTCCGCCAGGCCTTTCTGGGCGAGCTTGTCGAGGTACGTCTCCAGCGTATCCCCTTTCGGCACCGTGTAATGCGGCAGGTGGGACTTGCCGAACGTGAAATTGAGCTCGCAGAGTTCCGCCACGCGGCTGGTGTTCCAGACCGCCTCGGGCCACTCGCGGAACGCGGCGAGCATCTCCTCCGTGGACTTCACGTAGAGCTGATCGGTGTTGAAGCGCAGCCGGTTCGGCTCATTCACCGTCTTGCCGGTCTGGAGGCACAATAAGATATCGTGCACCTTGGCGTCGGTCTTCTTCAGATAATGGCAGTCGTTGGTGGCCACCAGCGGGATGCCGAGTTTTTTGTGGATTTCCCGCAGGCCCTGATTGGCGATCTGTTGTTCGGGCACGCCGTTCTCTTGGACCTCCAGGAAATAGTTGTCCTTGCCGAACAGGTCGCGGTATTCGGCGGCGACGCGGGCGGCGTCCTCGAGACGGTCCTTGCCGATGAGGGACGGGACTTCCCCGCTCAGGCAGCCGGAGAGGGCGACCAGGCCTTCATGGTGCTCGGCGAGCAGGTCCTTGTCCACGCGCGGCTTATAGTAGAAGCCTTCGAGGTACGCCTTGCTGGCCAGTTTGAGCAGGTTCTGGTAGCCGGTCTGGTTCGCCGCCAGCAGGATCAGGTGGTAATACTCATTGTGGGCAAACTGGCTTTCCCGGTCAAAGCGGCTCTTCGGGGCGAGGTAGGCTTCGCAGCCGATGATCGGTTTGATGCCGGCGGCGGTGGCTTTCTGGTAGAACTCGATGGCGCCGAAAAGATTCCCGTGGTCGGTAACGGCCACGGCCGGCATGCCGAACTGCTTGGCTTCCTGGACGAGGGCGTCAATCTGGTTGGCCCCGTCGAGGAGACTGTATTGGGTGTGGACGTGGAGGTGGACGAACTGGGACGCCACGCAGGGTTCCTTATGGTCTCGGCGTCTCTGGTGAACGCCAAGCCATTCTAGTCACGCGCGCGATCGAAGTCAATCGGAGGAAAGGGCCGTTCCTCTACGGATTCATCTTGTACAGGAACTGGAGGGTGTTCATCTGCTCGTCGCTGAGGTTGACCAGAAAGAACTGATTGTCCTTGATGAGGCGGGGGCGTTGGAGGCGCCCGCAGGCCGGGCAGATGAAGAAGATCGCCTGTCCTTCGTCGAGCCTGATCATGTGGACCTTGGACTCGGCCTGAACAGGGATGACGCCTGCGCAGAATTCGCAGGGGATGGACTCGGACAAGCCACGCATAGGCCATTACAGCCTATGTCGGTCGGCCTTGGTTGTCAATGAAACCAGAGGTCTTGGAAGAGCCCATATCCGGCCCTCTCCGGCACGGTTGACCTGCCCTGGGGGTTGTGATACTTTTTGCATCATGGGGGCCCTGTAGGCTCCTCCATCATTGGGTCGAGGGAGCGAGGCATATGGCGAAGATAGATGCCTTCTTTAAGTTGATGTTCGATCAAGGCGCGTCGGACTTGCATCTGGTCTCCGGCCAACAGCCGATTCTCCGTCTGCACGGGGAATTGGAGCGGGTCAAGTACAAGGTCTTGGAGAACGACGAGCTCAAGGCGATGCTCTATGAGATCGCCCCCGAGACCAAGATCAAGCAGTTCGAAGAAACCGGCGACGTGGACTTCGGGTACGAGATCCCCGGCGTGGCGCGCTTCCGGGCGAACTTCTTCAACCAGAAGTACGGCTGCGCGGCGGTCTTCCGGCAGATTCCCAGCAAGGTGCTGTCGGCGCAGGATCTGGGGCTTGCGCCCATCCTGACCCAGTCCGCCATGTACAAAAAGGGGCTGGTCCTGGTCACGGGCCCGACGGGTAGCGGCAAGTCCACTACGCTGGCCGCGATCATCGACCATGCCAACAAGAACCGCAAAGACCACATCATCACCGTCGAAGACCCGATCGAATTCGTTCACCAGAGCGCCGGCTGCGTCGTCAACCACCGCGAGGTGGGGATGCATACCAAGTCGTTCGGAGCGGCCTTGAAAGGGGCGCTTCGCGAAGACCCCGACATCATCCTCGTCGGCGAGATGCGGGACCTTGAAACGATCCGCCTGGCGGTCGAGGCGGCCGCGACCGGGCACTTGGTGTTCGGCACCCTGCACACGACCAACGCCGCCAAGACCGTGGACCGCGTCATCGAGGTCTTTCCGCACGAGGAACAGGGCCAGATCCGCAATACCCTCTCGACCAGTCTCAAGCTGGTGGTTGCCCAGAACCTCTTCAAGCGCATCGACAAGAAGGGCCGGTGCGCGGCCTTGGAGATCATGGTCTGCACGTCGGCCATTCAGAACCTCATCCGTGAGAACAAGACCTTCCAAATCCCCTCGGCGATCCAGGTGGGAAAGCGGTACGGGATGTGTACCCTCGATGATGCGATCATGGAAGTCCTCAACAAGAAGTGGATCAGCCCCGAAGAGGCCTTCGACAAATGCATCGACAAGCCCAAATTCCTACCGTTCCTGAAAAAGCCGCCTGACGACTATTACGGTTGAGAAACAGCTGGACCCGTCGGCGGCGGTTACGAAAGGAGCTCTGTCATGAGAAGACCTGAAATCGACTACATGCTCACGACGATGTTGGATTCCAATGACAACGTGTCGGATCTCAACATCTCCGTGGACCGCCCGCTCCAGGTGGAATCGTCCGGACAGTTGACGAAGGTCAAGATCACCCCCGACGTCGAGAACCTCAGCCCGTTCCAGACCGAGATCTTCGCCCTGAATCTGATCAACAGCGATCGCCGGCTCTCCCAGATGCTCCTGCAGCAGGGATCCTGCGACAGCTCGTACTTCCTGGTCGGGAAAGCCCGGTTCCGCGTCAATATCTTCTCCCAGCGGGGCAACTATTCCGTCATCATGCGGAAACTGGAGACGGTGATCCCGACGCTGAAGGATCTGAATCTGCCGGAAGCCTTCTATAAGATGCCGAAGGAGAAGAACGGGCTCATCCTCGTGACCGGTGCCACCGGCAGCGGGAAATCCACATCGCTGGCCGCCCTGTTGCGGGAGTTCAACGAGTCGAAATCCATTCACGTCGTCACGCTGGAAGACCCGGTCGAATTCGTGCATTCCAACATCAAGGCGACATTCAACCAGCGGGAGCTGGGCGGCGATTTCGACACCTTCGCCAACGGCCTCCGGGCCGCGCTGCGGCAGGCGCCGAAGATCATCCTCGTCGGCGAGATGCGCGACCGCGAGACGGTCGAATTGGGTCTGAAGGCCTCCGAGACCGGCCACTTGGTGCTGAGCACGCTGCACACGGTGGACGCCGGCCAGACCATCAGCCGCATCGTGGGTATGTTCGAGCAGGAAGAGGAGAAGCAGATCCGCCAGCGCCTGTCGGATACCGTCCGTTGGATCATCGGGCAGCGCCTGCTGCCGAAAGTGGGCGGCGGCCGTCTGGCCATTCATGATATTCTCGGGAATAACATCCGGACCAAGGAAGCGATCTTGATGGGCGAATCCGAGGGCAAGACCTTCTACGAGATCCAGGAGGCGAGCGTCCCCTTCGGGATGCAGACGTTCGATCAGGCGATCATCAAGGCGTTTGAAGACGGGTTGATCACAGCGGAGAATGCCGAGCTCTACGCGACCAGGAAAGCGATCGTCCAACGTGGTATTGACAAAGTCAAGCAGACCCGCGGCGAGAAGACGACTGATATCGAAGGGCTGGCGATCGACTCCGGTTACTCCAAGACCGTGAAGAAGAAATAGCGCAATGGACATCACCTGCACTTCCTGTTCGACGAAACTGTCGATCCCCGACGCGAAGGTGCCGAAGAACGCCGCCTTCAAGGTCACCTGTCCCAAATGCCAGACGAAGATCCATGTCAGCACCAAGGCCGAAGGCGCGGCAGCTCCCGCTGAAGCCGCGCCTGCAGGGGCCCCGGCGTCTTCCGTTGCTCCTCCGTCGCCGTCTTCCGAGCCGCAGCCTCCCTCGGATTCCACGACATTCGAGGAGGAGGACTTGGGCGCGATGGCGACGACGGAGGATGACTTCGTCGAGGATCAGAAGCTGGCCATCATCTGCTTCGACCAGCCCCAGCGTCAGGCGGGGGTGAAGTCCGCCATCGAAGCGCTGGGCTATACCGTCCACGTCCCCACCAATCCGACCGACGCCATCCAGCGGATTCGACAGAATCGCTATGAAGTGGTGCTCCTCCAGGAGGAGTACGGCGGATCGGTGGAGAACAATCTGGTGCTCCAGACCCTCCAGCCGATGGCGATGCCGCTCCGGCGGCACATGTGCGTGGGGCTCGTCGGGAAGACGTTCAAGACGCTTGACAACATGGCGGCCTTCGCCAAGAGCGTCAGTTTCGTCGTGGCGGAGCGGGAGCTCGGGAAAATCAAGGCGATCACACGCCAGGCCGTGTCGGCCAACGACCAATTTTACCGCGTCTTCCGCGAGGCGTTGCGCGACGCGGGCAAGCAGTAACCATCCAGCCCAACAAGGAGACCGGGTGTGAAGCGAGCGCTGATCAGCGTGTCGGAGAAGACCGGCATCGTCGAGTTTGCGAAGGGGTTGAGCGGGCTGGGATACGAAATTCTTTCCACCGGGGGTACCGCCAAGGCCTTGCGGGACGCCGGCGTGGCGGTGACCGACGTGGCCGCCTACACGGGCTCGCCGGAGATCCTGAACGGGCGGGTCAAGACCCTCCACCCCAAGATTCATGGCGGTCTTCTCGGTCGCCGCGGCGACCCGAAGCATGTCGAGGAAATGGCGCGTCAGGGGATCGGTCCCATTGATGTGGTCGCGGTCAACCTGTACCCCTTCGAGGCCGCGATCAACAAGCCGGGCTGCACGTTCGACGAGGCGATCGAGAACATCGACATCGGGGGGCCGTCGATGCTGCGGTCGGCCGCCAAGAATCATGCGGACGTCACGGTGGTTGTCGATCCGGCCGACTACGGGCCGGTGCTGGACGCGCTGCGCGGTGGCGAGGTTCCTTCGGTGATGCGGCGCGAGTTGGCGCGCAAGGTCTTTCAGCACACCTCGCGGTACGACGGGATGATCGCCGGCTACCTCGAGCGGCAGAGCGCGGCCGGTCCGGCCCGTTTTCCTTCCGTGCTCACCCTGCAATTCGAAAAGGTGCAATCCCTGCGTTATGGCGAGAACCCGCACCAGCAGGGCGCGTTCTACCGGGACTTCGGCGCGGGCGAGCCGGGGGTGGCGCGCGCCAAACAGCTGCACGGCAAGGAGATGTCCTATAACAATTTCCTGGACGCCAATTCCGCGCTGGAACTGGTAAAGGAATACCGGGAGACCGCCGCGGTGATCGTGAAGCACAATAATCCCTGCGGCGCGGCCGTTGCAGCCTCGCCGCGCGAGGCATACGTCGGCGCGCGCGAGACCGATCCGATCTCCGCCTTCGGCGGCGTGATCGCGTTCAATGCGCGCGTGGACCTCGCGACGGCCAAGGAGATCACGTCGACGTTCGTCGAAGTCGTGGTGGCGCCCGGTTTCGATGACGATGCGCTGGCCGAACTGAAGCGGAAGAAAGACCTGCGCCTGCTGGCGGTTGGAGACCTCCGTGCGGAAGCCCGCTCGGAGCCCGATCAGCTGGATCTCAAGAAAATCGTCGGCGGGCTGATCTTACAGGATCGGGATCTTGGCGCCATCGCGGACGTCCGGGCGCTGAAGGTGGCTTCGAAGCGGGCCCCGACCGACGAGGAATACCGAGCCTTCGCCTTCGCCTGGAAGGTCTGCAAGCACGTCAAGTCCAACGCCATCGTGTTCGCCCGGCCGGCCCGGACCGTCGGGATCGGCGCGGGTCAGATGAGTCGGGTGGATTCGGTGAAACTGGCCACGATCAAGGCGGCCTCGCCGTTGAAGGGCTGCGTCATGGCGTCGGATGCGTTCTTTCCGTTCCGCGACGGGATCGACGCGGCTGCGCAGGCCGGCATCACGGCGGTGATCCAGCCGGGCGGGTCGATCCGCGACGAAGAAATCGTCAAGGCCGTCGACGAGCACAATATGGCGATGGTTTTGACGGGTATGCGGCATTTTCGTCATTAGGTCTCTCCCTCCATGAAAGTTCTGGTCGTCGGCGGGGGCGGGCGGGAACATGCGCTCGCCTGGAAGATCGCCCAAAGTCCACGGGTCACGCAGCTCTATTGCGCGCCCGGGAATCCGGGCATCGCCCGCGTCGCCGAATGCCTGCCGATCCCGCAGGACGATATCGCCGCCTTGCGCGACGCCGTCAAAGCGCATCGGGTGGACCTGACGGTCGTCGGCCCGGAGGCGCCGTTGGCCGCCGGCATCGTGGATGAGTTTCGCAAGGACAAGCGCCTCATTTTCGGCCCGCACAAGGCCGCCGCCCAGATCGAAGCGAGCAAAGCGTTCTCCAAGGACCTCATGGCCCGGCTGCGGATTCCCACCGCGGAGGCGCAAACGTTCACGACGCTGACGCCCGCGCTCGAGTACCTCGGCCGCCGCAACGTGCCCATCGTGATCAAGGCAGACGGTCTGGCCCAGGGCAAGGGCGTGGTGGTGGCCGCCACCCGCGCCGAAGCGGGCGAGGCAGTCCGCGCCATGCTGGAGGGCAAGGCCTTCGGCGAGGCCGGGGCGCGCGTGGTGATCGAGGAGTTTCTGGACGGCGAGGAGTTGACGGTTATGGCTTTCACAGACGGGAAGACCGTCATTCCGCTGGCGCCGGCCCAGGATCACAAGCGGGTCGGTGACGGGGATACGGGCCCCAACACGGGAGGCATGGGGGCGTACGCGCCTGCGCCGATCGGTACGCGCGAGCTTCTTGACCGGGTGCGGCGGACGATCCTCGAGCCGGTGGTCGAAGGCCTCTCCCGTACGGGCAGCCCCTTTCACGGTGTGCTGTACGCAGGACTGATGCTTGTGCGTGGAGAGCCGAAGGTGCTCGAGTTCAACGCGCGCATGGGCGATCCTGAGACCCAGGTCGTGCTCCCCCTGCTGAAGACCGATGTGGTCGAGGTGCTGGCGGCGGTGGCGGAGCATCGGCTGGACGGCCTGACGGTGGAATGGCATGATCGCGCGGCTGTGTGCGTGGTGGTGGCTGCACCCGGCTACCCCGGCCTGCCGACGAAAGGCCTCCCCATTCACGGTCTGGCAGGGTTGGAGCGGCCGGACGAGCTTGTCGTCTTCCATGCCGGCACGGCGGTCACCCCCGGGGGGGTCGTCACGGCCGGGGGACGCGTGCTGGGAGTAACGGGCATCGGCGACACCCTTGAGGCCGCGCGCGATCGGGCATACGCCGGCGTGCGGCGGATCAGCTTCGACGGCATGCACTACCGAGCCGATATCGCGGCGCGTGCCTTGCACCGTCCCTGACGGCGTGGTCCATGGTATAATGCCGTACGCTTATGACGACGCGCTGTGACTTTTCAGAACCGTCGCTCCGTGAGGTTGCCGACATCGTCCGCGGAGGGGGGATCATCGCCTTTCCGACGGAAACCTTTTACGGCCTGGGGGCCTGTCCGTTCGACGCTCCTGCGGTCCAGCGCATTGTCGATCTGAAGGGCCGGTCGCTCCGGACCGCCCCGATTCTGGTGCTCATCCGCTCCCGCGCCGACCTGGAAACGCTGGTCTCGGAAATCACCCCCATGGCCGAACGTCTGATGAAGGCCTGTTGGCCCGGTCCGTTGACGCTCGTCTTTCGCGCGGCAGCGGCGGTGCCGTCGGCGCTGACCGCAGGCACGGGGACGATCGGGGTCCGGCTCCCGGCCCATCCGGACGTACAGCGATTGCTCGAGACGGTCGGCGGGTCGTTGACCGGAACCAGCGCGAATCGTTCCGGCCAGCCGCCGGCGACGACGGTGGAGGAAGTCGTGCGGGCCCTCGGAGACGGTGTGGATGCGATCCTGAACGGCGGCGCGACTCCCGGCGGGCTGCCGAGCACGGTGGTGGACACGACGGTGTCGCCGCCGAGGCTGATCCGGGAAGGGCGCGTCTCGACGGCGTCCCTGCTGGCGATCATCAACTCCCTGGCGGCGTGACTATGCTCGGAACGTTTCGCTCGCTGAATAACCATCTGTTTCATCGCCTCCGGCTGACCACCAAGCTGGTCATCATGATGCTCGCTCTTCTGGTGCTGTCGCTTACGGCCTCGATCATTTTTTCCTATCTGTCGCAGCAGGCCCTCGTGCAGGAGATGGAGGAGAGCATCAACGAGCTTTCCAACGCCACGGCCGTCAGCGTCGAGCAATTATCCGGCGAGCCGGACCCGGCCGCGTTGCAGAAGCTGATGGCCCGTCTGGGGAAGAAAGGCGTGAAGGAGATCAAGCTTCTCGATGTGGAGAAGAAGGAGGTCATCGTCAGCACGTTGCCCCAGCCGGAGCGGGCGGAGCGGAAAATCGCGAGCACGCCGACGCAGGAGGGGAAGCGGGAATACAACGTGACGGCGCCGCTGGTGGACGGAAACGAGGTTCTGGGATACATCCACGTCACGTTCACTCTGGACGACGTGGCGCAGACGACCAAGGCGTCGTTGTACAAGCGGGTGGCCGTGACGGTGCTGATCTTTTCGTTCGGCATCCTCGTCTCCCTCTACCTGGCCCGGAAGTACACGCAGCCGCTCCACGATGTGGTGCGATCGGCCAAGCACATCGCGGCCGGAGATTTGACCAAGACCATCGAAGTGGAAGGCGAGGACGAAATCTCCGAGCTGACCCGCAGTTTCAACGAAATGGTCGAGAAGCTTCGTCAGCACCGCGAGCTGGAGGAGCGGCTGCGGGAGGCCGAACGGCTGTCCGCCGTCGGGAAACTGGCGTCCGGCATTGCGCATGAGATCAGAAACCCGCTGAACTTCATGAACCTCAGCATCGACCACATCCGGAACCGGCTGGGAAGCGGGCGGCCCGATGGAACCGCCGAGGCGCTGGCGTTGATGGCCAATATCAAGGCCGAGATCCACCGGCTGAACACCATGATCGAGAACTTCCTCACGGTCGGGAAGCCCCTGACGTTGAACAAGAGTGCGGTTGATCTGGGCACGCTCATCCAGGACGTGGTCGGGCTCGCTCATCAGAAAGCGGTCGAGCAGGGTATTGCGATCGAGGTGGGCGGCAGGGCTCCCGTGCCGCGCCTGCAGGCCGATCCGGTGCAGATCAAGACCTGTCTGATGAACGTCGTGCTCAATGCCATCCAGGCGATGCCCGCCGGCGGACGGCTGCGCATCACCGCCGCCTCCGGTTCCGGGACCGTCGACGTCACCATTTCGGACACCGGGCCGGGCATCAGCGCGGACGACCTCGACCGCATTTTCAATCCGTACTTCACCACCAAGAAGCTGGGGATCGGTCTCGGGCTGGCGATCACCAAGAAAATCGTGGAGGAGCATCGGGGCCGGATCACCGTCCGCAGCCGGCCGAACGAGGGCACCGATGTCGTCATCAGCTTGCCGGTCGAACGCGTCGAGGTGGCCGTATGACCGCCGGACACGTGCTGGTCGTGGACGACGAGAAGTCGCAGCGGGACATCATGACGATGATCCTGGAAGGAGAAGGGTACACGGTCGAGGCCGCGTCCAACGTCACGCAGGCGCTTTCCTTCTACCGGAGTCACCACGCAGATGTCGTCCTGACCGATCTCGCGATGCCGGAGCGGGACGGCCTCTCGCTCCTGGAGGAATTGGTCAAGCTTGATCCCGAGGCGCTCGTCATTCTTATTACGGCCTATGGGACGATCGGTTCCGCGGTCCAGGCGATGAAGAAGGGCGCGGCCGACTTCCTGACGAAGCCCGTGGACCGGGAAGAGCTGCTGATCACGATCGCGAAGGCCTTCGAGAAGATCCGCCTTGTCACGGAGAATCGGCAGCTCAAGCAGCAGCTCTACGAAAAATTCAAAGTCGACAACATCCTCGGCCACCACCCGCTGATGCAGGAGGTCTTCCGCGTGATCAAAAAGGTGGCGGCCAGCCAGGCCACCGTGCTCATCACGGGCGAGAGCGGGACCGGCAAGGAGCTCGTTGCCCGCGCGCTCCACGCCCACAGCCCGCGGGCGGAACGCCCGTTCCGGGCGCTGAATTGTGCCGCCGTTCCGGAAACTCTGATCGAGAGCGAGCTGTTCGGCCACGAGAAAGGCGCCTTTACCGGAGCCCAGGCGAAGCAGATCGGGCTGTTCGAGGCGGTGGACGAAGGGACGTTGTTCCTGGATGAGATCGGCGATCTCAGTCTCCCCCTCCAGGCCAAGCTGCTCCGGGTCCTGCAGGAGAAGGAAATCCGCCGGATCGGCGGCCGAGAGGACATCAAGGTGGACGTCCGCGTGGTGGCCGCCACCAACCGCAAGCTGGCCGCGGCCATCAAGCAGGGCACGTTTCGCGAGGATCTGTTCTACCGCCTCAATGTCGTCTCGATTCACCTGCCGTCGCTGCGGGATCGGACCACGGATATTCCGGAACTGGTCGAGCATTTCCTGCAAAAGTACGCTGGCGCCTCCGGCAAAGCGGTGAAAGGGGTGAGCCCCGGCGCGCTGCGGGCGCTGCTCGACTACCATTGGCCCGGCAATGTGCGTGAGCTCGAGTCGGTCATCGAACGCGCGGTCCTGCTGTGCGAGTCCGACCGCATCGACGTCGAAGACCTGCCGCCGGAAGCACGATCGAGGGTGACCTTGATCGACCGGATGGAGTTCGACCTGCCGGCCGAAGGCTTCTCGTTGGAGGAGTTCGAACGAAAGCTCTTGGAGACGGCGATGGCGCGGAGCAACGGCGTGATCGCCAAAGCAGCGAAGATGCTGGGATTGACCTACAAGACGATGCAGTACCGGCTGGAGAAGTTTCAGATCGGGAAGGGGGCGGCCGGCGGCCGGGATGTTCCCCCGGAGATGCCCGCAGAGGAGGGGTCTCGGATATAGGGAGGTTGGGCGACCATCAATGTGGAGGAGGGATGAATGAGCGACAAGGCGCGACGCGTGGTGGGTATGCTGGCGGTGGTCGGATGTCTGGCGGTGTTGAGCGGGTGTGATTGGTGGCCCCCGGCTCTGCAGCAGCGGATCGGCCAACAGGAGGCGCAAATTCAGAACCTGGGGAAGGAAAAAACGGCGCTTCAGTCCAAAGTGGCCGAACTGTCCAAGGCGGTCGACGACTGCAAGGCGCAAGCGGCCCAGGTTGCGAAGGTGCAGGCCGATCTGCAGGCGCAAGTCGATCAGCTGAAAACGGCGCTGAGTGCGGCCGAGGCGAAGGTAAAGAAAGGCAAGCCGGGCAAAAGTAAGAAATAGAAGTCGGACGGGTTCCCGAAGCCGTTTAGGTGTTCGGCTTGCTCGCAGGGGCCGGAGTCGTTCCGGTTTCCGTGGAGCTCGCTGTGGATGCGGCAGGGGGCGGGGCGGCGGCGGCCGGTTTCTTCTCGCCGTCCTTTTTTGATTCGGAAGACTTGCCGGCTTTCTCGCTTTCGGCCGGGGGTTTCATCTTGTTCGAATAGTCCGTCACGTACCAGCCGGATCCCTTGAACGAAATGGCTGAAGCCGAAATCAGTTTGGAGACCGGCAGATCGCAGACCTGGCAGGTGGTCAAGGGCGCATCGCTGACCTTTTGGGTCACCTCGAAGCGGTGGCCCGCTGCGCATCCGTATTCGTAGATCGGCATCGTCCTTCCTTTGTAACCACGGTCCCGTCGCGCGCAAGCCAGCGCTATCAGGAATTCAGCTCAGCCGGCGTATGGCGTCGTCGATCCGATCCAGTCCGGCAACGATGTTCCGCATGCCGGTGGCGTAGGAAAAGCGCAGATACTCGGGCGCGCCGAAGGCTTCACCAGGGACCAGCGCGGTCCGAGCCTCCTTGAGGAGATAACCGGCCAGCGCGGTCGCCGAGGCGATGGGGCCGTCGGGGGATCGGCGGCTGAAAAGCCGCCTGACGTGCGGAAAGGCATAGAACGCCCCCTTCGGCATCGCGCATTGGACGCCCGGAATTTTATTCAGGCGCTCCACCATGTACCGCCGGCGTTGGTCGAATTCCGCCACCATCTCCTTGGCGAAGGCGTCGCCTTCGTTCAGCGCCGCCACCGCCGCCTTCTGCGAGATGGACGTGGGGTTGGATGTGCTCTGGCTCTGCACCGTCGTCATGGCGGCGATCAGATCTTTCGGTCCCGCGGCATAGCCGATCCGCCATCCCGTCATCGAGTACGCCTTGGAGACGCCGTTCACCACGACCGTCCGGGCCTGGACCTCCGGTCCCAGCGACGCGATGCTGACGTGCGTGAGCCCGTCGTAGAGCAGTTTCTCATAGATCTCGTCCGAGATGATGAGAAGCCCGTGGCGGAGCGCGACTTCGGCGATGCCCTCGAGTGTCCGGCGATCATAGGCCGCCCCCGTGGGGTTCCCCGGACTGTTCACGATGACGGCCTTCGTCCGCGGCGTCACGTGATGCTCCAGCAACGTTCCCGTCAGCTGAAACCCCGTCCCTTCCTCCGTCTGCGCGAACACCGGCATGCCGTCATTGAGGAGGACCTGATCCGGGTAGGATACCCAGTAAGGCGCGGGAATGATCACCTCATCACCGGCCTCGATGAACGCCTGGGCGAGATTGTAGAGGGAATGCTTGGCCCCGCTGGAAATCAAGACCTGTGATTTGTCGTAGCTGAGGCCCTGATCGCGCCGGAGCTTGTCGATGACGGCTTGCTTGAGCTCGTCGATGCCGCCCGCGGCGGTGTATTTCGTGAACCCGTTGCGGATGGCAGCGATTCCCGCGTCCTTCGCCGGGAGCGGAGTGTCGAGGTCCGGCTCGCCGGACGCGAAATCGATTACGTCCACACCGCGCGCCGTCATTGCTTTTGCCTCGGCGGCAATGCGAAGCGTCGGTGACGGCGAGATGCGGCCGACCCGCTGCGCGGGTTTCATCGGGGAGGGCTCCCCAGGCGTGCGGACAGCCGGCGGGCGATTTCCGGGTGGACCAAGCCGGTCAGGTCGCCGCCGTGGCGGGCGACCTCCTTGATGATCGTCGAGGTCAGGTAGATGTATTCCTGGCTCGGCATGAGGAACACGGTCTCCGCGCTCTGATCCAGATTTCGGTTCATGAGCGCCACCTGGAGCTCGAATTCGAAATCCGAAACCGCGCGCAATCCCCGGATGATCGCATGGGCCCCGTGCTCGTGGACGAAGTGGACCAGCAAACCGTGGAACGCTTCGACTTCGACATGCGGCAGGTCCTTGGTCACAACCCGAACCATTTCAACCCGCTCCTGGAGGTCGAACACGGGATGCTTCTGGGGATTGGAGGCGACCGCCACGTACACCTTGTCGAAGAGGCGCAGGCTCCTGGTCACCAGGTCCACATGTCCGTTGGTGATCGGGTCAAACGTGCCCGGATAGACGCCGATTTTCATGCCGGAGGCTCCTCCCGAACGGACCGGTAGACCGACAGGCAGGTGTCCCCGTACCGATACGTTTTCACAAGGGCCAAATGACCGATCCGATCGTCCAGGGGGGATTTATGGAAGTGCTCGACGATCACCACGCCGTTCGTGCGGATGATAGCATCGCGCCCCAATGATGGCAATACCTTTTCCCTTTCCTGCGTCTGATACGGCGGGTCGAGGAAAATGATGTCGTAGGCCGGCTCGTGTCGTTGCTTGAGGAAGCGCGACACCGACATGAGCCGGACGTCTGCGAGACGCTCGAATCCGCACCGCTGAAGGTTGGCCCGAAGCAGCCGGCCCGCGGCCGGGCTGGATTCCACGAAGGTCACCTGCCGGGCGCCGCGGCTCAAAGCCTCGATCCCGATGTTGCCGGTTCCCGCGAAAAGATCGAGGAAACGGGCGCCGGCCATCCGGCCTGCGAGGATGTTGAAAAGAGCTTCCTTGACATGGTCCGCCGTGGGCCGGACGGCCAAGCCCCGTGGGCCGGCCAGTCTGCGTCCTCGCGATGTGCCGCCGATCACCCGCATGAGTACAAGTCTAACATGCGCGTCGCCGCCGGTGGCAATCGAAAATCGGCTTGACAAAAAAGCGAAGTTCGCGATATTGGGAAACGAGGGCGCCTCTGCTGCCATCGCTTGAACGGAGGCGGGTTGCCGAAACGGAGCTACCGGGAAAGGGACTCGGCGCTGTTGACCGCGGGGTGCTTCTTCTGATTATGGGTGATGATGGAATCGACGATTGCCCCGCAGTTGATGCACTTCCAGGCGTAGACGATCAGGAAATAGTCGGAGAAGCGCTCCCTGACCATGAGACCTTTGCATTTCTCGCACTGCATGGATGAACCCTCCCCGTCGGTGAACGTGCAAACGTTGGACGCGGTGAAGGCAAGGTAGGTGCCGGAAAATTCTCTTCTTGCAATTTCAGCGAGTTATGAGAATTTCAACCCCGATGATTTACCCTCGGGTACGTTCCCTGTGTCAAAAAGTCCATCTGGTATGTAAGCCGCTACATAGATGGAGGAAAGCACGGACATGGGGAAAGCAATGGGGATCGACATGTGGCCGCCGGACGAGCGTCCGCGCGAGCGTCTCGTTCGCTATGGGCCGGAGACCTTGACGGATGGTCAGCTTCTTGCCATCCTGCTGGGAACCGGGTTTGAAGGCGCGACGGCGCTGGACGTCGGCATCGCCCTGCTCGAACGATACGATGGCCTGTCCGGTTTAAGCCGGCATGGAGTCCGCGAATTCTGCGTGGTGCCCGGCGTAGGGCCGGCGAAGGCCGCCCTCATCAAGGCGGCGCTGGAGGTCGGGAAGAGAGCTACGGCGGCTCCGCTGACGACGGGACAGCGGGTGGCGTCGGGCGAGGACGTGTTTCGGCATTACCGTCCGCTTATGCGTGACCTGCGGCGGGAAGTCTTCAAGGCGGTCCTGCTGGACGGGAAGAATGCCATCATTCGCGATGTGACCGTGTCGGAAGGGAGCTTGACGCTCAGTATCGTGCATCCGAGGGAGGCATTCGTGCCCGCCGTCAAGGAATCGGCCGCGGCCGTCATCTTTGTGCACAACCATCCGAGCGGAGATCCGGAGGCCAGCCCTGAGGATCGCGCGTTGACCCGCCGCCTTGTGTCGGCGGGCGAGATCATTGGCATTCGGGTACTAGACCACGTTATTATCGGGGACCGGCAGTATGTCAGTTTTGCTGACAAAGGATGGCTGACGCCGTAAGCTTTACGTTGACCCAGTCAGGTGAGGAAAGGAAGAAGAGCGACAATGCCTGCCAAGGGAAAGAAGACTCCGACGAAAGCGCAGGCCTTCAAGGAGAGCAAAGCTCCGCAAGCCCGGAAAGACACCGGCAAGGAGAAAGGGCCCGCCCAGTTCGGTAAGGCCGCGCAGAGCGGCGGCGACCTTGCCGCGGAAGTCAAACGGCTGGCCCGCGAGTTGGAGGTGGTCAAGTTGGAGCTGAGCCGGCGTCCGGCCGGGGGGGGGGATAGCGGCGGCTCACGTCGCGATCAGGATAAGATCGTCGCGGACCGACTGGCCCGTCTGGATGAAAAAGTGGATTCGGTGTGGAACCGCCTGGCTGACCTTGAAGAGCGTATTGAGGGTGAGGGAACCAGACACGGGCATGACGCCGACGATTTCGACGAGGCTCCGGAGAAAGATTATTACGAACGTTGACCGTAAGTAGGGGAAATCAATTAGTCCACTCGCATTGACTCGCCGCCGAAGCCTGTGATACGGTTCCCGCATGAACACAGGCGGATACACTCCTGATTTCAAAGAGTTTTGTACGCTGGCCAAGCAGGGAAACCTGATTCCCGTTTCCCGGGAAGTCCTGGCCGACTTCGAGACTCCGGTTTCGGCTCTGGCCAAGATCGACCGGGGGCCATGCGCCTACCTGCTGGAAAGCGTGGAGGGCGGGGAAAAGTGGGCGCGGTACTCGTTTTTAGGAAGCGGCTCGCCCACCCTGATTCACGGCGATGACCGAGAAGTGATCGTGTCGAACGGACGGCGCCGCCGGCGGGTGCCGGTGAAGACGGATGTGCTGGCCTGTCTCCGCGAGATCATGGCGGAGTACCGTCCGGTCCAAGTTCCCGGGCTGCCCCGGTTCTGCGGGGGCGCGGTGGGATACCTGAGCTACGACGTGGTCCGCCAGTTCGAGCGGCTCCCCGCACTGCGAAAGGACGTCCTGGGGTTGCCCCAGGCCTGCTTCCTGCTCACGGATACGCTCCTCGTCTTCGACAACGTGGCCCAGACGATCAGGATCGTGGCGAATGCCCGTGTCGGTGAGCGCAATCACAAGGCGGCTTACGGCGACGCCGTCCGCCGGATCGATGGCATGATCACGCGACTCCGCACGGGCCGTCGGCCGGTCCCCAGGCGCCCGGCAAGCCGCCGTCCGCTTGCCTTCACGTCCAACATGAGCAAAGCCGATTTCGAAAAAATGGTGGTGCAGACGAAGGACTACATCAAGGCCGGCGATATTTTCCAGGGCGTGCTCTCGCAGCGGTGGCAGGCCTCCATTCGGGCCCGCCCGTTCGATATTTATCGGGCTCTGCGGGTCATCAATCCCTCGCCGTACATGTACTATCTGCGGTTTCCCGAGGTAGAACTGGTGGGCGCGTCACCGGAGGTGCTGGTCCGCTGCGAAGATGACCTCGTGCAGCTTCGTCCGATCGCCGGCACCCGCCGCCGCGGGACCACAGAGGAAGAGGACCGCGCTCTGCGGGAGGAACTCCTGGCCAACGAAAAAGAGCGAGCCGAACATGTGATGCTGGTGGATCTGGGCCGGAACGATGTCGGGAGGGTGGCGCGCCCCGGCACCGTCCGCGTCAAGGATTTCATGGTCGTGGAGCAGTATTCGCACGTCATGCATCTGGTCTCTCAGGTCGAGGGCCGACTGCAGGCGGGTAAGGACTCCTACGATGTCCTGCGGGCGTGCTTTCCGGCCGGGACGGTCTCCGGCGCGCCCAAGATCCGCGCCATGGAGATCATCGAAGAGCTGGAACCGTCGAGACGGGGACCCTATGCGGGCGCGGTCGGGTACTTCGGGTTTTCGGGCAACATGGATACCTGCATCAACATTCGGACGGTCGTGGTGAAGGGCCGTCAAGCCTTCATCCAGGCCGGCGCCGGGATCGTGGCGGATTCAGACCCCGAAGCCGAGTATGTCGAGACCTGCAACAAGTCCAAGGCTATGATGCGGGCCGTGGAGATGGCCGAGCGCGGACTGGACTGAGACGATGCTGCTGGTCATCGACAACTACGACTCCTTCACCTACAACCTCGTGCAGTACCTCGGCGAGCTCGGCGAGGACGTGCGGGTCGTCCGTAATGATGCGGTCACCGTGGATGAGATCGCGGCGATGAAGCCGGCGCGAATCGTGATTTCGCCGGGGCCCTGTACGCCGAAAGAAGCCGGAGTGTCGGTCGAGACCATCAAACGGCTGGCGGGGCGGATTCCGATTCTGGGCGTGTGTCTGGGGCATCAGAGCATCGGCGAGGCCTTCGGCGGCGAAGTGGTCCGTGCCGGGCGGCTGATGCATGGGAAGACGTCATGGATCAAGCATGACGGGAAAACGATCTTCCGCAACCTGCCGAATCCCTTCGAGGCCACGCGCTACCATTCGCTGATCGTGCGGCGGGAGACGTTGCCGTCCTACCTGGAGATCTCGGCCGAGACCGCCGAGGGGGAAATCATGGGGCTCCGTCACCGGACCCTTCCGGTCGAAGGCGTGCAATTCCATCCCGAGTCCATCTTGACGCGTCCGGGCAAGGACCTGCTCCGCAATTTTCTGGGCCGGTAACAGGACCGGACGGTTCCGACCATGATCAAAGACGCCATCGCCAAGCTCATCGAGCGGCAGCATCTGACGGAGGCCGAGGCCGAAGCGGTGATGCTGGAAATCATGGAGGGGCAGGCGACGCCGGCGCAGATCGCCGCCTATCTCACGGCGCTTCGCATGAAGGGCGAAACCGCGGACGAGATTACGGGGTCCGCCCGGGCCATGCGGGCGAAAGCCGTGCGCATCCGACTCACCGATCCGTTGGTCGTAGACACGTGCGGCACAGGCGGAGACGGGGGGGCGACCTTCAATGTGTCCACGACGGTCGCCTTTGTGGTGGCCGGAGCGGGAATCACCGTGGCCAAGCACGGCAATCGAGCCGTGTCATCGCGCGCCGGCAGCGCGGATGTGTTGAAAAGCCTTGGGGTGCGCATCGACCTGCCGCCCGAGCAGGTGGAAGAGTGCGTGGACGAGATCGGGATCGGATTCCTCTTTGCACCGGTGTTCCATGGCGCCATGAAGCATGCCGTCGGCCCACGGCAGGAGATCGGCGTGCGCACGATCTTCAATCTCCTGGGGCCGCTGACGAATCCGGCCGGCGCGACCGTTCAGATCGTCGGAGTGTACGAAGAGAGCCTGTGCGACCTGATGGCAGGTGTCTTGATGAGACTCGGGGTCCGACATTGTTACGTGGTGCACGGCTTGGATGGGCTGGATGAAATCACGCTCACGGACCGGACCCGCGTCTGCGAAGGCAAGGCAGGCCGCCTCACCAGCTATGTCGTGGAGCCCCGTGATTTCGGGTTCCAGCGGGCGCGGCCCAAGGACCTGGCCGGCGGGGATGCCGAGGAGAACGCGCGTGTCGTCCGGGATGTCCTGTCCGGCAGAGAAGGGCCCCGCCAGCAGCTCGTCCAGCTGAATGCGGCGCCGGCGCTGGTTGCCTGTGGGAAGGCCGCGACGCTGCAGGACGGCGTGGCGCTGGCGCAGACGATCATCCGATCGGGGGCCGCGATGGACAAGCTGGAGAAACTCATCAAGTGGACGAATCGGTAACGCCGACGTCCATGATTCTCGACAATATCCTCGAGCACAAGAAGCGGGAAGTCAAAGAGAAGAAGAAGGCGGCTTATCTCGCCGACCTCAAGACGAAGATCCGTGACCTGCCTGCGCCGATCGGGTTCTGCCGGGCGCTGGCTGGGACATCGGCGGGGGTCCCTCGGCTCATCGCCGAGGTCAAGAAAGCGTCGCCGAGCAAGGGGATCATTCGGAAGGACTTCGATCCGCTCGCGATCGCCAGAACCTATCGCGACCATGGTGCTTCCGCGCTCTCCATCCTGACGGACAAGGAGTTTTTCCAAGGAAGCCTCGATGACCTCCGCGTAATCCGGCAGGAGGTCCTGCTCCCCGCTCTGAACAAGGAGTTCATGGTGGACGAGCTCCAGTTCTACGAAGCGAGGGCGTACCTTGCCGACGCCGTGCTGCTGATCGTGGCAGCGCTCGACCGTCCGCAGTTGATCGACTATTACCACTTGGCCAGACAGGAATTCAGCCTCGACGTGCTGATCGAAGTGCACCATGAACGCGAACTGGATCTTGTGCTGGAGCGGCTCCCGGAGGCCCGGATCATCGGAATCAACAACCGTGATCTGGCGACGTTCGCGACATCGCTCGATGTGACCGTCCGGCTGGCCGAGCGCATTCCCGGGGACAAGCTGATCGTGAGCGAGAGCGGAATCGCGACGCGGGGCGACGTGAAGCGCGTCGCCGAAGCCGGCGTGCGGGCCATCCTGGTGGGCGAATCCTTCATGGCCGCCAAGGACATCGGCGCCAAAATCAAGGAATTGATGGGCCCGGAAGGAGAACAGACTGCGTGATTCGCTAGGCCAGCTTTCTCAACCCCAGTTCTTCCAGCAATCTTTGGACGTCCAATCGGGCGATGAGTGTGTCCTGATGCTTATCCCAGGCTGCGGGCAGTCCCTCGCGATACGGCAATTCCCCGAAGGAGCGGAGTCCTGATACTCGCAGAATGGTCTGGACGGTCTCGCTCTCATCCGGGACCGACTGCGGCCGCGCCGGGTTGTTGAAGAGCAGACCGAGGATCGGCACCCCGCGGCTCCGCAGACATTCCAGCGTCAGGAGGGTGTGATTGATGCTGCCCAGGCTGGCGCGGGCGACGACGAGGACGGGTAGGTCCAGCCGCTTCACAAGATCAACAACCAGCAAATCCGTGGTCAGGGGGACCAGGACTCCGCCGATGCCTTCTACGACGACGCAATCGTGCCGTGTTGCGAGAGACTGGAACGCATCGAGGATGCGTGTCGGGTCGATGAGGTGGCCTGCACGCGCCGCCGCCACCAGAGGGGCGGCGGGAGTCGGGAAACGATAGGGGGCGACGAGAGCGGGAGGATCGGTCATGCCCGTGACGGACACGAGCCAATCAGGGTCGGACCATCCGGCGCGGCTTTCCGTTTCCCCTGTCGTGATGGGCTTCATGACCCCGGCGTTGATTCCATGCGTCTTGAACGCCGTCGCGAGGGTGGCCGTGACGATGGTTTTGCCGACGCCGGTATCGGTGCCGGCGATGAAAATTCCGCAGGGCTTCTGAACGGGGCGAATCACAAGGGGGTGATCCGGCTGTCGAGGGTAAAAACCTGGCCGGAGACGTCCGGCATGGCCGCGAGCGCGACGACAAAATTCGCGACGGCTTCCGAGGTGGTGCCGCGGCCGAGCACTGGGGCGAACGGAGGGGAAGTCGAATCGTCGTGATACCCCGTGAGGGCGGTGGCATGCCAGCCCGGCAGGATCGCATTGATGCGCACACCGCCGGCTCCCCACTCACGCGCCGCAGTCCGCATCAGACCCAGCAAGCCCGCCTTGGCTGCTGCGTAGGGCGCCTGGCCGGCCCGCCCCTGGAGACCTGACAGTGATCCGATGAGAATGACGGCCCCGGCACGCTGGGCCTGCATCACGGGACCCGCGTGCTGCAGGCAGTGAAACGCCCCAGTCAAGGTCGTGGCGACGATCTTGTCCCACGCCTCGTCCGAAACGCGGACCACGAGACGGTCCTCGGTTGCCGCCGCGTTGCAGACCAGGACGTCCAGCCGTTCCCAGCGGTCCACCGCAGCGGCGACCATGGCGGCCACGTTTTTGGCGTCCCGGACGTCCGCCTGGTGCGCGACCGCGGTGCCACCGGCTTCTACAACGGCGCGGACGGTCTGATCGGCTGCTGCAGCGTTCGTGCGGTAGTTGACGACGACTCGGTCGCCGGCTTGCCCGAAGCCCACGGCGACGGCGCGACCGAGTCCTCGGGAGGCCCCGGTGACCAGTACCACGCGGCTCTCGGACGACGATCTGCGCCCCATGGGTGTCCGCTTTCTCACAAACAGGGAGCGGATTATAGCATGACTTGATGGCACGAGAGGGTTGTGCTAATTTACGGCTCATCTGGCATGGTGGACCGTCGATTCCATTCATAGGTTAGAGTGTCGCGTGGACAGGAAGCTCATCATCACGGCGTCGGTCATTTTTGCGGCCTGCTTTCTGCCGGGGTCCGGACTCGATGCAGCCGGGACGAATCCCGTCGCCAAGGAAATCCAGAACACGGAGGAGTATTTCCCGGATGGGATCGGGAGTGTGTGGCGTTATAAAGGCCGCACCCATACGGATACAGTCGAGCGTGTCTCCGAGATGACGTTCGCCAATGAGGTTTCCGCCATTGGCACGACCAACATCAAGGGCGAGACCGTCAAAATCTTCCGGGAAACCAATCAAGGCAACAAGGGCCCGACCGACGGTTTCTTCCGGCGAGACAAAGCGGGCATCACCTATTACGGCAGCCAGCCCACCACGCCGTTCGAGCAGCAATTGATCCCATACCGGGTGCTGGTGTTCCCGCTGGTGATGGAAGGAACCTTCCGGCAGCTCGAGAAGAAAAGCGTCGACATGCAGGTGGATCTGGACGGGGATGGCCGCCACGAACGGGCGGATGTGACGGCGGATGTCCGGGTCTCGGCGCATGCGCCCGTGACGGTCCCTGCCGGGACGTTCTCCGACGCCGTCCAGATCGATGCGTCGATGACCATCGTCATCACCTTGACGAAGAGCCGGCGTGTGATCACGAGCCGGGACAGGATCACGAGCTGGTTTGCCCGGGGGGTGGGCCTGGTCAAGTATGTGGAAGAGATCGAGGCGCCCCCCGTGCTGGAAACCCGGGGCGAGGTGACCTACGTCAGCGAAGAACTGGAAGGCTATGCCCTCAAAGGGACGGTGGGCGCGTCTTTCGTCCCCCTGTCCTCGACCCAGCCTCGCGGGCGCCTGTAACTTGCTCCTGCAGCCGCTTGTCTGACGCGACGACCGTACTCAGCACTTCCAGGGCATAATCGATCTGTTCCGGCCGGTGGCCGGCCGTCACGCTCATACGGAGGCGGCTGGTGCCGGCCGGTACCGTGGGGGGACGGATGGCCGGCGCGTACAGGCCGCGCGCCAAGAGCGCCTCGGACAAGGCGAGCGCCGCAGCCGCGTCACCGACCAGGAGGGGAATGATCGGCGATCGGCTGTCGAGCGTGTCGAATCCCATCCGTCGGATACCGTCATGCAGGCGGTCGCGCAGGCTCCAGAGCCGCGCCCGCCGTTCCGGCTCGGCTTCCATCACGTCCAGGGCGGCGATCGCGGCCGCGGCCATCGCCGGCGGGAGCGCCGTCGTGTAGATGAAGGGGCGCGCGCGATTCACGAGGTACTCGATCAAGTCACGGGTGCCCGCGACGAAGCCGCCCAGCCCGCCCAACGCTTTGCTGAGGGTGCCCATTTGCACGAGCGGTGTCTCTTCCATGCCGAAGTGTTCCAGCGTGCCGCGCCCTTCCGGTCCCATCACGCCCGTCCCGTGCGCGTCATCCACGACCAGGATCGCGTCTGCCTGGTGTGCCGCCTTGTGCAGTTCAGGGAGAGGCGCCAGATCCCCATCCATGCTGAAGACGCCGTCCGTGACGACAAGCGCGGACCGTGAAGAACCTCCTCGGTGGAGGAGCCGCGCGAGGTGGGTGTGGTCCCGATGGCGAAACACCCGCAGCGAGGCGTCGCTGAGTCGGCAGGCGTCAATCAGACTCGCGTGGCAGAGGCGGTCGGCATAGATGACCTTCCGGTCTTCCGCCAGCGTCGGGAGCAGGCCCAGGTTGGCCTGGTATCCGGTGGTGAAAACGAGCGTGGCCTCGACGCGCTTGAATGCCGCGAGACGTTCTTCGAGTTCGCGATGCGGGCGCAGGCTTCCGGACACCAACCGCGAGGCGCCCGCGCCGACGCCGTAGCGGCTGATCGCTTTAATGGCGGCTTCAGTCACCTGCGGATGGGCGGCAAGGTCCAGGTAATTATTGGAGGAGAAGAGCAAGATCCGGCGTCCTTCCAGTTCGACTTCGGCTCCCGGTGGGGAGTCGATCGTGCGCAGTCGCCGGAGGAGCGAACGCCGGGCCAGATCATCCAAGCGGGAACGGTACATGGCTTTTCCCTATACGCGGGGCGTCAACAGGTGTCAACCGGGCGTGTTCTCCGTCTCGCGTGCACGATCAGCCCCGCGCAGATCAGCGTGCCCGCAAGGGAGGCCAATGCTCCGGCACGCAGCAGTGGGGTCCGGTAAAAAAACGTGACGACGTGAGCGCCGGCCGGTACGACCACCGCCCGCACGAGGGCGTTGGCGCGCATGGTGGGGAGTTCGACTCGGCCGTCGAGCGTGGCTGTCCATCCCTTATCAAAGGTATCGAGCAGAATCAGGACGGCAGGCTGCGGCGTCTCAACCAACACCCGTACCTCTTCGGAAGCGTAGCGTTCGATCGCGGCGGCACCTCCTGTGAGAGGGCCGGGCAAGGTCGCGTCGGGCGTTTCGATGACATCAATGTCTCCGTGCAGGAAATCGGGTCGGGTGAAAAGAACCATGGGATCGACCGGCGCGGCGGCGCGTTCAGGGAAGGGCGCGAGGTACGCGCGCGGTTTGGCGGGAAACGGGTTCTCGAACAGCGCGAGGTCGTAGAGAGGGAGTTCCGCCACGAAGCCTTTCCTCAGCTTGGGCTCCTTCAAATGGTAGCGTCGACCGATATAATACTTGACGTTGAGACGGGCCGCGGCCTCGATTCCGGTCCTCGGATTCAAGGTTTCTGCGAATGTGGCGCTGTATCCTGATAGGTAAGGCAAGACCGTTTCGAGATGAAACTGGGCGTTGTGTTCCAAGCCAAGCGCTTGCCGATGCGCCACCGACCCCGCGCCATAAAACCCCAACGGGCGCATGAGGTCTGTTGGCCAGACGAGAGTGTCTTCCGTGATGCTGACCAGTCTGAAGCGGCCGGGCCCCACCGAGCCCTCACGCGTCTTGAGCGCTTCGGCCAGTGGAGGGGCAAGGGTCGCAGCCTCGACGGGTGCGGTATGGTATACCTCGAGATTGGCGCGCGAAAGGTCGAGCGCGATGATTCCGATCAGGGAGGCGAGCAGGAACGCCGACCGAAACACTCCTTTTTTGATCCCGACGGCGACGAGGCTGACCCCCAATGCGGCGGCGGCGCTGAAGAAGCACGCGCGCGCTGCTGAGGCGGCCACCGTACGGGCGAAGGTCTCGGTCGTTCCAAAGGTCGTTGTGACCCACGTGCCAGCCACGTGGGTGAGCAGGAGGATCCCTATGGCGGCGCAGAGGACCGCTGCTGCCAACCAGGGGACCGAACGGCTTTTTCCTTCGCGAAAGGCGTCGAGCCCTGCTCCTGCGAGCATGGCGACGGCGAACGAGACCATGCCCATGAACTTTTCGGGGTAGCGGAACGCCGACCACAGCGGCACCACCCGATAGAACATCTCATAGAGACCGCCCCACGGTCCCAGGGCAAGCAGCAGCGCTACGCCTCCCAGCGCGGTGAGTACGTGCAGATCGCGGCGGTGCCAAGCCCCCAGGCACGCCAGCCCGAGCACGGGCATGCCCAGATACAGACTCTCCGCCCATAGGCCTCCGCCCGGGGTGCCGAAGAGGGAGCGCGCCATGACGGCCGGACTCTCGTGCTCGCCGACCGGAGAGACCACGATTGTCAGCAAGCGGAAGGGATGAGTCGCCCAACTCAGCGCCTGTTCATGGAACAGCTCAGGCCGCGCACGTTCACTGCTCATGAAGACCGCCCACGCCGGCCCCAACTGGATGCCGGCGAGCAGCGCCGCGATCCCACTGATGATCGCCAGCCGCAGACCGGCTTCGCGGCGAGAGCCCGGGGCGCGCGCGATCGTCCAAGCCAGCGCGATAAAGAAATAGTAGTACCCGGTCTGTATATCTCCGATCAGAAAGACCGTCGCCCAGAGAACCGCCGGCGCCACGACCCATGTCCGGGACCGCACCAGGGCCTTCTCCAGGGCTGCGCAAAACAACGGCAGCAGGCAGATGGAATACAGGTACAAGAGATTGTCGGTCAGCGAAACGACATAACCCGAGAGCGTGAACGCCACGCCAGACAGCAGGGCTCCCGCCGGAGAGGCTCCCAGTATCCGGCCCAGGACAAAGGCGCCGAGCGCTGCCAGCAGACAGGACAGGAGCGTGGACACGCGATAGGCGTCTGGGACAGAAAACAGGAAGTAGAGCGCCGTGAAGGGATGGAAGACGCCCGTGTGGGCCACGCCGATGAACGGGCGGCCCATTCCATCATAGGGGAACCACTGTGGCAGTTCCCCGGCGGCGAACCGTTCGATGGCGTACTGCTTGAGCGGGAGAAAAAACGTAAAAGCGTCGCGTTTGATAAGCACCAGATCCGGCAGCCAAAGCCCATAGTAAAACGCGAACGCGATACCGCAGAGCATGACTAGTGCGATCGCTGATGGACTCATGGGACGGGACCGCCCCGGTATGCCCTTCGCCGCGCGCGCACGATCAAGAGCAAGGAAAGCAGCACTCCGAAGAGGGACGCGGCCACGCCAGCACACAGGAGCGGTGTTTCATAGCGGAACGTTATCATATGGACGCCGGCCGGCACCACGACCGCACGCACCAGCGCGTTGGCGCGCCGGATGGGGACCTCGATGCCATCCTCAAGCGTGGCGGTCCAGCCCTGATCGAAGGCGTCGAGCAGGATGAGAACGGCTGGCTGGGGAGTTTCGACTCGCACGCGCACGTCCTCCGGCGCATAGCGCTCGATGACCGCGTGCCCGCGGAATGCGGGGCCCGGCAGGGGTTCCGTTGTCTCGATGACATCCAGCTCGCCGTTGAGAAAGTCTGGACGGGCGAGCAGGGCGGCTGGGGCGACGGGCGCGGCGGCGCGTTCCGGCGCCTGCGACAGGTAGGCCCGTGGCTTCGGTGGAACGGAGCTTTGGAACAATGCGAGGCGGAACTCGGGGAGTTCGGCGACCATCGTATTCGCGAACTGCGGATCTTTCCACCGGCCTCGGTGGCCGGTGTAATAGGCCACGTTGTACCGGGCGGCGCCTGCGACGCCCAACTTCAGCTGCAGAAAGGTCCTGAAGGACGAGCGGTAGGCGGAGAGATAGGCGTTAAAAGTTTCCAAGTGGAGCTGGGCGTTATGCTCCATATCGAGCGCCTGCCGACGCTCCACAGAAACCGCCCCGTCGGTGCCGAACTGACGTGATAAAGCTGGAGGGAGCACGAAGGTCTCTTCGGGAATCGCGAAGAGACGGAAGCGGCCGGGTCCGAGTACGCCTTCACGCGCGATCAGGGCCTGCGCGAGTGGCGGAACGAAGGTCGCCGCTTCGGCGGGCGCGGTGTGATAAGCCCCCAGGTTGGCGCGCACGAGGTCGAAGGTGATGATCGCGACCAGGCAGGCGAGCAGGAACTCCGCACGCAGCGTTTCCCGCTTGGCTCCGAGTAGGATCACCCACACTCCTAACGCTGCACATGTACTATAGAGAAAAGCGTGCCCTGCCGAGTCGGCCACCTCGCGGGCCATCGCCTCCGGCGCGCCGTAGCTCGCCATCGTCCACGCGACGGCGGCGGGGGCGTGCAGGGCGAAGCCGGCTCCCGCGCACACGAGCGCCGCAGCTAACCAGGGCCACGAGCGTCCCGGCCCCTTTCGCAGGGTGTCCAACCCTGCGCCCGCGAGTATCGCTGCTGAGAACGAGACGAAGCCCATGAACTTCTCCGGGTAGCGGAACGCCGACCAGAGAGGTAGGGCATGGTAGAAGAGCGCATAGAGGCCGCCGTAGCGTCCGAGCGCCAGCAGCAGGGCAACGCTACCCATCAGGGCCAGCACGCGCAGATCGCGGCGCTGCCAGGCTCCGAGCAGGGCCAGTCCCATCACGGGTATCCCGAGATAGAGACTCTCAGCCCACAAGCCTCCCCCGACGCCTGATATTGTCGGTCTTACTCCGAAGAAAAAGCTTGCCGCGTCTGTCTGGGTCGTCTGTTCAAGCCCCGGGGAAGCCACGATCGTGACCAATCGCAGCGGAGGGGTCGACCAGTGCAAAGCCGGTTCTTGGAACAGCGCGGGCTGCATGCGTTCGGTGTTCGTGAAGACCGCCCACGCCGGCCCCAACTGGATGCCGGCGAGCAGCGCCGCGATCCCACTGATGATCGCCAGCCGCAGACCGGCTTCGCGGCGAGAGCCCGGGGCGCGCGCGATCGTCCAAGCCAGCGCGATAAAGAAATAGTAGTACCCGGTCTGTATATCTCCGATCAGAAAGACCGTCGCCCAGAGAACCGCCGGCGCCACGACCCATGTCCGGGACCGCACCAGGGCCTTCTCCAGGGCTGCGCAAAACAACGGCAGCAGGCAGATGGAATACAGGTACAAGAGATTGTCGGTCAGCGAAACGACATAACCCGACAGGGCGAACGAGACGCCGGCGGTCAACGAGCCCGCACGGGAAAGACTCAGCATTCGCCCTAAGGCGAAAGCCCCCAATGCCGCCAGCACACAGGAGAGAAGCGTCGATGCGCGGTAGGCATCAGGCACTGGGAAAAGAAAATAGAGCACCGTGAAGGGATGGAAGACGCCGATGCCCGATACGCCAATGAAGGGACACCCCGCTGCCTCATAAGGAAACCACTGCGGCAGTTCGCCGGTCATCAGCCGCTCGATCACGTACTGTTTGAGGGGGAGGAAATACCGAAAGGCGTCGCGCTTGATGAGCACGAGATCCCGTAGCCAGAGACCGTGATAGAAAGCGAGCGTGATGCCGATGAGCGCCGCGACGGCCATTCCCGTGGACAGTTTACTCGGGCTTCGCGAGGGCATTGATGCTGTATCCTGACGGGATCAGTTCCCTGAGCACGCCAGGTTCAGTTGGCAGCGGCTGCCCGCTTCTTAGAGCTGTCAGCGTATATCCTAATGTTCCGAGGATGTCGAGCAATTCTTCCAAGGAGTGTCCAGCCTCCGCAAGGGCGTAAGGCGCTAACTCCATGATGAGCAGGGGCCGTTCTCGCTTGAGCGTTGCCATGCCTCCGCGTAAAACTCGGCATTCGTAACCGTCCACATCCATTTTAACGAGACGGATCCTCTCGATTGCAGCGCGCTCAAGGTACTCGTCCAAGGATGTCGCATACGCACCATCAGTCGCCATCAACCTGCCGCCATGCTTCTGATGGAGATCACGCTGGCTCGTCAGTGGCCAACTCGCATGGATCCGCGGAACAAGAACAGCTCCCGGTTTCTCTACGAGCATAATTTGCTCGGCGAGAATCCTTTGGGACAGAGCTGGATTGAGGCCCACATTTGTGACCAGCTTATGAAAGGCGAACGCCGTTGGCTCAAAGGCCACGACTTTCCCGCCGGGTCCAACACAGCGGGCAAGGTGCAGGGTGTGCGCGCCGAGGTTCGCCCCAATATCCAGAACCACATCGTCAGGTCGAATGAGACGTCGGTAAGCCAGCAGCGTCATCCATTCGAACGCTCCCAAGAGGTAGATTGAGAGGTCGATGCCTTCTTTCAGATCAAGTCGCCACTTGATGCCTCTGCGATCGACCACGATTTCGTTGCTCAGCCCCAGAACCTTTCGCAGCAAAGTGACGGCATAGTAGGCAACCTGTGCAGCGGCAATTTTGGCTTTTGTGCTAAACACCGTGGGCTTTTCTCTCTGACCGGAGGTGTCCCATGCGGTTCGTCCTCCATCGGGTATGCGCGATGAGCCAGAGGCAGAGTAGGACACCGATCAGGGAGATACAAGCGCCTGCGCGGAGCAACGGAGTCTGGTAGGAAAACGCGACGACATGCGTGCCGGCCGGCACCGCCACTGCCCGCACGAGCGCGTTGGCCCGCAGGATCGGAAGCTCGACGCCGCTCTCCAGCGTGGCCGTCCAGCCTTTATCGTACGCGTCCAGGAGAATCAGGACGGCCGGCCGTGGAGTCTCCACGCGCACCCGCACTTCTTCGGGAGCATAGCGTTCGATCACGGCGGCGCCTTCGCGGGCGGGGCCTGGGAAGTTCGCGTCTGAAGTCTCAATCACGTCTACTTCGCCGGAGAGAAAATCGGGTCGTGCGATCAGAGTGGCGGGATTGACGGAAGAGTTCGCCCGCTCCGGTTTCCGCGAGAGGTAGGCCCTGGGCTTGGCCGGAACGGGGTTCCGGAACAATGCGAGGTCGTAATCGGGGCGCTCGGCGACGAAAGCTCCTGCAAACCGTTGCTGTTGAAAATGAGGCGTACGACCGATGTAATAGGTTACGTTGTACCGCGCGGCCACCGCTATTCCAGGCTTCTGCTGCAACAGAGCCAAGAACGACGGGCTTGGAACGGCCAGATAGCGAGTGGCTGTCTCGATGTGAAACTGGGCGTTGTGCTCAGCGTCAATGGCTTGGCGGCGATCTAAGGATACAGCCCCATGATAGCCAAGCCAGCGATAGACCTGTTCCGGGGCCACGACATCGGACCTGCCCATCGAGATGATCCGGAAGCGACCGGGTGCGAGCGTGCCTTCGCGCATCCTGAGTGCTTCGACCATGGACGGCATAAATGTGGCAGTTTCCACAGGCGCAGTGTGATAGGCGCTCAGGTTGGCGCGCGAAAGGTCCAGTATGATGATAGCTATCAGGAAGGCAAGAAGCAGTTCCAACCGTAACCATCTTCTCCGAATTCCGACCAGGATAATCCAGACGCCCAGCGCAGTGAGTGCGCTGTAAAGGAAAGCCAGAGCCGTCGAACTGGCCATCTCATGGGTCAAGGGTTCCGGTGCGCCAAAGCTGGCGGACATCCATGCGCTGGCGGCCCCGGTTTGAAGGCCGAGCCAGAAGCCTAGACAGATGATCGAGGCTGCAAGCCAGAAAACAGAACGTCCCGTTCTCGCCCACAACGTGTCGAATCCGGCGCCAGCGAGCATTGCGACCGTGAACGACACGACACCCATGAGTTTCTCTGGATACCGGAACGCCGACCAGAAGGGCACCACATGATAGAAAATTTCGTAGAGGCCGGCGTACTTTCCGAGGGAGAGCAAGAGCGCCAGGCCGCCCAGTAAGGCAAACGCGCGCAGGTCGCGCCTGTACCAGATCCCGAGGGTGGCCAGCCAGATCACGGGTACTCCCTGGTAGAGACTTTCCGCCCAAAGGTTCCCATACGGGGTATCGAAAAAAAAGCGCGCCACCGCCGTCGGATCAGCGTTCTCGCCTACTGGTCCCACTAGGACGGTCGCCAATCTCAGTGGGTGGGTCGACCAGATCATGGGCTGCTCCATGAAGAGGAGAGGTTGTGCACGTTCGCTGCCCATGAAGACTGCCCATGCCGGACCCAGTTGAATGCCAGCCAGTAGCGTTGCCAGCCCGCAAATGAGCGCCAGCCGGATGCCTGCATCACGGTAAGACCCAGGCGCGCGCATGCCTATCCAGAGCAGCGCGATGAAGAAGTAGTAGTATCCTGTCTGCACGTCGCCGTTCCAAAAGACCGTCGCCCAGATCACTGCGGGGACCGCCATCCAAGCACGGCTCTCGGCTAATGCCTTCTCGAGGCCGACGCAAAACAGCGGCAGGACGCAGATCGAGTACAGATAGAGGAGGTTTTCGGTCAGCGACACGACGAAGCCCGAAAGGGCGAATGAGACGCCGGCGATCAACGAGCCTGTGCGGGAAATATTCAGCGTGCGTCCCAGCACGAAGGCGCCGAGCGCGGCCAGCAGGCAGGAAAGGAGTGTCGACACGCGATACGCATTGGGCCCTGAGAAGAAAAAATAGAGCGCCGTGAATGGATGGAAGACGCCAATGCCTGATACTCCAAGGAAGGGACACCCCAGTGCCTCATAAGGAAACCACTGCGGCAGCTCGCCAGCCATCAGCCGCTCAAGCACATGCTGTTTGAGCGGGAGAAAATACCGAAAAGCGTCGCGTTTGATGAGCACGAGATCGGGCAACCAAAGTCGGTGGTAAAATGCAAGGATTATGCTGAGGAGCGATGCGACCGCCAGGCCGGTAGGCGACGTGATCCGGGCGAAGGGCCCTGGCCTGCTAGTGAGTTGCTCCGGGGATGCTGGCGGGATCATGCGTGGTCCTCTGAATGGTGTCTCCGCAGGCGAGCGTGTACGGGCAGCCCGAGACAGAGCAGGGCGCCGGTCAGAGAAGCCCAGGCCCCCGCCTTCAGCAGCGGGGTCTGGTAGGAAAACGTGACGACGTGCGTGCCGGCCGGCACGCACACCGCCCGCACCAGTGCATTGGCGCGCTGGAGGGGGACCTCTTCGCCGTTCTCGAGCGAGGCTGTCCAGCCCTTATCGTAAGCGTCGAGCAGGATGAGGACGGCGGGCTGGAGAGTCTCGACCCGTACCCGCACTTCTTCGGGTTTGTACTGCTCGATTGCGGCGTGTCCGCTTCTTGCAGGGCCAGGCAAGGTTTCGTCCATTGTCTCGACGACATCCACAGTGCCGTTTAGAAAATCAGGCCTGGCCAGCAAAATTGCAGGATCAACCGGTTCGGACGCGCGCTCCGGTTGCAGCGACAGGTAGGCCCGCGGCTTGACGGGGACTGGATTTCTGAACAGCGCGAGGTCGTAGCCAGGCAGTTCGGCGATGACCTCACGTGCAAGCTGCGGATTCTTCAAATGATGACGGCGGCCGACATAATAGGTCGTATTGAAACGTGCGGCGGCCTCCATGCCGACCTGCTGTTCAATGGTCGCCTTCGACATTGCCGCGAATACTGTACTGTAGCCCGGTAGATAGGGCCGGACTGTTTCGAGACGAAATTGAGCGTTGTGCTCCAGATCGAGAGCCTGACGGTGTTCCACTGCTTGTGCCCCGTACGGGCCCAACAACGGCTTGAGATGCAGCGGAGTTGCGAATGTGAATCGTTCGATTGTAACCATTCGAAAGCGCCCAGGGGCCAAGGGACCTTCCTGCGCCCTGAGCGCCTCCAAGAGGGGAGGGGTAAACGTTGCGGCCTCCACTGGCGCCGTGTGATAGGCCCCGACGTTGGCACGTGCAAGGTCCAGCGTGACGATCGTAACCAGAACAGCCAGAAGGAACTCGAGACGCAGGGCTCCTCTCTGAATCCCGGCCGTGACAATACCCACTCCCAACGCTGTGATTGCGCTGAAAAGAAATGCCTGGGCGGCAGAGTTCGTCACCTCGTGCACCAGCGCGGTCGGCGCCCCGAAACTTTCGCTGAGCCATACACCGGCAGACTCCGTGTGGAGGACGAGCCCTGCGACGAGTCCGACGGCTGCCGTTACAAGCCAGGGCGTCGTGCGGCCTTTTCCCGCCCGAAGCGCGTCAAGTCCTGCGCCTGCGAGCATGGCGACTGCGAAGGAGGCAACGCCCATGAGTTTTTCAGGGAATCGGAACGCTGACCAGAATGGGACCACGTGATAGAAGATTTCATAGAGCCCGCCGTATCGTCCAAGCGAGAGCAGGAGCGCCAGACCGCCCAGCAGAGCCAACGCGCGCAGGTCACGTCTGTACCACGTTCCGAGAAGAGCCAGCCCGGTCGCGGGAACTCCCAGGTAGAGACTCTCGGCCCACAGGCTCCCTATCGGGGTGCCGAAGAAGAAACGCGCCAGGGCACTCGGATCGGCCTCCTGTCCCACCGGCGCGGCCAGCATGGTTACCAGCCGCAGCGGATGGGTGGACCACAGGAGAGCCTGCTCGTGGAACAGGTTGGGGCGTGCACGTTCACTATTGGCGAAGACCGTCCATGTCGGTCCCAGTTGAATGCCTGCAAGCAGGACTGTCAGGACGACAACGAGCGTCAGCCGTAGCGTCGCCTTGAGACGAGGGATTGGGGAACGTGCCGTCGTCCACAGGAGCGCAATGAGGCCATAATAGTAGCCTGTTTGGAAGTCGCTGTTGAGCAAGACGGATGCCCACACCAGCGCGGGGGCCACCGTCCAAGCCGGGTCGCTGACCAGTGCTTTCTCGAGAGCGGCACAAAAGAATGGCAGCATGCAGGCCGGATACAGGTACAGCATATTATCGGTGATCGACACGACATAGCCAGAGAATGCGAAGATCACACCGGCGAACAACGCTCCTATGCACGAGAAGCGGAGGGTACGTCCCAATGTGAAGGCGCCGACCGCTGCCAACAGGCAGGACAGAAGCGTGGACACGCGATAGGCGTCTGGGACGGAAAACAGGAAGTAGAGCGCCGTGAAGGGATGGAAGATGCCGATGCTGGCGACCCCAATGAACGGACGACCGAGGGCCTCGTAGGGGAACCACTGCGGCAGTTCGCCAGCGGCAAGTCGATCGACCAGGTAATGCTTGAGCGGCAGAAAAAACCCGAACGCGTCCCGTTTAATGAGGACGAGATCCGGAAGCCAGAGATTGTGATAGAACGCGAGCGTGATCCCGCAGAGGACGGCCAGCGCGATTCCCGTGGGTGACCGCACCGACGTGATAAGCCTCCAACCGGAAGAACCCATCAGTAGTCATTCTCCAAGACGGCGAGTTAAGCGAGACTCGCTGTCAGACATTCAATTTTTGTAGAGGGCCACACGCCACGTGGGCGCTGGGCACGGATTCTAGGCGTAGGCCTTCGAAGAGGCAAGCGTAAACGTGTGCAACGCCACCGCCGGTCGTTTGACATTTACCGAGGGCATGCGTATAAGGACCGCGGTTGGAACCTGTTAAAGTCACGAAATGTTCAAGATCAAGAAAAATCGTAAAGAGGCGACGACCAATCCGGCCCACCTCGTCGATTCCGTCGGACAAGCCGCCCGTCAGGCACGCGCGAGCCTACGATGGCTTTTCGCCGGGATAGCCGTCGCAGTTATTGCGGGCGTGGCCGTTGGCGGATTTTTCTGGATGCGGCAGCAGGAGGAACGTGCGGCTGCCGATTTGTTGCACGCGGCGACGCGCAGCGTGTCTGAGCGATCTTTCCTGGGGGGACCGCCCCCGACGCGGAGCGCGGAGGAGTCGCAGAAAGCCGTCGTGACTTTCCGGAAAATCCTGACGGACTTTCCGCGTAGCTCGGTCGCCCCGCAAGCTGCTTATTTGCTGGGCAATACCCTCAGCGATCTCAAAGAATGGAGCGGTGCTGTCAGGGCCTACGAGGATTTCCTGGGCAGGTATGGGACTCACCGGTCCTTGGTTCCGCTGGTCTACCAGCGCATGGCCTACGTCCAACTGGCTCAGGGGAAAATCGAAGAGGCGGAAAAGACGCTTGCCGCCGTCGCGCAGATCAACGGCGCGCCCAACAGGGATCAGGCCTTGTTCGAACTTGGCAAAATCGACGAACTCCTGAAACGCCCGGAAGGTGCGCTGGCGCACTACCAAGAGATCGTGAAGGATCATCCGTCGTCGCCTTTCGCGGCGGAAGCCACCGTGAGGATCAAGACCCTCGATGCGCGTAAAGCCGCTCCGCTCCCGGCCGCGCCTGTACCGCCCAATCCTCCCCCGCAAAAATAATCCTCGCTTCCGGGAGCGCGCCCTCCGGCGGTGCTCGCACTAGCCTCCTTTTTCGGGTATTCTTTTTCAGCGAGAGGATGCTTGACGCTGTTGAACGCGGACGTGCACTCCAACCAGAGTGTGTATGGATCGGTGCCGGCGCTTCTGACCGCGACGGTCGTGGTGATCCTTGGGACTGCGTGGGTGGACCCGTCCCGACTGTGGCTGCTGTTCGTCCCGGCGACCTTCCTGATCATGGCGTTTGCGGGCGGTACGCTGGTGGACCGCGCCACCGGGGGCCTGCTGGCGGAAAACGAGGCTCCGCCGATGCTCACAGTGGCGATCCGCGTGGGCGTGGGACTGGCGTGCCTCTCTTTGCTTGCCGTGCTGAGTGCGCTCGGTGGCATGCTCTGGATTGCCGGGGCGGCGGCCGTACTCTTGCTGACGTACGGGCTGCTCTTGGCCTTTCGCGCTGGTTTGAAATTCCAGCCGAGCCGGAAAGATCTGTCAACTGCTGCTGGCGGCCTCGTGGTGGGGACTGCCTGGTTGGTCGCCTGGCTGTGGGCTACGATCCCGCCGACCTTTTTCGATGAACTGGGTTACCATCTGGTCGTTCCGCAACGTGCGCTGCTGACAGGGAAACTCCAAACCACGCCGTGGGTCTTCTTCAATCTGATGCCCCATGCCTCGGATCTACTGTTGTCATGGGGCATGGCCTTCGGGGGTGACCTGGGGGCTCGGGCGAACCTGTTCGGCTTGTGGGTGGCGTGTTCGCTCGGGGCGTGGGGGCTGGCCGAGGCCATCGCCTGGCCAAGAGTGACAACGTGGGCGGCCCCGCTCGTGGCCGGCGCGCTGGCGGCCTCGCCGACACTCTGGTTTCTTGCGACCCTCCCTTTCGCCGACACGTGCCTGGCAGTCGCTATGGTCACCGCCATCGCCATGCTCGTGTTCCCTCAATCTGGGCAGAGGCCCTGGGTGCCTCTCGGACTGGTTCTCGGACTGGCCGCGACGGTCAAATTGACCGGGCTGTATTGGGTGATGGCGGCCCTCGCGGCCGCGCTGGTGGCGGGGTGGCCGTGGCCTGTGCTCGGACGAGTGAGCCTGGTTGCCATGGCAAGCGTAGCCCCCTGGTGGATCCGGGCGGCCGTGCAGACAGGGAACCCGATCTATCCGGCCGGATTTACGCTGCTGGGCGGTCGACCCTGGAGCGACGAAAGCCAGGCCCGTGCGGCGGGCGACATCGCTCTTGGCGCAGGGGATCTTGGCCTAATGGGGCTGTTGCGTCTGCCGCTGGATCTCGTACAACAGCCGGAGCGCTTTGGATCGGCGGCGGATGCTGGTGTAGTAGCCTTCGCGGCGGTTTTCCTGGCCCTGGCCTCCCCGGCGCTCTTGAGATGGACTGGGATCGGCAGGCGCGAGCGGCGAACGGCCGGCATCGTGTCGGTGTTCGTATTGATGGCTGGCATTGGGTGGGTCATCACGTCCCCTACTCCAAGGTTCTTCGCCCCGGCGCTTGTCGTTGGCTTGGCGATGCTTGCCGGCTGGACGCTGTTTCTCGGGCGGACTGGCCAAGCGGTTGCGGTGTTGGTGCTACTTGCTGCCGGTGCCTGGGGGACGTGGCGGTTCATCGAACAGCATACCGATGCGTTCTCTTCTTTCGACGTGGCTCTCGGACGAGAACGCGCCGACGATTACCTGATCCGGCAGTTGGACCATTTCCGTGCGGCCCGCTTCGTGCGGGAAACGCTCCCGGCCGATGCCCGAATCCTCTTTATTGGCGAAACCCGGCCGTATTATTTCGCAAGAGAAGCGATGGCGCCGTCCGCTTACGATCGGCACCCGCTCCATCGCTGGGTGCTCGAATCTTCGTCTCCGGAGGCGCTTGCAGCGCGACTGGCCGGCGAAGGGTTTACCCACGTAGTCCTGAACGTGCACGAGTTCAAACGGATTCACGACAAGTACGGCGTTCTGACATTTTCCGGCGAAGGAGCCGAAGAGCACGACCGTCGCCTCAAGGCGTTGCCTGGGGTGCTACATCTGCTGTTCGCTTCAAACGGCATCTATGTGTTTGAGGTGCCTCGGCGATGATCTGCTTCAGCAGAACCAGAGGGAGCGGGGGCAGAGCGGGTCGTTACGACTTGGCTTTGATCGGCTGGGGTATGAGCAGCCACTCGCCCGGCTTGGGTTTGTCGGATTTGCCCAGGGCGTTGGCTTCGAGAATCGCCGCGACGGTGGTTCCGTGCCGGGAGGCCAGCAGGGTCCAGGTATCGCCGCGCCGGATCTGGTACCGTTTGGCACGGACCCGCTTCCAGTCCTGATAGGTTTCGAGGTTGCTGAGCAGGGTTTCTTTGCTGCCCACCGGCACCTTCAGATGGTACATGGGATCCGGCGGAGTCAGGCCTTTGCGGAGTTCCGGGTTGAGCGCCTTCAGATCCGCGTAGGAAACGCCTGCGGCCAAGGCCGCCGTCCGCAAATGAATCGGGTGGGTAATGAGCACTTCTTCGTATTCCACCGGCGTCTGAGACGGAACGGCGAATCCGAAACGGGCCGGGTCCTTGGCAATCAGGGCGGCGGCCAGGAACCGAGGCACGTACTCTTTCGTTTCTCTTTTTAAGAGCTTGGTGTCGGTGAGATCCCAGAAGTCGTCGGCTTGTGCACGGACGAGCGCGCGTCCGACCTTCCGCTCTCCCGCATTGTAGGCCGCCATGGCCAGAGGCCACGATCCGAAGAGTTGGTATAGGTCCCGCAGGTATCGAGCGGCGGCAACCGTCGACTTCACGGGATCTCGTCGCTCGTCGATCCAATTGTCCACCCGAAGGTCGTAGGCTTTGGCTGTTGACTTGATGAATTGCCACGGTCCGACTGCCTTGGAGCGGGAGACGGCGTTTGTACTGAATCCGCTTTCAACCAGGGACAGGAAGACCAGATCGACTGGCAGGTTAAACTCCGTAAAAATCCGCTCTACCATCGACCGGTGGCGTTCCAGGCGACCCAGCCAGATTTCAAATCGGTCGCGGATGTGGAACGAGAAAAACTGCACGTGCTTGTCCACTTTCGCGGTCCTGATGATCGGGACATCAAAATCCAGGGTTTCAGACGTGTCAGCTGTCTCAAGAGGCAGCTTTCCACCAAGGGACGCCTCGAGCATGACCTCGGCCGATTGGGCCGTCGCTCGGATCGAGAAATCGAGTCTCGTGGGCGGGCCGGAGGCCTCGACCGAATCGAGTGTGGTATTCGGCGGGATCGGGTAGAACATTCCCTTGAGCGGCTCGCCCACGGATGAACTGAGCCGGACGGGTTCGTCCAAACGGTACAGGTCGGAAGGCCAGGCCCACCCATCAGCCGTAAGAATGGCCGAGGCCAAGCCGCCTGCACAGAGAGCGATCGTCCGAACACACACGAACATAGGGTACTCCCGCAAACCATCTACTCTAAACGAAGAGCCTGTTGAAAGCAAGTTACAGAGCACTCCACGGGTCTTCTAGGCTCTTCAAATAGCTGATTTCCCGTTCACTTAGGCCTTTCGGTCACCTTGACACGTTTCCGACCGTATGATAGCGTGGCCGAGCAGTCAGCCATCAAGAAATTTCCCTGAAATAAGGAGACCTACGGCATGCTGAAACGGTACCTGTTGGCTCCAGGGCCGACCCAAGTTCCCCCCGAAGTCCTGCTGGCTATGGCCAGGCCGATGGTCCACCACCGGGCGCCCGAATTTGCCGCCATGTTTGCGGAACTTCGGGCTGACCTCAAATGGCTCTTCCAGACCCGCCACGACGTACTGACACTGGTTGCGTCTGGAACCGGCGCTATGGAAGGAGCAGTCTCCAATTTCCTCTCGCCTGGTGACAAGGCCTTGTATGTCAACGGCGGCAAGTTCGGCGAACGCTGGGGGAAGCTCTGCAAGACGTTCGGGGTCAATGGAATTGAGATCAAAGTCGAATGGGGGGAGGCGGTTGATCCCCAAGCGGTGGCCGACGTCCTGAAGAAAGATCCCGCCATCAAGGCGGTCTATGTGCAGGCAAGCGAAACGTCCACCGGTGTCGCCCATGATACCCGGGCGATCGCCGAGATCGTGCGGTCCCGCGAGGAGACGATTCTGGTGGTGGACGCCATCACGGCTCTTGGGGTGTTCGACCTCAGGCCCGATGAATGGGGGATCGACGTGCTGGTGGCGGGCTCTCAGAAAGCGATGATGCTTCCCCCGGGCCTGGCTTTCGCGAGCGTGAGCGACAAAGCCTGGCGACTGGCCGACAAGGCCAAGAACGCGGCCTTCTATTTCAATTTCAAGAAGGAGCGGGAGGCCCAGCAGAAGAATCAGACCGCCTACACTGCCGGTGTGTCGTTGATGATCGGGCTCAAGGAAGTGCTGAAGATGCTGAAGGCCGAAGGCCTCGGCAACGTCTTCGCGCGTCATACCAAGATGGCTCACGCGATGCGGGAGGGGATGAAGGCAGCCGGCCTCTCGATCTTTCCGAAACAGAGCCCCAGCGATGCGCTCACGGTCGTCTCGGCGCCGGCCGGCGTGGACGGCCAGGCGGTCTACAAAAATCTGCGCGAGCAGTACGGGATCACGGCGGCCGGCGGGCAGGATCATCTTAAGGGCAAAATCTTCCGGATCTCGCACATGGGCTACATGGACACCTTCGATGTCATCCAGGCGCTCGCCGCCACTGAAATGGTGCTCAAAGGGCTCGGCCATCCTGTGAAGCTCGGGTCGGGCGTGGGGAAAGCCGAGGAGCTTTTGCTCGCGAAATGAAAATTCTTGTCAGCGACAACCTCTCCAAGCAAGGGGTGGAGATCCTTCAGAAGGCCGGTCTGACCGTGGACGTCAAGACCAAGATGCCCAAGGACGAACTGCTCCGCGAGATCAAGAACTACGAGGGACTGATCGTCCGCAGCGGCACGAAGGTGACGGCCGAGGTGATTGCCGCTGCCGAGAAGCTCCGGATCGTCGGGCGGGCCGGGTCCGGCCTGGACAACGTGGATACCGCCGCCGCCACCAAGCGCGGCATCGTGGTGATGAACACGCCGGGTGGCAATACCGTGACGACGGCCGAGCATACTTTCGCGATGATCTTTGCGCTGGCTCGCAAGATTCCGCAGGCGACCGCTTCGATGAAGGCCGGCAAGTGGGAGAAAGAGAAGTTCATGGGCGTGGAGCTCTACAACAAGACTCTCGGCATCGTCGGCATGGGCCAGATCGGGAGCCACCTGGCGAAGCTGGCCCAGGGAGTCACGATGACCGTGATCGCCTATGATCCCTACCTTGCGGAGGAGCGGGCCCGCAAGATGGGCATCGAGATCATGGGCCTGCCCGAGCTGTTCCGCCGCGCCGACATCATCACGGTCCACACCCCGTTGACGGCGGAAACACAGAACCTTATCAGCCGCGCGACGATCGCGACGATGAAGGACGGCGTGCGCATCATCAATTGCGCCCGCGGGGGGATTATCAACGAGCAGGATCTCTACGAGGCGCTGAAGAGCGGGAAGGTCGCGGGCGCCGCCTTCGACGTGTTCGAAGAGGAGCCGGTCAAGCCCTCCCATTCGCTGCTGACGCTCGACAACTTCATCTGCACGCCGCACATCGGCGGGTCCACCACGGAAGCCCAGGAGAACGTGGCGGTCGGGATCGCCGAGCAGATCGTGGACTACCTGACGCGCGGGATCGCGCGAGGCGCAGTCAACATCCCGTCGGTGCCGGCCGAACTGCTGCCGCGGCTGCAGCCCTACATCACGCTCGCGGAAAAGCTGGGATTGCTGCACTCCCAGCTGTACGGGGGCGGCATCGAACGCGTGACGATCGAGTACAAAGGAGAAGTCGCGGGCGTCAATGTGGCGCCACTTTCTATCGCGGTGTTAAAAGGGCTCCTGACGCCGATCTTGGAGGAGACCATCAACTATGTGAACGCGCCTGTGGTGGCCCGCGAGCGCGGGATCGAAGTCAAAGAAGTGAAGAGCAGCGACGCGGGAGACTTCACCAGCCTGATCACGATCCAGGTGGAGGCGGAGAAGAAGACCAGCCGGATCGCCGGGGCGCTCTACGGCCGGCGTGATCCCCGGATCGTCCAACTGGATAATTTCCGCGTGGAGATCGTGCCGGAAGGACACATGCTCTTCATCCTGAACTACGATCGTCCGGGCGTGATCGGCCAGGTCGGCCAGGTCCTCGGCGAGCACCAGATCAATATCGCCCGCATGCAATGCTCGCGCGAAGAAAAGGGAGGACAAGCCCTGCTGATTGTCGGGGTGGACGCGTCCTTGCCCGCGGAAGTGCTCCGCGCCGTCACCGTCGCCAAGAACATCATTTCGGTCAAACTCGTGCGCCTGTAGCCGGCCCCGCCGGCTGGTCCCGTGATGATGAAACCCGCCCGCTCTCCCATACCGCAAGGCGTCGCGACGTTTTTGCCCGTCGCGGCGGAAGAGAAGCGCGCCGTGGAAGAGCTCGTCTTTGCGGTCTTCACGGAACGCGGCTATTGCGAGATCATCCCACCCACGTTCGAATACCTGGACGTCCTGGCCCCCGGGCTTGACGCCGAACTCATCGAGAAGTCCTACAAGGTGGTGGACCGGGCGACGGGGCGCATCCTCGTCATGCGACCGGACGTGACGGCCCAGATCGCCCGGATGGTGGCGATGGGCATGGTGGACCAGCCGCTGCCGCTGCGGCTCTGTTACAGCACGAATGTCTTCCGCTACGAACCGGAGCACGCCGGCCGCGACCGCGAGATCTTCCAGATCGGCGTCGAACTGATCGGCCCCAAGGGCACGGCGGCCGACGTCGAGCCGATCATGGTCGCGGCGGAGTGCCTCCGGCGCCTGGGCATCACCGCATTTACGATTGCAATCGGGCAAGGCGCGTTCTTCAATGCCCTGCTGCGCCGGACCGGCGTTTCTGAATCCGTACAACGCAGTCTCCGTGAAGCGGCGGCACGGAAAGACGTCCCGCGGATGGAGTCCTTGCTCGGGAACGCCGGCGTACGGGGACGCGCCGCCAAGGCGCTCCTGGCGGTCCCCGAGCTGTTCGGGGGCTACGAGACGCTGGAGGAGGCGGCGCGGCTGGCGCCTCGGAGCGAGGATTGCCGTCGGTCGCTGGCCCGGTTGCGGGAGGTATGGGAGCGAATGACGGCGGCGGGTTTGGGGGACCATCTCCTGCTGGATATGGGAGAGATCCGACGGATGGAGTATTACACCGGACTGGTCTTCGACATCTATGCCGACGGGTTGGGCGCGGAAGTCGGGGGCGGGGGACGGTATGACCATCTGATCGGCCGGTTCGGGCGGGAAGTCCCGTCCACCGGATTCGCATTCGACCTGGATCGGCTCCTGCAGCTTCGCGCCGTCCAGGGCGGTCGGGCGGCGGCCGGCAAGAAGGGGAAGCGCCGATGACGCCCGGTGGTCGATCCGAGCGCGCCCTTCGCGCCGATCCTGCGACGCTTAAGCTGCCCCCGCAGAACATCGAGGCGGAGCAGTCCGTGCTTGGGGCCGTTCTCCTGGACAACCAGGCGCTCTACAAGGCGCTCGAAGTCATCGGATCGGATGAGTTCTACCGGCCCGCACACCGTCGAATTTTCGAGGCCATGATCGAGCTGTCGGAGCAAAGTCAGGTCGTCGACCTGGTGACCCTGACGGATCATTTGCAGCACGCTGGGACCCTGGAAGGGATTGGGGGCAGTTCGTATCTGACCGATCTGGCGCAATCCGTCGCGACCGCGTCCAGCGTGACCCATCATGCGAAGCTCATTCACGAAACCGCGATCAATCGCACGCTCATCGGGGTGGCGACGGAAATCGTGACGCGGGGGTATGAGGGCACGAAGCGCGTCGACGAGTTGCTGGATTATGCCGAGCGGAGCATCTTCGGGATCGCGGAGAGCCGGCTGAAGAGATCATTCAGTCCCATCAAAGATGTCGTCAACAGCACGGTCGAGCACATCAACAAGCTGTACGAGCAGCAGGAGAAGATCACCGGCATCCCGACAGGCTTTGCCGATCTGGATGAGAAGACCGCCGGTCTCCAGCCGTCCGATCTCATCATCATCGCCGGGCGGCCGAGCACCGGCAAGACCAGTCTGGCGCTGGGCATGGCCTTGAATGCGGCGTTGCACAAACCGAAGTCGTTCAAGGTGGCCGTCTTCAGTCTGGAAATGTCCAAGGAACAACTCTGCATGCGGCTGTTGAGCGCGGCCGGTTCGCTCGATATGCACCGGATCAGGACCGGCCAGCTGCATCGGGAAGACTGGTCGAACCTGACCCGCGCCGCCAGCGCGTTGACCGAGAGCAAGATTTACATCGACGACACGCCGAGCATCTCGGCGCTGGAAATGAGGGCGAAGATCCGCCGGCAACGGGCGGAGACCGGCCTCGATCTGGTGGTGGTGGATTATCTCCAATTGATGTCCGGGACCAGCGACAGCGAAAATCGGCAGCAGGAGATTTCCGACATCTCCCGATCGCTCAAATCCGTCGCGAAGGAATTGAACATCCCGGTTGTGGCGCTCTCGCAGCTCAGCCGGGCGGTGGAGAGCCGCCAGGACAAGAGGCCGCTGCTGGCCGACCTTCGGGAGTCGGGTGCCATCGAGCAGGACGCGGACCTGGTCATGATGATCTACCGCAAAGACATGTACGCCGGCCAACAGAGCGAGGTCGAAGAGGATGTGGCGCCCGACCATGTTGCGGATATCATCATCTCCAAACACCGCAATGGACCGACGGGCGTCGTGCACCTGACATTCCTGCCGGAGTACGCCAAGTTCGGGAACTACATCCGGGAGCAGATTTGACTCTCCTCGGGCCCGCCCCTATAATCCGCCGAGAGAGCAACCGGTGAATTTCGCGTCACGTTCCTGGAGGCGGCCATTTTCACTGCCATTCTACGTCTGAGCGCATGCGGTTCCTGCTTTCTAGCCGTGATGGCCGGCGTCCCGTCGGTTGTTCATGCCACCGAACGGGATGCCACCGCAGTCCCATCGGAGCGAGTTCCGGACCCACAGGCGTACTACTATTTCGTGCGCGGGTACCAGGCCGAACTGGCCAATGATGCCGCGACGGCTCAGGAAGAGTACCTCAAGGCTCTTGCGCTTGATCCTGCCTCTGCGGCGCTCCACCTCCGTCTGGCGACCCTCTACCATACCCGGGGCGAGCATGGAAACGCCCAGGCCCATGCCGAAGCAGTGCTTGCCAAAGACGCCGCTAGCCTCCCGGCTTTGAACATCCTGGCTGCGGTCGCTGTGGCCACGGGCCGTTCCGATCGCGCGATCGGGTACTACGAGCGGATCGTGGCAATACGGCCGCAGGAAGCGCAGGCTTATTATTCGATGGGCATGCTCCTGGCGGGTCAAAAACGGTATGAGGAGTCGGAGCGGATTCTCCGTCAAGGCATCGCGATGTCGCCGGCATCGTCGCCGACCGGCTATCTGTACCTCGGCCACGTGCTGGCCGAGCAGAAAGCGTGGGATCGGGCCGTGCAGGCCTATCGGGATGCCCTGGCCGTCAATCCCGGCTTTGACCCGGCCTATCTGGGGTTGGCCGCGACGCTCGAAGCCCAGGGCGACACGACGCAGGCCATTACGACGCTCCAAAAATATCTGCAGGAGATCAATCGGAACAATCGGGAAGTGCGCCATCGCCTGGTCCGGATTCTGTTGACGCAGAAGGCCTATGAGCCGGCGCTTGCTCTGTTGCGCGAGACCGTCGCGGAGTCTCCCGGGGACGTGGAAGCCCAGCTTCGCATTGGTCTGATTTACGGTGAAATGAAGGCGTTCCCGAAAGCAATCGAACAGATGAAACTCGTGCTGGCGTTGCGGCCGGACGAAATGCGGGTGCGCGACCACCTGGCCTACCTCTATGAGGAGATGAAGGACTACGAGAGAGCCATTGCGGAATACGGGGCGATCATCCAGGCCGATGAGCGGTTCGCCGATGCGCATCTGCACCTCGGGTATCTGCTCTATCGTCTGAAGCGCACCGAGGAGGCGCTTCCGCATTTTCGCCAGGTGATCGTCCTGAATCCCAAGCTGCCGGATGCTTATCTCATGCTGGGCCTGGCCTTACTGCAGGCGTCGCGGCATGAAGAAGCGGTCGCCACCTTTCGTGAAGGGCTGCAGCAGCACCCCGACAGCGCCGACTTCCACTTCAACCTGGGCACTGCCTATGACAAGCTGGGACGGTTCGACGAACTGGTCAGTGAGATGCAGGAAGCCATCCGATTGGACCCGAAGCATGCCGATGCCCTGAATTATCTCGGTTATACGTTTGCGGAGCGTGACATGCGGCTGGAGGAGGCCGTCGGGCTGATTAAGCGGGCGCTTGTGGTCAAACCGCAGAACGGCTACTATCTCGATAGCCTTGCGTGGACCTATTTCAAAATGGGACGGCTGCACGAGGCGCTTGAGGAAATGAAGCGGGCCGTGGCGGTGGTGCCGGACGATCCCGTCTTCTTCGAACATCTGGGCGAGATTTATCTCACCCATAATCTCACGTCCGATGCCCGCGCGGCTTGGTTGCGCTCTCTTGAGCTTGATCCGGCTAATCGAAAGTTGACGGAGCGGTTCAAGGCAAAGGGGTTCTGGGATGCGGCCGCCGATGAGCGGATCCGCAAAGCGCAGCACACGCAGTCCGATAAAGCCCTGTGAAGGCTCTCCATCGGTGACAATTTTTTGTGCGGCGGTGCCAGGAATCGTCTTTTTCTTAGTGGTAAACCGATAGCGTGGCCTGTAACAGCTTGTTTTATTACGAACTCGCGGGGATCGGCTTCGTGGCAAAGATTTTGCGCGTCTAAAATATTGGGCACCTGCGGGTTCGCTGGTCCAGCCGGGTAACCAGTGGGGATGCGGAGAGGCTCTGGGTACAGCCTTACAGGAATAATCGATGGTCAGACGGACGCTGAAGAGGCCCCAAGGTTTTACCTTAATTGAGCTGATGATCGTGGTGGCGATCCTCGGGATTCTGGCGGCCGTCGCGATTCCCAATTTTATGCGGTATCAAGCCAGGGCCAGACAGGCTGAGGTCAAACTTGCTCTCGGAGATGTCTGGATGAAAGCACAGCTTCTGAGTCAGGTAAACGGCACGTACGCGATCACTAACATCAGTCAGTTTGAATATGTCTTTCAAGGGACGCCCCGTTATTCGCTCTGGTATGACGTCAGCGGCACGCCCACGGCCATTCCAGGAGGAAGCACAGCGACGAGCCCTTGTAATGTGAACGTCGCCCCAGCCGGCGTTTTCGTGGGAGCCTCGGGGTTTACAGCGGGGGCGAGGGGAAACATTGATGGGGATCCGACCTGCGATGACTGGCTCACCAACGACACCAAAGCTCTCACCAATACGGTGGATGATGTTGCGCTCTAGGGCGTCGGTTTGTTCTGTTAACAATGGGCGCAGCATAGATTCCGAAAGCGACAATTTGGGCTGTCACGGTGGCCAAAAATTGACCATGGATCCGGCTGGATGCTGATAAGGTTGTGCTAACTACTTTGATTTGTGCTTGTTCGAGGCGAAGGGGGATGGCATTGATATTGCTTAGTTTTAATAAGCGATGCCTGCCGATGAAGGGAGAGTGAAGGATTTTAAGAAGATAGAGATAGATATTGGGGTGTGAGCGCCGCCTATTGCGGGGACGGTCTCACGAGGGGCGAACCTTTTTAGGGACAAGGAGGATATGGGTGATGTTTAAACGGATGAAAGAGAATCAGGGCTTCACCTTGATCGAGTTGATGATCGTGGTGGCGATCATCGGGATTCTGGCGGCGATCGCCATCCCGAACTTTATGACCTATCAGGCCAAGGCCCGGCAGTCGGAGGCCAAGGTCGGTCTGGGCGGTATCTTCACCACCGCGACCTCGTTCTTTGCCGAAAACGGCACGTTTACCGTCAGTTCCGCCAGCGTGCTCGGTTATCAGCCGGCCGGGAATCCCAAGTATTCATTTCTGTACGCCGGCACCACGGCCAATTTTATCATCAATGTCGGCCAGACGGCTGTTCAATGTCCCGCCGCCAGCTGGATTCCCGGTACTCCTGCCAATACACCGGCTGCTGTCACCACCGGTGGGTTTACGGCAGGGGCCATCGGGAATATCGACGGGGATCCCACGTGTGATGAGTGGGTCATCAACGATCAAAGGCTGCTGACCAATAACAACAACGACGTGGCGAAGTAAGAGGTCCGAGAGTCGGAGGCGGCGAGGGACCTCGCTCCGGGGTCCCTCCCGTCCTACTCCTAATTTAAAAGAGGAGGATAGCGATGTCAGGCAGAGTGAGGATGAAAGGGGAGCAGGGCTTCACCTTGATCGAGTTGATGATCGTGGTGGCGATCATCGGGATTCTGGCGGCGATCGCCATCCCGAACTTTATGACCTATCAGGCCAAGGCCCGGCAGTCGGAGGCCAAGGTCGGTCTGGGCGGTATCTTCACCACCGCGACCTCGTTCTTTGCCGAAAACGGCACGTTTACCGTCAGTTCCGCCAGCGTGCTCGGTTATCAGCCGGCCGGGAATCCCAAGTATTCATTTCTGTACGCCGGCACCACGGCCAATTTTATCATCAATGTCGGCCAGACGGCTGTTCAATGTCCCGCCGCCAGCTGGATTCCCGGTACTCCTGCCAATACACCGGCTGCTGTCACCACCGGTGGGTTTACGGCGGGGGCCATCGGGAATATCGACGGGGATCCCACGTGTGATGAATGGACCATCAACGATCAGAGGTTGCTGGTCAATAACAACAACGACGTAGCGTTGTAAGAGGTCCGAGAGTCGGGGGCGGCGAGGGACCTCGCTCCGGGGTCTCTCCCGTCCTGCCCTCGAAGGCGAGTGTCGACTGTGATGAGGGCCCCGTGTTACCCGTGTTAGTGGTGAGAGAGTGCGGGGCAGAGCGGCATAGTCGATGCGGTGTTTTTATCCACACTCCCCCAAACGAGCCTTCTGCTTATGCGGACGTTAGGGGCATGGAGTGACCTCTTTCCCTTGCCGGCCCGAACAGCCTTCCGACTTGATGGCCCGTTCCTTATCCTAGCGGGTCTTGTAGCTTTTTCCCCGCTGATCGAAGGCGGGACAACCCATCTTCCAGTCTTGCTCATCCGCCTCGTGCTGATTGCTGCGCTGACCGCGTGGTTGTTTGGTTCAATGAAAACGAGACAGCTTGTTGTTTACCGGAACCGACTCTTCTTGCCGGTCGTAGTCTTCGTGGGATGGGCCGTTCTTTCTGTCTTCCAGTCGCCCTACGCCGCTCCCAGTCTCCAATGGCTCATCAGCATCTTCAGCTATGCCGCCCTCTTTTTTTTAGTTTTGCATTTTGTGCATTCCCTCGACCAAGTCCGGAAGCTGGTGGGGGCCATTCTGAGCATGGGACTTTTCGAAGCGGCCCTCGGCATTTATCAGTATCTATGGGAGGGACAACCCAGAGCGACCGGAACGTTCTTCAATCCCAATTTTTTCGCCACCTATGAAATGACCGTTTTCATGCTGGCTTTCGGATTACTTTGTTTCTGGGGACGGGCGGAAGCGGCACGATGGGAAAAGCTATTCCTGTGGATCACGGCATGTGTGACCGTGGTCGCGTTCATCCTTGCCCAATCACGAGGGGCGTTCGTAGCGTTTGTCATGGCGGTGAGTTCCGTCGGTCTCTATCGATTCGGCAAGGTCTTCGTGGCTGTTCTCTTGCTAGGAATGCTTATGAGTGTGATAATTCCAACCCCGCTGCAGCACCGACTTTTGACCGTTGGGCGGCAGGACCCCTATGCGTTCACCAGGTTGGAAATCTGGAAGAATTCGCTCCAGCGCATTGGAGATTATCCCTGGGGCGCTGGATTGGGGATGTACCAATACACCTCCTTTCAGTATCGATTCCCAATCGAAGGCGCCATCTCGCAATATGGGAAACGGGCTGAATCTGCGCACAATGAATATCTGCAGATGGCGGTGGAACTCGGGGTGGTAGGGGCGGTAGTCTTCCTGGTTGGCGTAGGTCTCTTAGGTCAGGCAATCTGGGAAACCTTGAGGGCCCCCTTGGAGTCGTGGGAGAGAGGCGCCCTCACAGGTTTGGCTGGAGGGATCCTGGGCATGCTGGTACATGCTGCCGTGGACACGGTGTTTCATGAACCGGCCCTGGTTTTGCTGCTTGTCCTGTCCAGCGGACTGGTCCTGGTGCTGCACCGCCTCAGGGTACCCGATGGCGCGTCGGTCTGGACGGTGCCGTTTCCGTATCATCCGGCTCGGGTGGTCTTGGTCCTGGTTCTTGCGACTTTGCTCGGTCTCCTTGTTATCCGTCCCGCCGTCGCGTGGTATGCCTTTGACAAAGGAGGACTCGAATTGGCGGCCGGTCGTGTTGACCGGGCCGTGAGCTGGTATCAATGGGCCACGCGCGTCGATCCTGGGACAAGTCTCTATCACGATGCCATGGCCTTCGCCCTGGTTCATCTCTATCGACAGACTGGGGAGGTGCAGTGGCTCTATAAGGCCGTACCTGAACTCATGATTGGTCTGGAGTTAAACCCCCTGGACGGTCGTTTGGCGAATCGGTTGGGAAAGCTCTTTGTGCTTCTGGCAGAGCAAACCGACACGAGCACAGAACGCGAGGCGACGTTGGAGCAAGCCGCGACGTATTATGAACAGGCGAGACAACTGGATCCCTATTCCCCATTCAACTATCTTGAGCTGGGCCAACTGCGTTGGACGCAGGGGCGTGTGGATGAAGCGCAGGCCTGGTTCAGGCGGGCGGCGAGCTACGAACCCAACTTCCTGCCGGCACGTGTTCGCCTCGTTGAACTCTTTTTGCAAACGGGACACAAAGACGTCGCGCTCTTGGAATACGCTGCGATCATTAAAATTCGGAAGCGATACCAAGGGTGGACGCTGAATGGCCTTGAACGGCAGTACCTGGAAGTCGATCTCGGTCCACTGAAGCGCGCGCTGGCCGTGGCAGATGTGTCATGAGCCATACTAAGCGGTACGCAGCTCTTGCGGCGATCGGAGTGATGCTCGTCACGGGTGTGCACATCCTTCAGGGCCAGCTCGACCAGCAAAGGGCGGCCACGCCGAAACTGCAGCGGTTCATGTATTTGCCTCAAGGCGAGCATCTACGAATTGCAGTCTTGGGCTACCATCAGGTGGTGGCCGATCTTCTGTGGATTCCGGTCATCCAAGCCATGGGCGAACGCACGGTTTCGGAACAAGCCGGCCATTGGATTGCTCATGCGCTGGATGTGATTACCACATTGGACCCCAAGTTTATCCGTGCGTATGAGGCCGGCGGCCTTGCATTGACGACGTTGGTGACCATGCCTGAGGAAAGCAATCGGCTCTTACAAAAGGGCATCGGCCACAATCCTGATGTGTGGGAGCTCCCTTTTCTCCTCGGATTCAATTATTATTTTGATCTGCAGGACGATCTCAGGGCGGCGGAGTACATCGCGAAGGCGTCCCGGCTGCCTAAGGCACCTGCCTATCTTGCTTCTTTCGCCGCGCGGCTCTATGTCTCGGCGAGGGATCCGGAAGATGCCGTCGTTTTCCTTGCTCAGGTATATGCGCAGACCACTGATAAGAACATGAAACAGATTTTCGAACGACGATTGAAGGAAGCCATTGTGGAGCGTGACCTGCAACTGCTCGAGGAAGCCATAAGCCGCTATCGCGAGCGCAACAAGCGGGTCCCCGAACGGCTGGAGGATCTCATCGGACCTGGTCTCCTACGCGAGTTGCCGCGCGAGCCATTCGACGGCCGCTATGTCTACGATCCCCCGACCGGGACAGTGCGAAGCAGCGAGATGAAGGAACGGTTGCAAGTGCTTGGCAAAAGGAGATCGCGATGACGCCGCTCCGCCTCGTCGGACTCACCAAGGAATTCCGTCTTGGCTGGGGCCGCCAGCGGGTTATGGTGGTGGACCACCTTGACCTGGAAGTGAACCAGGGCGAAATTTTCGGCTTTCTGGGGCATAACGGCGCCGGCAAAACTACAGCGATTAAGCTGCTGCTGGGCCTGCTGACTCCCACCGCCGGCACGGCTTGGATTCTGGATCGGCCGATCACGGATGTGGCTGTGAAACAAGAGGTGGGCTTTCTGCCGGAGGCCCCCTATTTCTACGAATACCTGACGGCCGAGGAGTTTTTATCCTTCTATGGTCAGCTCTTCGGTTTGGGTGGGCAGCGCTTAGCAAGGAAGGTGGACGAGCTGTTAGAGATGGTCCGCATAGCCGATGCCCGCCGCCTGCCGCTCAGGAAATTCTCCAAGGGGATGCTGCAACGCGTGGGCTTGGCTCAGGCGCTGATCAACGACCCGCAACTAGTCATCCTCGACGAGCCCATGTCGGGGCTGGACCCTATCGGTCGGCGCGAGGTGAGGGATATCATTCTCCAGCTTAAGGACAGAGGGAAAACGGTCTTTTTCAGCACGCATATCCTACCGGATGTGGAGATGATCTGCGATCGAGTCGGCATTCTAGTGAGGGGGAGGCTACGATCGGTAGGAGCCATTCACGAGCTGGTGGGGGTCTCCGCCGTCACGTCCGTCGAGGTTATCGTGGAAGGGCTGCCGGACATCGGCGTGAGAGAGACAGAGCATCTGGGGGGGACGGTGGTCCGACGCGGCCATCAAGTCATGATTACGCTCCACGATGAAACCGTGGTCACTGCTCTCCTTGACGTGATCAGACGGCACGCCGGACGGCTGGTGTCCCTGGTCCCGCACAAGCGGTCGCTGGAAGACCTCTTTTTGAAAGAGGTCGGGTTGGGTCGTACATGAACCGGATCCTCGTGCTTGCCCGGAATACCTTTCGCGAAACCTTGCGGGACAAGATCCTGTACAACCTGGTGTTCTTTGCCCTGCTCATGATCGGGAGCGCGGTTCTCCTGGGCTCCCTGACCATGGGCGAACAGGACAAAATCATCAAGGATATCGGCTTGGCAGGCATCAACCTGTTCGGCGTGCTCATTGCGATCTTTGTGGGGATCAGCCTTGTCAGCAAGGAAATAGAAAAGCGCACAATCTATTCGATCATTGCAAAGCCGATCCGCCGCTATGAGTTTCTTTTGGGGCGATACTCCGGTCTGGCGATGACGCTTTTCGTGAACACCGCCATCATGGCGGCGGGATTCTTCCTGACACTTTTTTTGAGCCACATGGGGGTGGATCAGACGCTGCTGAAAGCCATCGGCTTGATCGTCGTGGAACTCCTCGTGATCACAGCCGTGGCGGTGATGTTTTCCACCTTCACAACGCCCGTCCTGAGCGCCACCTTCAGCTTGTCGCTCTATGTCATTGGCCACTTGACTGACGACCTCCGAACTCTGGGCGGTAAACTGCAGCATGGGCTGACCAAACAGATTCTGGGCGGGCTCTATTACGCTCTCCCGAACCTCGAATATTTCAATGTGAAGGGTCAGGCGGTGTATGGCTTGGCAATCGAGCCGTCCTATCTGGTTTCCACTATGGCCTACGGAGTAACCTACTGCGCCGTGGTGTTGATTCTGGCCTGTATGATCTTTCAGCGGAGAGAATTCAAGTGAACAAACCCTGCCCATATAACCAGGACCGGGGAACGCCCAGTCAGTTTCAACGGTTGCAGAGCGAGCATTTCTCGCGAGTCGATGAACCCAAATTTCGCTGGCAGACGACCGATCCCTATATGGCCAGAACGGAGCGGGATCTCCTGGCCCGCGTTCTGGTGGGACGCACCGACCGTCTGCTCGAGGTCGGATGTGGGGAAGGCGGCAACCTCAAGCTGATGGAGACGTGTGCTGCGGGCACCGTCGGCGTTGATTATTCCTGCGCCAAGGTTCGCTGGGCCAGCAGCCACGTCGGCAACGGACGGTTTGTTTGTGCTGATGCGCGACAGCTTCCGTTTCGGAGCGAGATATTCGATGTCATCTTGTGCCGGGATGTCCTTCATCATGTGGAAGGCAAGAGAGAAGTCGTCAACGAGTTGGTTCGCGTGTGCCGGGGGGCGGGACGGATCGTGATCATCGAACCCAATGGCCGCAGTCCGATTATGTGGCTGCTCGGGATGTTGGTGCGGGCGGAACGGGATCTGGTCCAAAATTCCCTGTGCCGGGTGCTGGCTCTTCTGGATCGCGGGCAGGTCGCCGAGCCAGACGTCGTCTTGGCCCAACCGTTTCCGATCGGGCGGGTCATGTTCCATTACCGGTGGGGCATGTCCCTTCTGTCCGCCCGCTTGGCCGGGGTCGTTCTCGCCGCCGAGCGGATGCTCGGCAGGCTGGTTGCGATGGACCGGTGGGCGTACATGATCGTCACCGCCGTCAAGATCGCCGACACCAAGCCGGCGATGGAAGAGAGCGGGTAAGGACTATGCCGAGAACGCTGGAACAGAAGTATCGGACCGCCCAGTCTTCGGCCTGCGAGAGTGAGCAGGCGGGGACGGAAGCGGGCGGCACGGCCCAAGAGCGCCGGCGGGCGTTCTTTGACGCGCGGGCTCTCCACCCGGACCGGTTCAGGTCCCGGAACCGGTACTACTATCGTCAGTTATACGCGTTCGTGCAGTTTGTGGTTCCTCCCGGTCAGCGCGTGCTTGAGCTGGGATGCGGGAGCGGCGACCTCCTCGATGCCGTCAAGCCTGCGTTTGGAGTCGGACTCGACATGAGCCATGCGAGGCTGGCCGCCGCGCGACGGAAGTTCCCGCACCTGCATTTCCTGCAAAGCGATGCGCACTGCCCTGGTCTCTCGGGGACGTTCGATTACATCATCCTCTCGGATTTGGTCGGCGATCTGGAAGATGTGCAAGAGGCCATGACGCGGTTGAGGCCGCTCGTCGGTCCCGAAACCCGCATCATCGTGACCTATTACAACTATCTCTGGGAGCCGGCGCTCAAGCTGGCGGAACGGCTGGGGCTCAAGTCGCCTCAAAACATCCAAAACTGGCTTCCCGTGGAAGACCTCGAAGGGATTCTCTCGCTCTCCGGGTTCTCCACGATCCGAAAAGGATACCGGCTGCTGTTGCCGGTCAACATTCCCGGTCTGTCCTGGTTTTGCAACTATGTCCTGGCGTCCATTCCCGGCGTGAGCCGACTGTGCCTGACCCAATATCTCATTGCCCGGCTCACCCCGCGCGATACCGGCAAACGTGGCTACCGATGTACGGTCGTCGTTCCTTGCCGGAATGAGGCGGGGAATATCGGGGAGATCGTCAGGCGAGTGCCGACCCTCGGGGCCGGCACTGAATTGATTTTTGTCGATGGCAATTCGTCCGATGGCACGGTGGAACGGATCCAGCAGGAAATCGCACAGTACCGGGGAGCGCATACGATCCGTCTCATCCACCAAGGGGAAGGAATCGGGAAGGGCGATGCGGTACGGAAAGGGTTTGAGGCGGCCACGGGAGACATCCTGATGATCCTTGATGCCGACATCACCGTGGATCCCGAAGCGCTTTCCAAGTTTTATCGGGCGATTGCTGACGGGCACGGTGAATTCGTCAACGGGAGCCGCATGGTCTATCCAATGGAACGACAGGCCATGCGGTTTCTCAACTTGATCGGCAACAAAGTCTTCAGCATGATCTTCACATGGCTGCTTGAACAGCGCCTTCGTGATACGCTCTGCGGGACGAAGGCCCTCCGGACTGTGGACTACCGGAAGATCAAAGCCGGCCGGTACTATTTCGGCGACTTCGACCCGTTCGGCGACTTCGACCTGTTGTTCGGAGCGGCCAAACAAAACCTCAAAATCGTGGAGGTGCCCACTCGGTACCGTGACCGGACATACGGCGAAACCAAAATCAAGCGGTTCCAGCACGGGCTCCTCCTTTTGCGGATGTGCTGGATCGCCTACAAGCGGTTCAGGATGTATTGAGTAGACGCCATCGGGCTGACTGGCTGCGTGCGGCGTAAGATGTGCGGGGAGGGTGAGATCGGTTATGAGAGCGCTGGCGGTCAATGACACGGTGCTCATTAAGCCTACGCAAGGCTGGGTGCCCTTAAATCTGAAGGAACTGTGGGAGTATCGGGAACTCTTTTACTTCCTGGTCTGGCGCGACATCAAAGTTTCCTATGCCAGAACAGTCTTGGGAGTTGCTTGGGCTGTGCTCAAGCCCGTCTTTACAATGGTCGTGTTTACGGTCATTTTCGGCTGGCTGGCAAAAATTCCTTCGGACGGGGTGCCGTATCCCGTCTTCGCCTACTCTGCGTTGCTCTCCTGGCAGCTGTTTGCCCGCTCGCTCACGGTATCGAGCAACAGCCTGGTGACGAATGAGAACCTGATCACGAAAGTATACTTTCCTCGGTTGGTGGTCCCCCTCTCGGCCACGGTCGTCGGCCTGTTGGATTTTGCGGTCGCCTCCGTGGTGCTGCTCGGAATGATGGGGTTTTACCACATTGCGCCGACGAGTGCCGTGTGGATGGTGCCGGTCTTCGTAGCGCAGGCGATCGCCACAGCCGTGGGTGTCGGCCTATGGCTGTCGGCCTTGAGCACGCAGTATCGAGACATGGGACATATCCTGCCATTTCTGACGCAGGCCTGGATGTTTGCGACGCCGATCATCTACCCCAGCAGCTTGGTTCCGGAATCATTGCGTGTGTTGTACTGGCTGAATCCAATGGTCGGCGTTGTGGATGGTTTCCGGTGGGCACTGTTGGGGACGGGGAGCACGCCGACTGCAATGCTGGCAATGTCGGCGTGGATAACCGTGACCGTACTTGTCTCCGGACTGTACTATTTTCGACGCATGGAACGGACGTTCGCGGATACGGTGTGAGTCATGGGCGACTTTGCCATTCGCGCTGAACATCTGGGCAAGCTCTATCGCATCGGCCAGCGCCGACGGCCGCGGACCATCCGGGACGCCCTGAGCGCTGGGCTGGGTGAGCGGAGTGTATCGGAGCGCGCTCCGGAGTCGGACAGCGCCCTTTGGGCGCTCAAGGATGTGTCCTTTGAGATCAAGCGCGGCGAGGTCATTGGCGTCATTGGACGGAACGGTTCGGGGAAAAGCACCCTTTTGAAAATTCTCTCTCGTATCACAGAGCCCACCACCGGGCAGGCGATGATCCATGGCCGCGTCGGCTCCCTCCTTGAGGTCGGCACGGGGTTTCACTCTGAACTGACTGGGCGTGAGAACATTTATCTGAACGGCGCCATCATGGGCATGAAGAAAGCCGAGACGGACAGCAAGTTCGACGAGATTGTCGCCTTTGCCGAGATTGAAAAGTTTCTTGACACGCCGGTGAAGCATTACTCCAGCGGTATGTATATGCGTCTGGCGTTTGCCGTCGCGGCGCACTTGGAACCGGACATTCTCCTGGTGGATGAAGCCTTGGCGGTGGGCGATGTCGCCTTCCAGAAGAAATGCCTGGGGAAAATGGGTGACGTGGTGAAGGAGGGACGGACGGTCCTATTCGTGAGCCACAATATGCCTGCTGTTCAGAAACTTTGCGAGATGGTGTATCTGCTGGAACAAGGTTGCATCGTGTCAAGCGGCGACCCCATCACGGTTGCGGAGGAGTATTACAGGTTAACCGCGGAGAGAGATGAGTGGGGCGCTGAATCCCGAGAAATTCCGGATGGAACGGTCAGATTTGTCAGCTGGCATGTCGAGGGTACGACGGGCGACCAGTACAGTTGCCCGACCGGAAAGCCCTGCATCCTTAAATTCCGACTGGCGGCGCGACGAATCGTCAAGGAAGCGAATTTCGGAATCGCCTTATCGGCGAACGATGGGACACTGATTTGGGCGATGCGCAGCCTCGATTACGGGGGAGAATGTGTGTGCCTTCGGGAGGGTATGTATGAGTTACAGTTTGTCGTGCCGCAATTTCCTTTGCGGCCCGGCACGTACCACATTCTCGTGAGCGCGAACGATTTACGAGAAGGCAATTTAGACGCCTGGTCTGCGAGGCCGTGGCTGCAAATTCTCACCCAGGAGGAATCGGGTCTTCCGTCCCAATGGCAGGGGATTCTGAACATTCGCGGCCAATTCAGCCTCTCGCCTATGCGTGATTCTGGCGCAGGAGGTGAGCTTCGATGAGTGGGCACTCGTTGTCCGTCGCGAGGCTGAGGCGTCTCCTGCGATGCCTCGGCGACAAAGTCACCTCCCGCGCCGATTCCGCTTCCGATCTGCCCAGCCAGGTCGAAGACCAGAGGCCGCCTATAGAGACGGACAGGACACGGTCTGGCGGGAGCACGGAAATATTTGACCAACCGGAAGCTGTCGAGATCAATCGTGCCCGCGTGTCACATCTTGCGTCTTTGGGGCTTCCGATAGACGGCGAGAGGGTTCTCGATGTCGGTTGCGGCGTTGGTCATCTTGCCCAATTCTTTGTCTCTAGAGGTTGTCGGGTCGTCTGTGTGGATGGTCGAGAGCAGAATATTGCCAGCCTGCGCATGCGCTATCCGGGCCTTGTCGCGCACGTGGCAAATGTGGAGGCCGAATCGTTAGCTCGATTCGGCACATTCGACATCGTGTTTTGTTACGGGCTCCTCTATCACCTGGAGAATCCACTGCTGGCGCTGCGCAATATGGCATCGGTATGCGAGGGGTTGCTGCTGTTGGAGACGATGGTCTGCGATCATCCGTTGCCCGTTTTGCGCCTAGACGAAGAAGCGGCGGCCTTCAATCAAGCCCTGTTCGGATTGGGATGCCGTCCCAGTCCGAGTTATCTATCGCTGGCGCTCAATCGCGTTGGATTTCAGTTTGTCTACACGCCCACGGTGCCGCCTGAGCACCAGGACTTCCGGTTTGAATGGAAACGTAACCTGGATTGGTGGAGAGACGGGCATCCCCTTCGGGCTACGTTCGTAGCCTCCAGGACGGCGTTGCAGAACGCACAGTTGATGGTGCTTCCTCGGCAACCCGGATGAACGGAAAACAGGACATGCTCACGCGGCTGGTCAATCACGTCACAGAGCGCCTCGAAGCGCGCATACCAGAGTTGCCGACGAGCGTGCTTTTGGTACTGGCCAAAATACTGGCTCCAAGGCGGTCGCTTGAACCCTATCCGGGTTGGTACTTTGCCGCAGGGGAGTCCGACCCCGAGGCGCCTGTGAGGCTTCGATCGGCGGTGTGGAAGACCTGCAACTCCCGAAAAATGGAGCGCCCCATCGTGATGTCATGGTACGACGGCATCCGCGTATACGTGTACTTGGGCAATGACGTGAGCCGATGTCTGTTTATCGTCGGATGCATCGAGCCCAATGAGTTTGCCTTCCTTGACAGCGTGATCGAGCCGGGAATGGTCTTTGTCGACGCAGGGGCGAATGATGGGCTCTACTCGCTTTTCGCTTCGAGACGTGTTGGAGCGGAGGGCGCCGTGCTCGCTATCGAACCCAGTGATCGGGAATTCAAACGGTTGCAGGCGAACATACGACTTAATGCTCTCACGAATGTAAGGACGCGCCAAGTTGCCTTGTCCAACCGAAATGGACAGGGGACTTTGCGCATCGCCGGCTATGAGCATGAGGGCCACAACACACTGGGTGCGTTCCTGCATGCCAGTGTGGAGTGCGTGCGTACGGAGCAGGTTGTCCTCCAGCAGCTGGACGACTTGCTCGATCAAGAGGGCTTGCAGTGTGTCAGCCTCATCAAGCTGGATGTGGAAGGCGCGGAATGCTCAGCCTTTGAAGGAGCGCGTCGGACGCTGACGACATCGCGCCCGCTGTTGCTTCTCGAACTCTCTGACGCCGCGCTTCGTTGCCAGGGGAGCAGTGATGAGAAAGTCCTGGCCCTGTTGCGGACATTCGACTACGACATTTACACGTTTGATAAGGCATCCGGCCGGCCCGTCAAAGCCCATCGCCATTCAGAACTGAGCCATAACGTTGTCGCTGTCCATCGGGGACGAACGTGGGGCGCGCTGGATGCGGGATCATGATGCCGAACAACGCGAGGGGAATATGAAAAGAATTCTCGTCACCGGGGCCGGCGGATTTATCGGCCATCATCTGGTGGCCTACCTCAAAGCCCAAAAGTATTGGGTGCGGGGCGTGGATATCAAAGAGCCGGAATACGAAAAAACAGCGGCGGATGAGTTTCAGCTTCTGGATCTCAGGAGATGGGAAAACTGTCTCCAGGCGACGCGAGAAGTGAACGAGATTTACAACCTCGCGGCAGACATGGGCGGCATCGGATTCATTGAAGCGCATAAGGCTGAGATCATGCACAACAGTGTTCTTATTAATATACACATGCTTGAGGCTGCCCGGGCGAATGGAATTGAGAAATTCCTCTTCACGTCCTCGGCCTGCATCTACCCCGGCTATAAGCAGAACACGCCGGATGTGACGCCACTCAAGGAAGAAGACGCGTATCCCGCCGATGCGGAGGACGGCTATGGTTGGGAGAAGCTATTCACAGAGCGTCAATGCCGGCACTATCGCGAGGATTATGGCCTGCAGACCTACGTTGTGCGCTTTCACAATATATTTGGTCCGTTGGGCACGTATGATGGAGGCCGTGAAAAGTCACCGGCTGCGATTTGTCGCAAGATCGCGCTCGCCGCAAAAAACGATGAAATCGAAGTATGGGGCGATGGACGGCAAACTCGTTCCTACTGTTACGTCAGCGATTGCGTCGAAGGCATTTATCGTTTGATGCAGTCCGAGTTCTACGAGCCCATCAATCTCGGACAGGACCGGATGGTCTCTATCAATGATCTCGTGGATATGGTGGCACGAATTGCCGGGAAGAAAATCACGAAGCGGTATGATTTGACGAAACCGCAAGGCGTCAGAGGTAGAAATGCGGAACTGACGTTGATGAGGAAAACGCTGGGCTGGGAGCCAAGCGTGAGTCTTGAAGAAGGTCTTGCACAGACCTATGCGTGGATTCACCGGCAACTGTCCGCGCAGGGAAGAATCTGAACGTTCAACGGGAGCATTTATGATCAAACGGGTTTCGGTTGTTGGATTGGGCAAGCTCGGCGCCTGTATGGCCGCCGCGATGGCCAGCAAGGGAATGCAGGTGATCGGCGTCGATGTGAACCAGCGGCACGTTGATTTGATCAATCAGGGACAGGCCCCGGTCCTAGAGCCGGGCTTAAGCGAGCGCATCGCTGCGAATCGAGACCGGCTCAGCGCCACTTCTGATTATCGTTCGGCCGTGCTGGCTTCTGACGTCAGTTTCATCATTGTTCCCACGCCCTCCGATGAGAAAGGCGGATTTTCCCTGCGCTACGTGACGCCAGCCGTTCGTGAAATTGGCCGTGCGCTGGCAGAGAAGCCCGGCTATCATCTGGTCGTGGTCACGAGCACAGTTCTTCCCGGTTCCACGCAGTTCGGCATTCTTCCGGTCTTGGAGGAGGCGTCGGGTAAGAGATGCGGTCAGGAAATGGGGCTTTGTTACAACCCAGAATTCATTGCGCTCGGGAGCGTCATCCACGATCTGCTCAATCCGGACTTTCTCCTCATTGGAGAATGCGACGAGAAAGCGGGAAGCACGCTCGAAATGTTCTATGCCGCTTTCTGCGACAACCGTCCGCCTATCAAGCGGATGAATTTCGTCAATGCCGAGCTGACCAAAATTTCGGTCAACACCTTTGTCACGACCAAGATCACCTTTGCCAACATGCTCGCAAGCGTGTGCGAAGAATTGCCGGGGGCCGATATCGACACGGTGAGCGCCGCCCTCGGGCTGGACTCACGAATTGGGAGGCGGTATTTGACCGGTGCGTTGGGTTATGGCGGGCCCTGCTTTCCAAGGGACAATCAAGCCTTCAGCCTTCTGGCGCAGATGCTTGGAGCGCCGGCGTTGCTGGCGGAGACGACCGATCAGATGAATCGGGCACTTCTGGCCAGGCAAACGGAGAGGATACGGAAGTCCGTGAGCCCCGGGATGACCGTGTCAGTGCTCGGGCTGGCCTACAAACCGGACACGAATGTCGTCGAGGAGTCCCAAGGGCTTGCGTTGGCGAAGAGTCTGGTAGGTAATGGAAACAAGGTTATCGTGTTTGATCCGCTCGCAATGGAGAACGCACGCAATGTCCTCAAGGACGATGTGCAGTATGCGCAATCGCCTCGGGAATGTCTTGAGCAGGCGGACTGTATCGTCGTCGCCAATCCGTGCAAGGAATTTCGGGCGCTTGAGCCAGACGATTTCCCCCGCCGTCGCGGTTCCGTGATAGTCTTTGATTGTTGGCGCATTCTTCAAAAAAGACTGAAACATTGCGAATGGGTCAACTATATCCCGATGGGAATGGGAAAAGACGAGTCGCAACTCGTGTTGCGCTTGTCAACGATGTGGCGACAGTCTTGATGCGCGCCCCTTCTCATTTCAGACGGCATCGGATTTAAAGACATGCACCATAAAATTTTTAGTGAATTTAAATGCGCGGAGGGATTCGTAGAAGCAGGATTTACGATGAATTTTCTTGGGGTATTGACACGAGATGGGCTGTGGCACGGCAACTCACAAGCGAATGAGAAACGGTTCGTGACGACTCAATGCCCCAACTTTGATGAAGAGTATTTTGAATGGATCGACCTGCTCGAAGCCGTAACCTCGGCCCGCGGCCGGTTTTCGATGATTGAGCTTGGGGCTGGCTGGGGCCGGTGGTTAGTCAATGCTGTAGCAGCGCTCAGGCAATACAACCGCGATCTCCCTTACGAGCTGATCGGTGTCGAGCCGGAGCCGACCCATTTTCAATACATGAAAATGCATTTCATGGATAACGATATAGATCCCGGTCGCCATCAATTGATACAGGCTGCGGTAACGGACAAGGGACGGGAGGTGTGGTTCTATATTGGACGCCCGGACCAATGGTATGGACAGGCGATTGCGCCCGAGCCCGATTTTGTTCCTGAGAGTTTCCCTCAATGGATCCGTAAAGTAGGCCGGCTACAATGGATCCGCAAAGCAGGCCGACTATTCATGGGACGATTCGTGAATCAAGGCATGATTGGAAATGAGCAAGTCAAGAAAGTAAAAGCGGTCAACCTTAACGAGTTGCTTGAGACACTCGACCGGGTCGATCTCATTGACCTTGATGTGCAAGGAGCGGAGCTGATCGTTCTCAAGGCTGCAGCAGAACAGGTGGACCGAAAGGTCAAAAGGGTGCACATCGGAACCCACGGCACCGAAATTGAAGCTGGTCTGCGGAAGCTATTTTCTGATCTTGGGTGGAAAGGTGTGCATGATTATCCGTTGGGCAGTGAGAGTGTCACGCCATGGGGCGCGATTAAATTCCAAGATGGGGTACAGAGCTGGATCAACTCTAAGCTGGCAGGGCCTCGATGATGATCGAGCGGCAGGAATCAATGCAAGCCGGTCATTCGCCTGACAACTTTCCGCCGTGTCGTGTGAGTTTTGTGGTGACAAGCCGCAATGATGATCACGGCGGGCATATGCTCAGGCGATTGAGCCTGTTTGTTGAAGGCCTTGTCCAGCTTGCCAACAAATATGGGTTGGCAGGTGAGCTGATCATTGTTGAATGGAATCCACCGTCCGGTGCTCGACTTCATGAGGCGTTACGACTTCGAGTCAAGTCAGACACGTTTCTTATTCGTGTTATATCCGTCCCCGGCGAATTGCATCATCGGTTTCGCAACTCTGATGTGATTCCATTGTTTCAGTACATCGCGAAAAATGTGGGAATCCTTCGAGCAAGAGGCGAATTCATCGTGGCGACAAATCCCGATCTGCTGTTTTCTGAGGCGTTGATTGAGTTTCTGGCGGCTGGAACGCTCGATCCTGGCGCATTGTACCGGATTGATCGTCATGATGTGTCGGCTGACGTGCCTGAGGGTGTCGGTGTCGGTGAACAACTCGCGTGGTGCGCGAAACATATTCTCCGTGTGCATGAGAAGTTTGGGACTTTTCGCTGGACTCATTTCCGATACCTGCGGTTCATTTTGAGGCAGTCGCGTATTTTAGTAAGGTTTGTACGAGGGATTTTTAAAAGCATCCGGTTTGTTCGCTGGTGCGGCTCATTCTTGTTGGGAGACCGATTACGTCAGCCCATGCCGCCCGCAATACATACGAATGCGTGCGGCGACTTCACACTCTTGGCACGGCGGCAGTGGCATAAGCTGCGCGGCTATCCGGAAATACCCATTTGGTCCATGCACATTGACTCTCTTCTGTGCTACCTGGCTGTGGCGGCGGGTCTTACGGAACAGGTGCTTCGCCCGCCGGCGCAAATATTTCATTTGGAGCATATGAGTTCTTGGGTGGTTATGTCTCCGGAAGATCGCTTGAGGACCTTTGCGGTTAAGCCCTGGATTGATTGGCATCTCGTGCATGAGGTATGGCAGGATATGTTCCTCAAGAAACGCCCGCTTTGCCTGAATGCCGAGGACTGGGGGTTGGGGCATATGCAATTGCCTGAGATCGTGATTCACGGCGATGGCCGCCATGAGACGCGCACCGCCGCGGCGGCAATGCAGCCTGTGCCCCATGTCGGCGGCTCCACGGTCTAGTTGCGCGGCCGGCCTGGACGATTGTGAGTCATTGATTTGCCATGGAAGCCAACTTTCGTGACGTTCCCATCGAAGCCGTTCGGAAGTTTTGGAACGCGAGGCCGTGCAACATCCGCCATTCCACGAAACCGGTTGGCGAACGGGAGTATTTCGATGAGGTCGAGGCGCGGAAATATTTTGTGGAACCGCACATCCCCGGTTTCGCGGGATTTGCGGATTGGAAAGGAAAGCGTGTCCTGGAAATCGGGTGTGGCATTGGAACCGATACCATCAATTTTGCCAGAGCCGGCGCATATGTAACCGCCATTGATCTCTCGGAGCGTTCGCTCGAAATCGCGCGAGGGCGCGCCGAAGTGCTGGGAATCCGCAACATCAGATTTCTGCATGCGAACGTCGAATGCTTGCGGACAATACTCGAACCGGAACCCTATGACCTCGTGTACTCTTTCGGCGTCATTCACCACACGCCCGATCCTGAAGCGGCTCTTCGAGAAATCCGCAACTATTTAAAGCCGGGCGGGAGGCTGAAGCTGATGGTCTACCATCGGTATTCGTGGAAAGTATTCGCCGTGCTCGTGCGGTACGGAGGATGTGCGTTCTGGGACCTCGATCGGGTGATCGCCAGGCATTCTGAGGCCCAAACGGGGTGCCCGGTCACGTATACGTATAGCCGGCGCACGTTGCGCGACATGCTGGAGAGGAATGGATACGACGTGGAAGATCTGTCCGTGGAGCACATTTTCCCCTGGCGGATCCCCGAGTATGTTGAGTATCGCTACCAAATGGTCTGGTATTTCCGGGTGTTTCCGAAGGCGGTCTTTCGCTGGCTCGAGCGGCGCTTGGGGTGGCATCTCTGCGTGAGCGCGAGGACCAGATAATGGCGGCGCTGACGCTCTTCACTACCTGCAAACCGTTTACCGGCGAATTCGAACGAATCCAGACGAACGCGCTTAGGAGTTGGGCCAGGCTGACGCCTCACTGCGACGTCATAGTATTCGGGAATGAATTTGGCGTCGCGGAGCAGTGTCGGGAACTAGGGTTTCGCAATGTCGAAGACGTACCGCGTAATCGCCACGGAACCCCCGTGCTCGATGGACTCCTGGGTGCGGCGGAGAAGTTCGCGCAGTCTGATGTCCTCGCGTTTGTCAATGCGGACATTGTGTTAACCGATGACCTGTTTCCTGCCATCGAACTTGTCCGCGTACGCTTCCACGAGTTTCTGCTCCTTGTCCGTCGCTGGAATCTTGAAATCACAGAGCGGATTGATTTTTCACGTGATGATTGGGAGCCGCGATTGCGCGCGTTGGCTCGGGACAAAAGCCGGCTTGAGCCTCCCTGGGGCGGTTCTGATCTTTTTGTGTACCCGCGCGGGATGTGGCGGGATCTCAAGCCCTTCGCCATTGGCCGGGGGAAATGGGACAATGCACTCATCTATACTGCGAGGAAGATGAGAGTTCCGGTTATTGATGCCACACCGGTTGTCACGTGCTTTCATCAGAGCCATGGGTATTCTCATCATCCTGCCAATGTTTCCGGCGTCGTGAGAGGCGAGGAGTCTGTTCAAAACAGCAGACTCCTTGGAGGGGAAGAATGCAATTTTTCGGCGATTCATGCCACGCATATTCTTACTCCTTCAGGCATTCGCAAACATATCAGCCTGGGATTGGCTTATATTCGCAGTCGGATTGTAGCCCTTCCTGCGCTGCATGAACCGTTTCGTGTGCTGTTGCCCCTTATTCAGTCTTTGGCATCTGCGTGGCGCCGACTCAGATATCTGCGGATCAAGCAACGGGTGAAGCGGAGTCCTTATCCGATCCTGGTCGGCGCTTTGCCGGATTATCCCGGGGCGATTCACGGAGTGTCGGGGGTCGATCTTTTTGATGCGCCTGATACGCAAGTGTTCAATCGCGCCGTCCTCGGTCATTTGCGCTCACTGAAGCTGCCTATTCATGGAAAAACCGTCCTCGATATTGGCTGTGGCGTGGGGTCGCTGGCCCAGTTTTTCGTCGAAGAGGGTTGTGATGTGCTCTGCGTAGATGGGCGGGCTGAAAATATCGATCATTTGCGAGAACGGTATCCCCATCTGAAAGCCAAGGTCTTCAATCTGGAATCCGAGCCCATAGCTTCACTCGGCCGTTTCGATGTCGTCTTCGCCTACGGCTTGATTCATCATCTCGAGAATCCTTTGCGGGCGATACGGGACTTGGGATCCGTGTGCGACGAGCTCTTGTTCCTCGAAGTTGCGGCACTCGATCACGATCTCCCGATTGTACGAATGGAAGAGGAGGTGATGACAAATAGCCGGTCGCTGTCCGGTATTGGGTCAAGGCCGAGCCCAAGTTTCATCGTGTTGGCGCTGCGGACTGCTGGTTTTCGCTACATCTATGTACCGCGTACCATGCCGGATCATCCCTCTTTCAAGCATAAATGGAAGTGCGATCTGAGCGACAGCAAAGATGGCCACCCGATTCGGTGCACTTTTATTGCGTCCAGAACGCCGCTGTCTGCCGACGTGTTCGTCAATGTACTTTCACTAACGCATCTCCACTATCCGGGTGGAACCAGGCACGTTTAACAACGCCACGCGTCTTCGTCTCTTGCTGCTCACGGTCGGCCTTGGGGTAGGAGGGACGGAAGCGCATGTCTTGGAGCTGGCTTCGCGGCTCAACGGCTCACGTTTCGAAGTGACGGTCTGCGCGTTGAAAGGCGATGGCGTCATTGCCGAAGAGCTCCGCAGCCGGGGCGTGCGGGTCGTGATCTTGGGAGGTAAGGGCAAGCTCGACGTGCGAGTCCTCCTGCGACTGTGGCGCCTAGTGAGGCGGGAGCGGCCCGATATCATTCATGCATTCTTGTTCTGGGCGAACCTGGCCGGTCGTGTGGTGGGGCGGCTCCTTCGTGTGAAGATCCGGCTGTCGTCCTACCACGACGTGGCGGTTCGAAGGATCTGGCACCGGGCGATTCCTGATCGCCTGACGATGCCGTGGACACATGCGATCGTCTGTTGCTCGGAGGCGGTGTGCCGGTCCGTGCGTGCGCAACTCGGCGGCGAGGAGAAGAAATACGTCGCCATCCCTTTCGGTGTCGATGCCGACCGGCATGTCGGCGCGGGATCGTTGAAGAGGCGGGATCTCGGGCTTCGGGAGGAACTGGCGGTGCTCGGGACCGTGTGCCGACTGATGGAGCCGAAGAAAGGGCTCAGAGTGTTGCTGGAGGCCGTGGCGCAATTAAGGAAGCAGTCTGCCGCGCCCGGCTGTCAGCTGCTGATCGTCGGGGACGGCCCCGCATATGGAAGTCTCCGTGAACGGGCAGAGCGGATGGGGCTTGCGCCGTGGGTGGTCTTTGCAGGCATGCGCCGTGATATTCCCAGCCTCTTGCCTCTCATGGACGTCTTTGTCCTGCCGTCCCTGTACGAGGGATTCGGGATTGCGATCCTTGAGGCCATGGCGTCCGGCCGCCCGGTGGTGGCCACGGCTGTGGGCGGTATACCCGAGGTCGTCGTCCATGGGGAAACGGGCCTTCTGGTTCCGCCGGGGGATCCGGTTGCGCTGGCGGACGCCCTGCACGAGTTGTTGACCCATCCGGAGCGGGCTCGTGCGTTGGGCGCGCGCGGGCAGGAACGTGCACGCGAGAAGTTTCACATCGAAACGATTGTGAGGCAGCATGAGGCGTTGTATGAAACCTGTTTGCGGCAGCCGGCGTGAGCGTTGATTGGTGACGCGCGGGGCGCCGGTTCGATGGAGGGCCTGGGTCTTTTTGCTCATGATCCTGGCGGGCGCCACCTGGGGCGTGCCACGGGTGCTGGAGGCGATCGGGCAATGCCTGATCACGGAGGACCAGCTCCATCCCGCCGACGCGATTCTGGTGCTGGCGGGAGACACGCGGAAGGGCGACCGCGTGCGACAGGCGGTGAACCTGTACAAGCGTGGTCTGGCGCCGTTGCTGGTGCTCAGCGGCACGCCGGTCGGGTTCAGGACGCACGAGGCGGACATCATGCGGGGGTTGGCGGAGTACCTCGCTGTTCCGTCCGACCATCTTCTGGGGGTGAAGCACGATTCCGAGTCCACGTGGGAGGAAGCCGGCGTGATCGTGCCGGTCTTGCAACGTAAAGGCCTGAAAGAGGTGATTCTCGTGACGTCGAACTACCATACCGGCCGGGCCAAGCGGATTTTCGAGAAGGCCGCCGGCCCGGCGGGTCCGCGGTTCCTCGCGTCTCCCGTGGACGACGGCTATTTCCATCCCGATGGATGGTGGATGCATCGGAAGGATGCAAAAACCTTCGTCTACGAGGCTATCAAGACCATCTGGTCCGCCACCGAGGACTGAACGATGCTACTGTACCTACTCACCTTCGTGCTCGCGCTGCTGCTGGCTCTCTATGGAGTGCCGCTGGCGCGCCGCGCCGCGCTGCAGTTCAGCATCGTGGATCGCCCGGACGGCCGCCTAAAGCACCAGCCCGAGCCGGTGCCGTACTTTGGCGGGCTCGCGGTGTACCTGGCATTCCTGTTGAGCCTTGCCCTCACCTTCGAGTTCCGGCAGGACGTCCTGGGACTGGTCCTCGGCGGAACCCTCATGGTCATGCTTGGCCTAGTCGACGACTTCGGAGTGCTCAAGCCCTGGCCCAAGTTCATCGGCCAGCTCATCGCGGTCTTTGTGCTGATCCGGAGCGGAATCCGCATCGAGATCGCGGCGTTCCCGGAGTGGCTGGATCTGCTCCTCACCGGCCTGTGGATGATCGGCATCATCAACGCCATCAACATCATCGACGTCATGGACGGGATGGCCAGCGGGGTCAGCGTGGTCGCCTGTCTCTGGCTTTTCGTCGTGGCCGTCGTGAATCAGGACACGATGGTCGCCGTGATGACAGCGGCGCTGGCGGGGAGCCTCCTCGGGTTCCTCCGGTACAATTTCCATCCCGCCTCGATCTACCTCGGCGACGCCGGCTCCCTCTTCGTGGGGCTCATGCTGGGAGCGCTGGCGATGCTGGGCAAGTACACGGCGGTCAATCCGGCGGCCCTGCTGGCGCCGGTGCTCATTCTCGGCGTGCCGGTGTTCGACACGCTGTTCGTCATGCACGTCCGTTGGATGCGTGGCATTCCGGTCTTCCTGGGGAGCCCCGACCACTTCGCGTTGCGCCTGAGGCGGTGGCCCCTGTCGGTGCCGCAGGTGGTCGTCGTCAGCTATGCGGCCGCGTTGTTCCTGGGAGGGGTGGGCGTGCTTTCGATGTTCGTTTCACTCGGCATCGCGACCGGCCTCATCGGCGCGACGGCGATCCTGGCGCTCGTCGCGGCGCTGCTGCTCAAGCGCGTGGACATGTCCAGACCGGCGGAGGGCGCGCTCGCGCGGGAGCGAAGGCCATGATCCTCATCGTCGGAGCCGGCTTGGCGGGCCTGAGCACGGCCTACCATCTGGGCGACCGCCCCTATCGCGTAATGGAAAAAGAGAAGGAAGCGGGCGGCCTCTGCCGGTCCTATCGGATGGACGGGTTCACCTTCGACATGACCGGCCACCTGCTGCACTTCCGTCAGGCCGAGATCAAGGCACTCGTCGAAGGCCTGCTGGCCGGGAAGCTCCAGAAACACAGCCGGCGGTCCTTCATCTACTCTCACCGGACCTATACCGAATATCCGTTCCAGGTGAATACGTATGGGCTTCCGCCCGAGGTGATCCGCGAGTGCCTGCTGGGGTTCATCGCCACGCTCACCAACCCGTCCACGCCTCCGCCGGAGGGCCAGTCCTTCAAGGCCTGGATTCTGGACAATCTCGGCGGGGGCATGGCCAAGCATTTCATGGTGCCGTTCAACGAAAAGCTCTGGCAGGCGCCGCTGGACGAATTGACCTCGGATTGGGTGTCCTGGCTGGTGCCGAAGCCGGAGCTCAAGGACGTGATCAACGGTGCGCTGGGCATCAAGGACAAGGCGTTCGGCTACAACCCCTCCTTCCTCTATCCGGCACAAGGCGGCATCGGCGTGCTGCCGCAGGCGTTCCTGCCGGGGCTGCGGGAGGTTAACTACGGCCGCGAGCTGGTCGAGGTGGACACGCAACGCCGCCGGGCCACGTTCCACGATGGCCGCGTGGAAGACTATGAAACTCTTGTCTCCACGATCCCGGTGCCGGAACTGGTCCGCCGGTGCACAGACCTGCCTCAGGCAATCCGCGACGCCGCGGCGGGCCTGCGGTGCGTGTCGGTCTACAACGTGAATCTCGGCGTGGCGCGGGAGCGGGTGTCCGACCACCACTGGATTTATTTCCCGGAGCCGGAGTACCCCTTCTACCGCGCCGGGTTTCCGATGAACTTTTCGCCCGCGCTGGGGCGTCCCGGCTGCAGCTCTCTGTACGTGGAGGTCTCGCACCAGCCGACGGAAAGCGTGCCTCCTGCCGAACTGCTCAAGCGTATCCGCGCGGGCTTGGAGCGGGCCGGCATCTTCCGGCCCGGCGATGAGATCGTGGTGGCCGACGTGCGTGACATCCGGTATGCCTATGTCCTGTTCGACCGGCACCGGGCCCGCGCCGTGCCGGCGATTCTGGAGGAACTGGAGCGCCGCGGCATCCGGTCGATCGGACGATACGGGCGCTGGGAGCACACTTCGATGGAGGATGCCATCGCCCAGGGCAAGGCACTCGCGGAAAAGTTGCGGGCCGCTGCATGACGACCACGATCTGCCATATCATCACCAAGCTGGAACTGGGGGGCGCCCAGAAGACCACGCTCTTTACCGTGGCCCACCTGGACCGGGCGCGGTTCAGGCCGATCCTGATCGCGGGGGAGCCGGGCCTGCTGGACGAGGACGCACGGGCGCTCGCGGACGTGGAGTTCCATCAAGTACCGACCCTCGTGCGCGAGATCCGTCCATGGCAGGACCTGCGGGCGCTGATCGCGTTGACCAGGCTGCTCCGGACGCTGAAGCCCACGATCGTCCATACCCATAGCTCGAAGGCCGGCATTCTCGGCCGCTGGGCCGCGTGGCTGGCGGGGGTTCCCATCATCACCCACACCGTTCACGGCTTCGGCATTGCGCCGGAGCAGCCGTGGTGGCTCCGGCGCCTACTGATCTGGGCCGAGTGGGCGACCGGCCTGATCACGACCCATTGGGACGCCGTGTCGCTGGCCGACATCGACAGCGGCATCCGTTGGGGGCTCTTCGACGGCGGCCATGTCACCCTGATCCGCCCCGGCATTGACATCGCTTCGTTCCATCTCCTCTTCCCGTCTTCCGAGCGCAACCGGTTGCGTGCGGAGTGGGGCGTGGAGCCCGACCACTTGGTGGTGGGCACGGTCACATGCCTCAAGCCGCAGAAGGCGCCGCATGATTTCGTCGAGGTGGCGGCTCGTGTCTGCGCATGCGTGCCGTCGGCCCGGTTCGTGTTGGTCGGCGACGGATCTCTGCGGGAAGCGGTTGAAGCGCACATCCGTTCTGCAAAGCTGGAAGGCCGCGTCACGATCGCGGGATGGCGCCGGGACATCCCGGCCCTTATGCGCGCGTTCGACGTGTTTCTCCTGACCTCCCATTGGGAAGGGCTCCCGCAGGTATTGCTGGAGGCTCGGGCGAGCGGTCTGCCGGTCGTCGCCACGAAGGCGGGAGGGGTGTCCGAGGCCGTCAATGACGGCTCTGACGGATGGCTCTGCGAGGTCGGCGACGTGAATGGACTGGCCGCGCGTGTCCTTGGGATCCTGACGGACGCGGACGAACGGGCGCGGTTCCGCCGGAACGCCGAAGGCATCCCGAGCGAGTTCCTGAATTTCACGGCATTGAGGAAACGGGAACAACTTTATGATAAGTTGCTGGAGCATCTCGGGCGCGACGTCCGGGGCGAGCCGCGCGGCGACCAGGAGCTCGGGTTCGACGGGAGGGCCAAGTGAAAGTTCCCTTGTTGGATTTGAAAGCGCAATACCGCCCGATCCGCGCGGAGATCATGGCCGCCGTCGAGTCGGTCTGCGACGACCAGGCGTTCATCTTGGGCGCGCGCGTGGCCGATCTCGAAAAGGAGATCCAGCGCTACGTCGGTGCGACCCACGCTGTCGGCGCGGCGTCTGGAACCGATGCCATCTTACTGGCGCTCATGGCCTGCGGCGTGGGTCCGGGAGACGAAGTGGTCACGGTGCCATACACGTTCTTCGCCACGGCCGGCTCGATCTCCCGGCTGGGTGCCAAACCGGTGTTCGTGGACATCAAGCCGGACACCTTCAACATGGATCCCGCCCGTCTTGAGGCAGCCGTCACATCGAAGACCAGGGCCGTCATGCCGGTGCATCTCTTCGGCCAGTGCGCGGAGATGGAACCGGTGCTGCAGCTTGCCTCCCGCCGCGAACTGCCGGTGATCGAAGATGCCGCCCAGGCGATCGGAGCGACCTGGCGGAGCCGCAAGGCGGGGACTCTCGCCCAAGCGGGGTGCTTCAGCTTCTTCCCTTCCAAGAACCTGGGCGGATTCGGTGACGGCGGCATGGTCACGACGAACGACCAGGCGCTGGCCGACCGCGTCCGCATGCTGCGGGTCCACGGCAGCCGCGTGAAGTACGTTCATGAGGCGATCGGGATCAACAGCAGGCTGGATGCCCTCCAAGCAGCGGTACTGCGCGTCAAGCTCAAATATCTGGAAGAGTGGACGAAGGGGCGGCAACGAAACGCCGCGCGCTACGAGGCCTTGTTCAAGGAGGCGAATCTTCTCGATCGCATCACACTGCCCACGGTCACGGTCGAGAACCGCCACGTGTACAACCAATACGTCGTCCGAGTCCTCCGGCGGGATCAGCTCCGAGCCTTCCTGCAGGAGCAGGGGGTGGGGAGCGAGATCTACTACCCGGTGCCATTGCATCTCCAGGCCTGTTATAGGGATCTCGGCCACGGGCGCGGCTCGTTCCCGCAGGCGGAACGCGCGGCCGAAGAGACGCTGGCGCTGCCCATCTACGCCGAGCTCACCGCTGACCAGCAGGACTACATCGTCGAGACCATCAAGAAGTTCTACGCATCGCAATAACGCGGGGCCGCGTCGCATCCCCCGCCTCGTGCGATTCAGTATGTTCATCCCGAAAGAAATTCTACAGAACTGGCTCATGGGTTTCGGGTGGGTGGCGAAGGCCGCCCGGCGCTATCATTCTACCGGCATCAACGCCGATCCCGTCGAAGCGCGTAAGGCCTTCGAGTGTTACGTTCGATTTTCACCCGTCGCCGGTAAGGACATCCTCGAGATCGGGCCGGGCCACACGCTTGAAGTGCTTGAATATGCCCTCGCCCATGGAGCCAGGAGCTGCGCGGCGGCGGATGTTGTGGAATATGTATCAGAGGAGAGGGCGCGCAGGAGCGGGATCACGTATCGTTTGTATCAAGGCCGGGAGTTGCCGTACGACTCGGAGCAGTTCGATCTGGTCTGGTCGTACAACACGTTCGAGCATCTGCGTTATCCGGAAGTCACCGCGGCCGAGTGCCACCGCGTTTTACGGAAAGGCGGACTGTTCGTCGCGCAGATCGATTTGGGTGACCATTCGTCTTACCATTTGTCCTATGGACCGCGCGATCCGCGCAAACTGTTCGAGTGCCTCAAGTACCCGCGATGGCTGTGGAATATCATGCGATGGAACCGCAGCTCGTATGTGAACCGCCTGCGCAAATCCGAGTGGCTGCAGCTCTTCCAGCAGAAAGGTTTCCGCGTTCAGCACCTCGAGGGGCAAGAGAGCGAAGAGATCGGCCGCTTGCTTCCCGATCTCCCGTACCTTCACGCCTATTCCCGCGAGGACGCCGTCACGCACGCGATCGTCGTTTGCGCCGGAAAGACTTAAAAGGTTGAACCGGGACTATTTCGCCCCGACGTTCGTTTCGGCGGTCTTGGGATAGTAATGGGTGAAGCAGTCCGGACAGATCCCGTGGGTGATCTGGGCCTCCGACCGCTCGGACACATAGGCGTCCAGGCTCTTCCAATAGCCCTGGCCGTTGCGGACTTTTTTGCAGGACACGCAGAGAGGCAGCAGCCCCCGCAGGGTCTTGATGTGCTCGAGGGAGTCCTGCAGTTCAAAGATCAGCCGTTCGCGCTCCTCCTGGTCCCGCTTGTGCAGGAACGAGAGGACCGCAGTGACCCAGATGGTGAACAGCGAGAGCATGCGGTTGGAAGCCGCCATCCAGTAAGCGTCGCCGGGGGACAGGAAGAAGTCGAGGACGGTCAGTACCGAGACGACTGCGGCGACGAGGAGGATAAACCGCCGATGGGGCGCCCATATCGAGAGCAGCACGAGGGTCGTGTACAGCACGCCGACGGCCACGCCGAGCGGCAGCAGCAGGTCGAGCGCGAAAATGCCGAGGGCGAGAAAGGCGGTTCCACCGGCGAGCAGCCGGAAGTCGATTTTCGTACGCATGAGATAATCCCCTTGCGCCGGCGCTGTTTTTCCACCAGCCATGAGCCTGTCAGTGCTAGCACCAACGGCGGCGTCTGTCAATATCGGGCCAGACCCGCTCTTAGGCTTTGCGTTCTTTGAGTCTGTTGCCGATCAAGCGCAGCGCGCCTTCGGTACGCTTCGTCATATGCCGGTCTTTGCCGCAGAGGGCGATGAAGTGTTTCAGGTCGTCCAGCGTATCCACGTCGCGGCACTCCGGCAGGAGCCCCGGCGACAGGCCCGCCGCCTCGATCTTCTTCTTCGTCTCCGCGAACACCGATGCGGTGCTCCAGGCGATCCCCTCGAACAAGGCCGGCACCATCTTGCGCAGCCCGATCAAATAATAGCCGCCGTCCGCCGCCGGCCCCAGCACCACATCATGGCTCTTGATGAGTTTCAGCGCTTCGACCAGGTGGGCGCGCGGCAGCGTCGGCAGATCCGTTCCCGTCAGGAGCACGTCTTTGACGCCCTGATCGAAGGCATCCCGCATGGCCTGTTTCATCCGTGATCCCAGGTCCGGCCCCCGCTGAAGCAACAGCCGCGCTCCGTAGCGCCCTTCCATCACCTTGAAGAACGGATGGGCGAGGTCCGGCGCGCCCGCGACGTAGAGCGAGATGCCCTGCAGCCCCTTCGTCCGCTCGATCGCATCCAGCACCAGCGAGCCGTGGAGCGAGGCCGCTTCCTCCTCGTCGAGCGGCGGGCAGAGGCGCGTCTTGACCTCCCCGGGGATCGGCGCCTTCGCGAAGATGATCAGCGCCGTGCTCATCGCGCGTCCCCGTACAGACGTTTCAAGCGGTCGGGGCTCACGCCCAGGAAGAAGAGCAGCCGCAGCCACCACATCAGCAGAATGGTTCGGATCGCGCCGTGCCGCTCCCACCGGCGTCCCGAGGTCATCACGCAACTGCGCAGCGCGGCCACCCGGCCGGCCCGCTTGAGACGCCGGCTGAAGGCGATGTCCTCCATGATCGGGATGTCCGGGAAGCCGCCGAGATCCTCAAAGACTTTCCGCCGCACGAAGATCGCCTGGTCGCCCGTCGCGACGCCGGTCAGGCGGGAACGCCAGCTCATCATACGGCCCACGACCCAGAGCAGGCCGCGGTCGGGGATGATCCGCGCGTCGAACCGCCCGCCCGCGAACCGGGTATCTTCCATCGCTTCGATGATGCTTTCCGCGGCCGTCGGGGGCAGCAGCGTGTCGGCATGGAGAAACAGCAGGAACTCGCCCTTGGCCACGGCGGCGCCCGCGTTCATCTGCCTGGCCCGGCCCGTCGGCGTGTTGAGGACGCGGGTCAGGGGATGGGCAAGCGCGATGTCCGCGACGGTCTTGTCCCGGCTGCCGCCGTCCACTACCAGCACTTCCGAAAAGGCGGGGTGCCGGAGCCGGGCCAGCGTTCCGGGGAGCGTCTTTTCTTCGTGCAGTGTGGGGATGATGACCGAGATGGTCATTCCTGAGGCGGCGGGATATTGATGCGCCGGACCGGCGGTTTCTTGGCGAAGAGGATGAAATAGGCGACCACGACGATGGTGCCGTACACCACCAGGCCCTTCTCCCAGCGCGCGGCCGATCCGATGGATTTGATGTGGTAGATCAAGGCGAGGCCGGTGGCGGTCGCCGCGCCCATGAGCGGGTATTTGTACCAGGAGGCGGGGATCGTGCCGTTCATGAAGATGAGGAGGCCGACGAAATAAAAGACGAAGGGGAAGTGATCGGCGTCGGACCCGCTGCTCACGGCCATCAGCAACTGCAGCCAGGCGAGCACGATCATCACGAAACCGACGAACTTCTGGAGCGCCGTGATGTGGCGCTCGCCCTCGGCTTCCGCTTCGTGCTCGGTCTGCCGCTCGTCCTGCTGCGGGGGCCGCTCGTCCACCGTTCAGCCTCGGTACGGCTTGAAGTGCTTGCTCAGCGTCAGGCCCTGGAACTGATAGGACGACCCGATGCCCTGGCCGTACACCTTTTCGGGGCGCTCGTGCATCCGTTCGAAGAGCACCTTGAAGAACGTCTGACCGTCGTGGATCAGGAACGGCACGTCGTGCGCCCGCACTTCCAGGACGATGGGCGTCCCGCACAGGTCGCCGGCCCCGTATCCGAAGCCGGGGTCGAAGAATCCCGCGTAGTGGGTGCGCAGCTCGCCGCAGGCCGCCTCGTAGGCCACCATCTCCGCCGCGTACTCCGGAGGGATGCGAATGCGTTCCTTCGACAGGAGAATGTAAAAATCCTCCGGCTCCAGGAGCAGGGTCTCGTGCCGGTTCTGCGGGATGATCTCCCAAAAATCGGTCGGATCATAGTAGCCAATGCGGGACAGGTCCAGCACCTGGCTGTTTTTCTTGGCGCGGAAGCCGACGAGCCCGCCCTCGGCCTTCAGGTTGATGCGGAGGAAGAGCCCCTCATCGAGCGTGAGATTCTTTCCCGGCAGCGGCGCGTGGTCGCCGTACAGAATGGGGTCGGCTTTGTGCCGTGTCCGCAGCTCGTTGTCGCCGACCATCGGATGGCCGCTGACCACGCGAAGCTGGTTGAGGCACATCCCCGCCGAGATCCGGATCGAGAACGACCGGGGGACGACTTCGAGGTAGAGCCTGCCGCGGTAGCCGGGGCGGATCTCGTCGAAGCGCGCGTGCGAGTCGGTGATCGTGCGGGCGAAGACATCGAGGCGTCCGGTCGTGCTCTTCGGGTTGGTCTTGGCCGCGAGCATCCTCGGGAGCGCGAGCTCCTCCATCAGCGGAATCAGGTACACATGTCCCTTCTCCAGCACGGCGCTTTTGCGGAGATCGAGCTCGTACATGACCATGTCGGAACTGAACAGGTCCTGGACCACGAGCTTCTGCTCGACGGGCGCCTGTTCGGGAAGGAAGCTGCTGAGCATGCGATAGGCGGTGTCCCCGAGTCGCAGGTCGAGGCTGGCGGGCTGGTATTGGCCGGATGCGATCGGAATCTTGGCGGAGATAATGCCGTCGTGGACCAGCGCACGGAGCTGCTGGTAGGCGAGGACCCCGCGGTTGCGGTGGCGCGCTTTGCGTTTGGGAGCCGGTTTGCTCATCGCTCCGGACTCGCGCTATCCGAGCATAGAGTCGGCCATGCTGCACCCCGTGCTCGTGGAGGGCACCGCGACCATCGGCAGCTCGCGGCGCTTGCCATTCCCGTTGTCATCCGGCTGTGTGGCTTGCGGATACGTGTAGGTGTTCCCCTCGTAGTTGGTGAGGGTGGCCTGCTCCGGCGTGAGGCTGACGAGATAGTCCGCCGGCAGCAGGGGAATCTTGCCGCCGCCGCCCGGCGCGTCGATGACGAAGTGCGGCACGCCCATGCCGCTCGTGTGGCCCTGTAGGGCCTTGATGACCTCCAGGCCGGTTTCGACCGTCGTGCGCAAGTGGTTCGTGCCGCGGGTGAGATCGGCCTGGTAGAGATAGTAGGGCTTCACCCGCGCCAGCAGCAATTGATGGACGAGACGCATCATCACGGCCGGATCGTCGTTGACGCCCTTGAGCAGGACGGTCTGCGCGCCCAGCGGCACGCCCGCGTCCGCGAGGCGCCCGCAGGCGGCCTTGACCTCCGGCGTCAGCTCGTCCGGATGGTTGAAGTGCAGGTTCATGTAGAGCGGGTGGTACCGTTTGAGCATTTCGCAGATCTCCGGCGTGATGCGCTCGGGCAGACTGCCCGGGACGCGCGAGCCGATCCGGATGATCTCGAGATGGGGCACGGTCCGCAGGGCCTTGAGGATGCGCTCCAGCAGATGGTCGGGCAGCAAGAGCGGGTCGCCGCCGGAGAGGATGATGTCCCGCACTTCCTGGTGGGCCTGCAGATAATTCACCACGCGCTCCAGCTCGCCCGGCTTGAGGAAGCCGGGCTTGCCGACGAGCCGCTTGCGGGTGCAGAACCGGCAGTAGATCGGACACTGGTTGGTCACCATGAACAGGACGCGGTCGGGATACCGGTGCACGAGGTGGGGCACGGGGCTGTCCATATCCTCGTGCAGGGGATCATCCGCGGGGCTGTCGTCGGTCAGCTCCTCCGGCTCGGGGACCACCTGGCGCCAGAACGCGTCGCCCTTCTCCTTGATGAGCTTCATCCACATTGGCGTGATACGCATCGGGTACTCCGCCGTCACGTCGGTGATGGCGGACGGGTCCACGTCCAGGTGCTTCGCCAGTTCCTCGGGCTTCGTGATGCTGTTCGCCAGGGCCTGCCGCCAGGTCTCCATAAAGAGCCTACCTCTCAGGTCGGTTTATGATCGCGCGGCCTTCGAACCGTACGTGGTTTCCAAATGGGACAGGATGTCGCGCGTCTCGCTCAGCACCTTGTCGCCGTCCTTGAGCACGGGGACGTAGTACTGGCCCGAGACCTCATAGACCTGCGTCCGGTGCGGGCGCATGTCCGGCACGATGACGTCTTCATACGGGACGCCCAGCTCGTCCAGCTTCTGCTTCACGACCTGACATTCCGGGCACCAGCGCACGTGAAAGAGCGTCATACGGTAATTGCCATCGTAGCGGAAGGGAGTAGGGCGCATGGTGCCATGACCGCGTCGGTCATCCCATGGATCAGTTTCTTGTCCAGGGGGCAGACCGTCGCCAGGATGCCGGCCAATTCCACCGTTTCGCCGGCGGCGAAGTAATAGGGGGAGAGACGGACCCGGCCCGGCATGGAGACGATCTCGTCCGTGGCCGGATCGTGATAACTCGAGGCCACGCGTCTTCCCTTGCGGAACTCCTGGAGGATGTACGGCACTTTCGGGAACGACGCCAGTCCTGTATCGATGGCGTCGGCCCATTCCTTCTGCGGCAGATCGTGGCCCACCGAGACACCGCGCGATCCCCACGCCAGTTCCGAGAAGCCCGAGGGCTTGAGCACGAACCGGCGTCCCTTCTGGCCGAGTCCCGCGAGGGTCTTCCAATCGGAGACGCCGCGCCCCTCCGCGGTGAGGCCGGGAATGACGGCGTGCGGCGGAACCGGACGGGGGTCGAGAATCCAGGTCTTGGGCATCCACCGGCTGAGGAGAGCGAACGTGTCCTGCCCCAGTTCCTTGCTCCAGAAGGGTTCGAGCGCGGGGTGGTGCAGGAGCGCGAAGGCCATCTTCTCTTCGAGCCATGGCTTGGCAGGCGGGGTCATGGCCACGCGTCCCTTCTTGACCGCGTAAAGCAGCAACTCGGCCTTGGGGATGTTTTTCAGGTCGAACAATTCGAAGAATCGGTAGAGCGCGGTGACGGCCTCGGTCTCGCGCAGGAAGAGACCCTCTTCCGTAAACGTCACGTCCGCAGGCAAGACAGTCTCCGCTGCCAGGCCGATCTCGCGCAGGCGCGTTGCGAGCCAGCGCATCTCGGGGCGATAGTCGTTGGATTCCTCGGACACGACGATAGCAAGGGATGTTGGACGATCAACCTGAAGACTGCGGATCATCCGCCCGAATCCCTCGACCATGCCGTTGCGTCCGCCGATGATCGGCCAGCCGAGGTCGGCATAGGACTGGGCCATGCACCCGGTGAGCCCGATGCCACCGGGCACGGAGTCCAGTTCGCTGATCATGAAGCCGTCTTCGGTGAGGATCAGGTCGGGGCGGATCACGCCCGGCAGCGCGGCTTTGAACCGGTTCATGCGCGCATGGTCGATCAGGTCGGACGGCTTGCCTTGATCCAGGTACTCGGCCACCCAGCGCGGTTGCGCGCCGCGGACGCTGTCGTAGTAGAGACGATTCAGGGCCTGGATGAAACGGAGGAGATGAAGACCCAGCAAGTCGATGGCGGCGAAGTCGGCGGGCGTCAGGAGAAACGGAGTCGGGGAGACGCGCCAGGTGTTTCCGTCGTGCAGGCCCGCCTCAACGAGGCGCGACCGGATTCGGCGGCTGTGCTCGCGGTGGGTCTCGGGGAATACTTCAGTCGGCGGGTGGCCGGCCAGTGCGGTTGTGCGATCCATCGCCCCTGTTATGCCAGGTTATACCGCTATGACCCGCGTGATCTCGGGCACGCTCGCCTTGAGCCGGCGCTCGATGCCCATCGTGACGGTCATGCTGGAGGCCGGACAGCCCGTGCACGCGCCCTTGAGAAGGACTTTCGCCGTGCCGTCGTCGGAGACTTCGACCAACTCGCAATCGCCGCCGTCCATCTGCAGGGCCGGCCGGATGCCGTTGAGCGCGTCCTGGACCCGGCGCGCGAGAGAACTCACGGGATTCTGTGATGAAGCCACTCTGTCGTCCTCAGGGATGCCTTATCCTACCATGGGGGACTCGCAGGAACAAGTGGACGTTGGATGCCCGATCGGCCGTCATGTACAATGATTCCGCCTATGGAAACGCCGAAGCCCCGTGAATTACCGGTGATCGTCGAGCAGATCGTGCCGAGCCGGGTCTGCTTCGCCTGCGACGTCTGCTGCCGCTTTCCCGAGCGGGACAGTGCGCTGCGTCCCTACTTCACGCGGGAGGAGATCCGGGCGGCCATCGCGCGTGGGATCCGCCCTGACGCCTTTCCGGATCACGCGGGCTCGAAGGTTGCCGTCGTGCCGCAGGGGGAAGGCTATCGGTGCCCCGCGTTCGATCCGCAGACCGGCCACTGCGGGATCTACGAGGATCGCCCTCTGGATTGCCGCCTCTACCCGGTCGCCGTCATGTGGGACCGCGCTCATTCCGCAGTCGTCATGGGGTGGGACAGCAAATGCCCCTTCATCCGGGACAACCTGGACAGTCCCGAATCGCGGGCCTATGTCGAACGGACCGCCGCCTTTCTTGAATCTCAAGATTCAGTTAAAGTATTTTCATCTAACCAGCAGTTAATAGGTTTGTTCCAAGATGACGTGATTGTTCTGAGACGCCTCGACCGTCTCACCCGCACGCTCCGCTCATCCACCCGCCCACCGGCGCCGTAGCACCAGTGCCGGCGCCGACTCTCCGTCCGCTCACGCTGGCAGAACGCTCGTGGCTCGAGGCCCGTCTTGCCGCCCATCCCGTGCCCGGGGACCAACTTGCTGCGTATTCCTTTCCGTATCATTTTATCTGGCGCGACCTCTTCACCTACGAATGGACGGAGCTGGGGGGCCACGTCTGTCTCGTGGCCCATAACAAGGAGGGCAGTTTCCTTGCGCTTCCGCCGGTCGGGCCTGACCCCTGCGGGCCGGCGATGACGAGAGCGTTCGCCTTTCTGTCCGAACGGAACAAGACACAGGGCCTGGCCCGCATCGAGAACGTGCCCGAGAGCCTGGCGGTCTGTTGCCGCGACCTGGGGTATCGCGTGACGCCCAAGGGACCGGACTATCTGTACCGGCGGGACGATCTCGTCGGGTTGCGCGGAGACCGCTATAAAAGTCGGCGCGTGGACTACAACCATTGTGTGAAACAATCTCGTCCGATGTCGCGCGCGTTTCGCCCGGAGGACATCGACGCGTGCGTAGCTTTGTACCGGCAGTGGCGGGAGGGGGTGCGGCGTGATGACGCGTCCGATCTGGCCCGGCATCTGGCCGCCGATGCGGAGTCGGCCCATCGTCAGGGCATCCGTCATGCCGCCGAGCTTGGCTTAAAAGGGCGCGTTGTCGAAGTGGAAGGGCGGGTGGCCGCTTACACGTTCGGTTATCCGCTGAATGCGCAAACGTTTTGCGTCCTGTTCGAAATCGCCGGCCGTCGGATCAAAGGGCTGGGGGCGTACATCTTCCGCGAGTTCTGCCGAGAGTTGGAATCGTACGAGTTCATCAACACGATGGACGATTCAGGCCTCGAAGGCCTCCGCCGCGCCAAGCTCGCCTATCATCCGATCAGGCTGGCCGAGTCGTATATCGTCAGCCCGGGCTAGTACCAGGGGTCAAACCAATAGGGATAGAAGGGGTGATAGGGATAGCGGTACATGTACGGGTAGTAGGGACCAGGCCAGGGCATGTAGCGCTGCTGGGGCCAGATCTTGAGGGTGCGGATCGTGAGCGTCGGATAGGTGTAGTCCACTTCGTCGAGCGGCTGGGTCTTGTGTCCCGTGACTTCCGCGATCATGGACACGGCCGTGCCGGCCGGCAGCGTGGCCGGGTCGGGAAATGCTTCGTGATTGGCCAGGAACCGGCCTTTGGATTGCGGGAGGTTCATGATCGGCGCGTCCGCGCCGTCGAGCGGCAACTGGAGGACTTCGATCTGCGTGCCTTCTTTGAGCCGCTTGGCGGCGAGCACTTTGCCTCCCAGGACGACCACGCGCCCCGTGAACCTGTCCGGCTCCGCCTTGAGCGATTCGAACGGAATGTCCCGGGCGACCTGGGATTCCATGTCCTTGCTCACCAACTCCGACGTCATGCAGCCGGACAGCAGGAGCAGGGCCCAGGCGAGACCGGCGGAGCGACTCCGGAGCCGCGCAAGACGTTGGAGTTGTAGGAACGGTCGCATATCCTCTATATTATAGCCCAGGACTCGGACTTTGGGAGGAACGCCGGTGGCCAAAGGCATCGAACAGGGCGTCGAGCAATTCCGGATCAAAGCGGAGCCGTTCTACGCCGAGGTGAACGGCGCAATCGGCCTGTTCAAGTGAGCCGCCGGCTCCAAGAAGCCCGGTAATGCCGAAGAGCCGAGCGGGCTCGGGCACGACGCGGTTTTTACACGACATTGGG
>CAYYLQ010000006.1:100349-109374 GCA_964472655.1 uncultured Nitrospirales bacterium
GGAGGTGAACGGCGAGAGCGGCCTGTTCAAGGCGGCCGCCGCTTCGAAGATGCCCGTGATGCTGAAAGGGCCGACCGGCTGCGGCAAGACCCGGTTTGTCCAGCACATGGCGCACAAGCTCGGCCGGCCCCTGATCACCGTCGCCTGCCACGAGGATCTCACCGCGTCCGATCTGGTCGGGCGCTTTCTGCTCAAAGGCGACGAAACCGTGTGGGTAGACGGCCCGCTGACGCTGGGAGTGAAGCACGGCGCGATCGTGTACCTGGACGAGATCGTCGAGGCCCGCAAGGACACGACCGTCATCATCCATCCGCTCAGCGACGACCGCCGCCTCCTGCCGATCGAGAAGAAGGGACAGATGATCGAGGCGGTGGACGACTTCCTGCTCGTCATCTCGTACAACCCCGGCTATCAAAGCGTGCTCAAGGACCTGAAGCAGAGCACCAAGCAGCGGTTCATGGCGATCGAGTTCACCTATCCCCCGCGCGACCTGGAAGCCCGCATCATCGAGCGCGAGGCCGGAGTGGACAAGGAAATCGCGGTGGGGCTCGTCACGGTGGGCGAGAAGGTCCGCAATCTCAAGAACCATGGCTTGGAGGAAGGCGTCAGCACGCGCCTGCTGATCTACGCGGCCGAGCTGGTGAGGCGGGGCGTCAGCCCGCATGTCGCGTGCGAGGCGGCGATCATCCGGCCGATCACGGACGACGCCGACATGCAGCGTAGCCTGCGGGAGATCGTGACGGCCGTCTTTTGAAGGTGGCGCGAATGGATGCCGACAAGCAGGACAAGAAGACCAATAAAACCGACGCTCCCGCAGAAGAAGCTTCGGAGACGTTCGATCCGGAAACAGCGAAGCGGCAGACTTTCCGGAAGCTGAAGCCGGTCGGGCCGATCATGAAGCCGCTGACGCCTAAAGAGATAGATGATTTCCGCGACGATCCAGAATTGAAGGAGCGCGATCATCTGCTCGATGCAATGCCCAAGGGGCCGGAACAGGACGATTTCGACCCCTCTAATCCTTAGCGCCCGGAGCCTGATGCCGTAACGCGCGTCCCTTCGCGGGCGTCGGGTCGGTCACCAAGCCGTAGCATTTCCGTCCTTCATGGTCTTCCGGCAGGTACTCGGTGATCGGAAGGCCGTCCTCGCGCACGAACAGCAGGCAGTGGCAGTACTTGTAGATCTGCATCTCATCACAGGCGCAGATCCAGCGGCGCAGCTTCACTTCGGCCTGCTTGTCTAGGTAGAAATTGCAGGGGCAGAGCGGCCGGCCGAACTCGTCCACGTGGGCGGCCAGTCCCTTGACCACCGATTCCGTCACGGCCGGATTGGGGTGCATGGTCGTGCCGGACTTCTCCGCAAATCCCTTCACGAACTTCCGCATCTTCTCGAGGCTTTTCTGGCTGGGCTCGGACATGGCGCATTCTAAGCGTGAAAGCCGGTTGAGTCAATTCTATCCGCGGAATCCCTGTGCTATAATCGCGCCTCCTGTACCCACTTATGACGCACGACGACCTCACCAAGAGACTGACCGCCTGTCTGGCCGAAGAGCTGGATCGCGCGGCCGCCGCGAGCCTCGCCGAGCGACTGGCCGGTTCGGGCCGGGGGCCGGCCGTCCTCGAACTGCTCACCGAATTGCGGGAGAACTCCCCCAAAGCGGCCTCCGCCGCCGTTGACGCCCTCTCGGAAATTCTGGACATGCTGTCTCCTGAAGAACTTATTTCCTGGATCGACCTGATCGTGACGCTCAGCGAACGATCCGGGGCCATCGCGTTGAAGGTGTGCCGAGAGAGTCCCGCCGTGCTGCGCGAACTGCCTGTGCCGTCCCGCCGGGCGGCGTTGACGGTGGCGCTGGAGCTGGCGGAGCAGGACGCGCCCATGGCCTACGAGGGATTGTTGCGGGCCGGAGGGGTCATCGCGGCGGCGGGAGCCGGTGCCTTGCCGGCCTGGGCGCAGACCGGCGCCGACCTCACCAAATGGGACGGCGTGCTGGGGATCGAATATTTCCGTCGGGGACCGGACATCCTGCGCGTACTGTCCGGCGAAGATCTCAAGGCCTGGGCCGGCGTCAGTGCCAAGCTGGTGATGCCCAACAGCCTGGGCAAGCCCGACTACATGGCGGCGCTGACCTTCTTCCGGACGAGCCCGGCTCTGTTGGAAAGCCTCGCCTCGCCGGCGGTACGCAGGTTGGTGCTCGCGCTGAGCAGTCAGCTGGCGGACCGCTCCCCCGGGCTGGCCATCGAGTTTCTCGGAGAGGCTCCCGGTCTGCTGCGGCAGGTCCGGGATGCGGCCTGGCAGGAGCGGGTGCTCCAGTACGGCGCGCTGGTGGCGGAGCAAGACGCGGCGACGGCCCTGGCGTACCTGCGGCGCGCTCCCGACGTGATCGAACTGGCGGATCCCGATGCGCCGGCGCTCGCGGATAGATTTGAGAAATGGTACCGCGGTGGTATGGAGATTCTGGGCTTCAATCCCGAGGCGGCGCGCGCCTACTTTGCGATCGAGACCCGGAAGGCGCTGGAGGCGCTCGAAGAGGCGGCAAGCGGCGTGGCTCTGAGGAGCGTCGCCCGCATGCTCAAACTGTTCGCGGAAGGGCTGAGCGGCCAACCAGTGACGATCCGTCCGCTTGATGAAAGCGGTGGTGCAAGGATGGTTCCTCCGGCCCGGACGTCTGCCGACGGCACGACGATCTTCCTGCCGGCGCGGATGCGCCGCTACCCGTCGAAGGAAGACAACCTCCGTTGCTACAAGGTGCTGACCGCCCATGAGGCCGGCCACCTGGAGTACGGGACGTATGCGCTCCCGATGGAGCGCCTGGCCGACCTGGCTTCGCAGGCCTCGCTCCGCTACGGGCGCGCCGCGGCTTCGCCGCCCGCTTCCCTCGACGAGTTTTTCCGGCTCTATCCGAATCCGTTGTTGATCCGCGATCTCTGGGTCATGGCCGAGGACGCGCGCGTCGAAGCCTGCCTCAAGGCGGAATATCCGGGTTTGCGGCGTGACATGGAAGCCATGGCGCGGGAAGAAGTCGCCGGACGATCGCTGACCCACGGCATGTCGATCCGCGAGATGGTCGTCGAGCTGTTGCTGCAGATGTCGGTCGGGGACTCGGAAGAGATCCGGGTGCCGGTGGCGCTGGAGGACGTGGTCGGCCGCGCCTGGACGCTCCTGCACGCGGTCGCCCAGCCGCAGGCGACCGCCGAGGACGTCATCCGCACGGTCCACCGCGCCTACGTGTTGATCGAGGAGCTCACGGCAGAGGAGATGCCGGCGGCTTCCGGGGGAACGCAGGAAGACGTCGACCAGGCCGTGGAGCCTCGCGCCGGGGAAGAGCAGGGCGGAGCCTATCGGCCCCTGACGACGCCGGCCCATCGCGGCGCCATGGACGCGGAGCGCGTGCGGGAGCAGGAGAGTGGCGCGGCCGCCGACCGGGCGGAAGCGGGTGTGCGGGAGCAGGACGGCCTGCAGGGCGAGCCGACGGTGGCGGGAGGATCGCGCTCGGAAAAAGGGCCGCGCGTGCTGCGCGACGCCGCGGCGGTTCCCGCGTTACCGGAAGGGCGGAGCGGATCGTCCGTGCTGGCGGAGGACGTGACCGTGGTGCCGGACGAGAGCGCAGGCCGCGTGCCGCCGGCGATTCCCGGGGCAAAGACGTTTCTCTACGACGAATGGGACGGCCGGATCCAGGACTATCGCACGCGCTGGTGCCGGGTCGTCGAACGGACTGCGCCGGAAGACGCGGACGGGTTTCTCGAACGGACACGCAGCCGCCACGGCGGGGTGGTAAGCCTGATCCGCCGCTACTTCGAAGGCATCCGCCCTCCGGCGCTCCGTCGGGTGCGCCGCCAGGCCGACGGCGACGAGGTGGACATCGAGGCCGCCGTGGAATCGCTGGTCGAGCGGCGGGCGCGCGCCGGCCCGTCGGAGTTCGTGTACATCCGCCGGGACCGCAAGGAGCGGGACGTGGCCGCGGTGTTTCTCGTGGACCTGAGCGGCTCGACGGGGCAGCAGATCGGACCGGGCGGCGCGCGCATCATCGACGTCGAGAAGGAAGGGCTGGTGCTGCTCTGCGAAGCGCTGGAGGCGATCGGCGACCAGTACGCGGTCTACGGCTACTCCGGCCAGTCGCGCAACGACGTCCAGATCCTCGTGCTGAAGGACTTCGACGAGCGGTACGGCCATCAGGTATTGCGGCGCATCGATGCCGTCCGCCCGCTAGTGCAGAACCGCGACGGCGCGGCGATCCGGCACGCCCTGCGCCGCCTGTCGGAGCGCGCCGCGCGGGTCAAGCTCATGGTGCTGTTAAGCGACGGCCGCCCGCTGGACGACGCCTACCAGGAGGAGCACGCCCTGGAGGACACGAAGGCGGCGTTGCGCGAAGCGAGGGCCGGCGGCGTGCATCCCTTCTGCATCACGGTGGATCGCGAGGCGCGGGGCTACCTCGAACGGATGTACGGGGACGTGTGTTACCTGATCATCGACCGGGTCGAGAGCCTGCCGGAACGGCTGCCCCGGATATACAAGACGCTGACGACGTGATGGAACCGCACGGCGTCGAGAAGGAAGTCCCGAAGTGGGTCTACAAGCTGTTCACGGGCCACGCCTATCCTTACGTGCGGCGGCAGGCGAAATTCGCGAAGGAGGCCAAGCCGGGGGAAGACCGGCCGGAGCCTACGCCCGATGAGATCAAAGCCAAGTTCTGGGAAGTCTACCCGCAATGCTGGGTGAAAGTCCTGCAGGAGATCAAGACCGGGATGATCGTCAGCTTCATCGAGTTGGGCAAGTATGAGGCGGGGACGTTCCAGGAGCTGCTCGACCATCCGGAGGAGTTTCTGGCCAAGACGTACGGCAGGAAGAAGATCAAGCTGAATTTCTATCTCGGCGAGAATTTCGTGTGCACCCAAAATTTCAAAGTGGCCGGATGGACCTCGCATGAAGCGGGCAACGAACAGGGCATGGGCGAGACGCCCAAGGAGAGTCACGGTGGGACGTGAAAAGATTACGGTAATCGGGGCCGGCAACGTCGGCGGGACGACGGCGCAGCGTCTGGTGGAAAGCGGCCGCTACGATGTGGTGCTGCTCGACGTCGTCGAGGGAGTTCCGCAGGGCAAGGCGTTGGATCTCATGCAGGCCGGCGCGCTGATCGGGTCCGGCGGGCATATCGTCGGCACGACCGATTACAAAGCGACGGGGGGCTCGTCCCTCATCGTGATCACCTCGGGCGTGCCGCGCAAGCCGGGGATGAGCCGCGAGCAGCTGCTGGAGATCAACGCCAAGATCGTCCGGGACGTCGTGACGCAGGCGGCCGCGAACTCGCCCGATGCGATCCTGCTGGTGGTCACCAACCCGCTCGACGTGATGACCTACGTTGCCCACAAAGTCAGCAAGTTTCCGCGCGAGCGCGTGCTGGGGATGGCCGGCGTGCTGGATTCGGCCCGGTTCCGGGCCTTCATCGCGGCGGAGCTCAAAGTGCTGGTCGAGAACGTGCAGGCCATGGTTCTGGGCGGGCACGGCGACTCGATGGTGCCGCTGATCCGGTACACGACGGTCGCGGGGCGGCCCCTGAACGAATGTCTGAGCAAAGACCGCATCGACGCCTTGGTAAAGCGCACCCAGGACGGCGGCGCCGAAATCGTGACGCTCCTGAAAACGGGCAGCGCCTATTACGCCCCGTCGGCCTCCATCGTCGAGATGGTGGACGCGATCATGCTGGACAGCAAGAAAATCCTGCCCTGCGCCGCGCTGTGCCGGGGCGAGTACGGTGTGGACGGCCTGTTCGTGGGCGTGCCGGTGAAGCTGGGCCGGCGCGGGGTGGAGGAGATCGTCAAGCTCTCGCTGACCGCCTACGAGCAGACGGCGCTCGCGCAGTCCGCGGCGGGAGTCAAAGAGCTGTGCGCGCTCGTGGACCGCTATCTGTAGCACGCCGTCGTTCCTTGACAAGCGGAGACGTTCCCTTAATAATCGGCGCGTATCAACCGGAAAGTGAACCGGTCGAGACAACCGCACCGAATCTTCAGACAAGGAGCGCATATGGAGTTCAAAGCTGACGAGTTCGTCATCCTGTTGATGCGGTGGATTCACTTCTTCTCGGGCGTGACCTGGATCGGGCTCCTCTACTACTTCAACATCGTCCAGGTGCCGTTCATGAAAGAGACCGATCCGGGCACCAAGAGCGGCGTGGTGCAGAAATTATTGCCGCGAGCGCTCTGGTGGTTCCGGTACGGGGCCTTGGCCACGGTCCTGTCCGGGCTCATCATCGTGTGGTCGCATTTCACGCACGGCCACGGCCACGGGATTTGGGAAACGTCGTGGGGGACGTCGATCGCCATCGGGGGCGGGCTCGGCATCATCATGTTCCTGAACGTGTGGCTCCTCATCTGGCCGAACCAGAAGGTCGTGATCCGGATGACCACCGAGGCCGCCGCGAACAAGACCGCGCCGCCGCCGGAGATGGCCAGGCATGCACGGGTGGCCTTTCTGGCGTCCCGGACGAATTTCGTGCTCTCGTTCCCGATGCTCTTTTTCATGGCGACCGCGAGCCATTACCAGCTGTTCTGACGTGACTCCGGCGTCGGCTGCGCTGTCCGGCGCCATGCGGCGATCAAGAAAGGAGAGGAGCGCATGACACTGCAAGCTTGCGCGCGTCTGAGAGTCGCGCTGGTTGCCGCCTTGGGCGTGCTGCTGGTGCTGAGCCCCCAGAGCGGTCTGAGCGAAGAGCCGAACCTGGCCCTGGGCCAACTCCCGAACGTCCCGATCCCGGCGCATAACTTACAATTCGATTCCAAGGTGGAGCTGGGCAGGCTCCTGTTTTTCGACCCGCGTCTCTCGAAAGACAACACCGTGAGCTGCGCGAGCTGCCACGTGCCGGCGGCCGGATTTGCCGATCCGCATCAGTTTTCCCTGGGGGTAGGCGGCAAGCAGGGCGGGCGCAACGCTCCTCCGGCCCTGAACGCGGCGTACAACCAGGTGCAATTTTGGGACGGCCGCGCGGGCTCGCTGGAGGAGCAGGCGCTCGGGCCGATCCAGAACCCGATCGAAATGGCCGAGACGCTCGAAAACGTCGTCAAGAAGCTCAACAAACTCAAGCCGTACCAGGTGCGCTTTCGAGCGGTGTTCGGCGAAGACGTATCGCCGGGCGGCATCGCCCGGGCCATCGCCGCGTTCGAGCGGACGCTGATCTCGACGAATTCCCCGTTCGATCGGTTTAGCGCCGGCGATAAAGCGGCCCTGTCGGATTCCGCCAGGCGCGGGCTTGAATTGTTTCAGGGCAAGGCCCGCTGCGTCCTCTGCCACAACGGCCCCAATTTTACCGACAACAAGTTCCATAACATCGGCGTTCCTCAGACCGGTCCGCTGAAGGAGGATGTCGGCCGCTACGCCGTCACGAAGCGGGAAGCGGATCGCGGCGCCTTCAAGACCCCGTCCCTGCGCAGCGTCGCGCTGACCGCCCCGTATATGCACACCGGGGGCTTCAAGACGCTCGAAGAGGTGATGGAGTTCTACAACAAGGGCGGGGAGCCGGTGTCCGGCAAAGACATGTTTATGAGCGCGCTGAACCTGACCGATCAGGAGAAAAAAGATCTCGTCGAGTTCATGAAAGGGCTGACCGGTGATTTGAATGTCACCGCGCCGAAGCTTCCGTAACGGTCGACAGCAGTGAACTCTGCATGGAGGAGGGCGATCGATGGGTAAAGCGTTGAAGCCGTGCGTGGCGGAGGCGGTCGCGACGTTCGCATTTTGTTTCGTCGGCGCAGCGTCCATCATCAACAGTGCGGGGCTGGTGGGGATCGCGATCGCGCATGGCTGCATGATGGCGGTCCTGATCTCGGCCATGGGCCATATCTCGGGGGGCCATAACAACCCGGCCGTGACCTTCGCGGTCTGGGTGGGCGGCAGGATCTCGACTCAGATGGCCGTCTTGTATATCGTGTCGCAGCTCATCGGGGCCGCGGCGGCCGGGTTCCTGCTGCGCATGGTGTTTCCGGATGTGACGTGGCAGGCGGTCAGCCTTGGGACGCCCATGCTGGCGCCGGGCTTGTCGGTCGGCACCGGCGTTCTCGTGGAGACGGCGCTGACATTTTTCCTCGTGCTGGTCGTCTACGGCACCGCCATCGACGACCGCGGCACCTGGAAAGCGGTCGCGGGGTTCGGCATCGGGTTGACCATCATGTGCGATGTCCTGGCGGGCGGGCCGCTGACCGGCGCCTCCATGAACCCGGCTCGGACCTTCGGCCCGGCTCTGGCCGGCGGGTACTGGGCCAACCATATCGTGTACTGGATCGGCCCCATGCTGGGCGGGGGATTGGCCGGTCTGCTGTATGGGAAATTCCTCATCAAGCCATAGGGCGCAAGCAAACGCATAAAACCCGCATGGATCGAAGGGCCTAGGCCGGTCGCTATTGAGGCCTAGGCTCCCGATCAGGCTTGACTCCCCACAGGTTCTCCCTTATAGTATGCCGACCAATCTGGTCGGAGGTAGGTTTTAAGGTGCTGAAAGAAGCTCGAATAATGAAGGACTTTGGCCCACGTCCCTGGGAGATTGCCTCCTATATGAAGGAGGGGGGCTATGAAGCCTTGAAGGCCTGCGCCACGAAGTGGACCAGGGACGAGATCATCGCCGAGATCAAAAAGGCCGGCATGAGGGGTCGCGGCGGGGCCGGGTTTCCGACCGGCATCAAGTGGGAAAAGGTGCTGCACCACCGCATACCCGAGCACTACTTCGTCTGTAACGCCGGCGAGCACGAGCCGGGGACGTTCAAAGACCGGCACCTGCTCAAGACCAATCCGCACCAGTTGCTGGAAGGAGCGTTGATCGCCGCCTATACCGTCAAGGCCAAGACCGCGTTCATCTATGTGAATCACGAGTACGTCGAGGAGCTCGCGAATCTCCGGAAAGCCGCGGAGCAGGCGCGCGCGAAGGGGTTCATGGGCAAGAACGTTCTCGGCACGGGCGCCGATCTCGAGCTCGAGTTCGTGGAAGGGCAGGGCAGTTACGTGGCCGGGGAGGAGACCGCCATGCTGGAGTCCATGCAGGGCC
>CAYYLQ010000007.1:0-99583 GCA_964472655.1 uncultured Nitrospirales bacterium
GCGTCGTCGTAGCCGAAGTAGCGGTCGGCGAAGAACATGTGGCCGGACATCTCGCCGGCCAGCACGGCCTTCTCCTCTTTCATTTTGGCCTTGATGAGGGAATGGCCCGCCTTCCACATGATCGAGCGGCCGCCCTGCTTGACCACGTCATCGTAAAAGACTTGCGAGGCCTTGACCTCGGAAATGATCGTCGCGCCGGGCTTGTGTTGGAGCACGTCGCGCGCGTAGAGCACCAACAGCTTGTCGCCCCAAAGGATACCGCCCTTCTCGTCCACCGCCCCGATGCGGTCGGCATCCCCGTCATAGGCGATCCCGACGTCCGCCTGCGCCTCGCGGACCTTCTTGATGAGGTCCTGGAGATTGGCGGCGACCGTCGGGTCCGGATGATGGTTCGGGAACCGCCCGTCCACATCCACGTACATGCCCGTGACGCGACAGCCGAGCAGACGCAGGGCGTCCGGCCCCACGAGCCCGCCCATGCCGTTGCCGCAATCCACGATCGCGTGCAGCTTGCCCGCCTTGACGCCGGCGAAGGACTTTTTCATGTAGGCCATGTAATCCGGAATGATCGGATGTTCGGAGACGCGCCCCGGCCCACCGGACTCGAACCGGCCCCGGTCAATGTCGGCCTTCAGGGCCTGAATGGCGGCCCCGTGCATCGAATCTTTCCCCAGGCAGAGCTTGAAGCCGTTGTACTGGGGCGGGTTATGGCTGGCCGTGATCATCACGCCGCCGCCGACCGGCAGCGTGAAGAGCGAGTAGTACAGGAGCGGCGTGGGGCAGATCCCGATATCCACCACGTCCAAGCCGCAGCCCAACAGGCCCTTGAGCAGCGCTTCGCGCATCTGCATCGCGCTGGTCCGCCCGTCGCGGCCCACGGCGACAGTCTTGGCGCCCGCGCGGACGGCGAGGGAGCCGTAGGCCCGCCCGATCTTCTCAGCCAGCGCCAGCGTGAGCTCCTCCCCCACCACGCCCCGGATGTCGTACTCGCGGAAGATGCTCACCGCTTCCCCTCGCGTCCATAGTCATCGGCCAGACGCACGATGTCGTCTTCGCCGACATAGTCGCCGCACTGCACCTCGATGATATCCAGCGGGACAGTGCCGGGATTCTCCAGGCGATGCGCGCTTCCCTGCGGAATGCCCGTGCTCTCGTTGACGCGCAAATCGAAGACCCGGTCGCCGCAGGTGACTCGCGCGGTCCCCGCCGTGACGACCCAGTGCTCGCTGCGCCTGTGGTGATACTGTAACGACAGACGCCCGCCGGGATTGACCGTGACCCGTTTCACCTTATACCGCGGGCCCTCCTCCAGCACCGTGTAGCTCCCCCAGGGCCGATAGACCGTTTTATGGATGAGACTCTCGGGGGCCTTGTCCTTGCGCAGGCGCTCGACGATCTGCTTGACCTCCTGGGCGCGGTCCTTGGGACAGACCAGCGTGGCGTCGGCCGTGTCCACGACCACCATGTCCTTCAACCCGATGGTGGCCACCAACCGGTGCTCGCCGTAGAGAACGGAGGAGCGACTCCCGATGTCCACGATCCGCCCGATGCGGACGTTGCCTGCCCCATCGGTATCGGCGACTTCGTCGAGGCTGCTCCAGTTGCCGACGTCGCTCCACCGGAAGGGCGCCGGGATGACGGCCGCGCGCTTGCTCCGCTGCAGCACGCCGTGGTCAATGGAGATGGACTCGGCGCCTTTGTAGAACCGCTCCAGCGCCTGGTTCTCGTTGGGCGTTCCCAGGACCTTGCCCAGCGCTTTCAACCCGCGCCCCAGCTTCGGCAGCGCGGCTTCGATCTCGTCGAGGATCGCGTCGGCGCGCCAGACGAAGATGCCGCTGTTCCAATAGAACCCGCCGGCCTTCAGGTAGCGTTTCGCGGTGCTCAGATCTGGCTTCTCCACGAAGCAGGAAACCGGCAACGCCTTGAGCCCGCCCTGGCTCAGCAGTGGGCGGCGTGACGCGACCTTGATGTAGCCATAGCCGGTCTCCGGCCGCGCGGGCTTGATGCCAAAGGTCACGAGCTTGCCCTCCTGCGCCACCAACGCCGCTAGGGCGGCTGCCCGGAGAAACTTCGCCTGATCGGGAATGACGTGGTCGGCGGGCATCACCAGCAGGACACCGTCGGGGTCCATGCGGCGGACGGCTACGGCCGCCCATCCGATCGCCGCCGCGGTGTTGCGCGCCACCGGCTCGGACAGGATGTTCTCCTTCCGCGCTCCGTCGCGCTCATCCAGTTGGAGGCGAATCGAGTCGGCATGGCCGGCGCCGGTCACCACGAGCGTCCGCTCGAGCGGCACGATCGGCCGGACCCGGTGAACCGTTTCCTGGATCAGCGTGCGGTTGCTGAGGACTTTGAGGAGTTGCTTGGGGTAGAGCTCGCGGCTGAGGGGCCAGAAGCGGGTGCCGCTGCCGCCGGCCAGGATGACGGCATAGAGGTGGGGGGTCGGACGGCTCACAGTCCTTTGTCGATGAGGTCGTGCAGGTGGATCATCCCGCGGACGACCGACCCGGCGTCCACCACCGGCAGCACCGCGAGCGGCTTCTCTCGCTCTTCCATGATCTTGAGCGCCTGGAAGGCCTTCTCGTCCACGTTGACGCGCACCGGGTTGGGATTCATGATGTCCTTGATGCTCATCGTGAAGATGTTCTTGCCCTTTCCGACCACACGCCGGATGTCGTAGTCGGTGACGAAACCGACGAGCTTACCCGTGCCATCCACAATCGACACCGCGCCGAGGTGCTTCGCGGTGAGCTCGGAGAACATCTCCTGCACGGTGGCCGTGAGATTCACCACCGGGTTGCGGGCGCCAGTCCGCATGAGATCGCGCACGGTCAGAAGCAGACGTTTGCCGAGCTGGCCGCCGGGGTGATAGAGGGCGAACTCCTCCGGCTGGAAGTTGCGGAGCTTCATCAGGGCCATCGCCAACGCATCGCCGACGACCAGGGCCGCCGTCGTGCTGCAAGTGGGCGCCATGTTGAGCGGGCAGGCTTCCTCTTCGACCGGCGTCAGCAGGACGAGATCGGAATTGCGCGCCAACGTGGACTCTGCTTCGGCGGTGATCGAAATGAGCCGCGCGCCGATCTGCCGGATGGAGGGCAGCAGCGCGATCAGCTCGTCGCTCTCGCCCGATTTCGTGATCGCGACGAGGACGTCGTCCTTGTGCGCGATGCCGATGTCGCCGTGCGCACCCTCCGAGGGATGCAGGAACATGGCGGGTGTGCCGGTGGAGACCAGGGTGGAGGCGATCTTCTGCGCGACGATGCCGGACTTGCCGATGCCGGTCAGGATCACCTTACCGGGGCAGGCGTAAATCATCAGCACGGCCTTCTCATAGGCCGGGCCGACGGTTGCGCGCAGCTTCGCGAGCGTCCGCCCCTCCAGCTCCATCACTCTGTTGATTTCAGCGAGGATGTCCATAGGCGCGATTTTAGCACAACCGGGGAAGGAGACTAGCTTTTCCCGCGTGCGGTGAGGATGAGGTCGGCGAGTTCGCGCACGGCACCTTCGCCGCCTTTCTTGGTGCAGACGTAGTGGACTGCCTGAAGGACGACCGGCATCGCGTCGACCGGCGCAGCCGAGAACCCGACGGCCTTGAGGGCTTCAAGGTCGTTGACGTCGTCCCCAATATACGCGACCTGGGTGAACGTAAGGCCATACTTCCTGACTAGGCGGGTGAGGTCCGTCAGCTTGTCGTCGATCGCTTGGTGAATTTCAGGGACCGCCAGCCTCTGACCGCGCCGCTCGACAGCGGCGGTCTTCTCTCGGGTGATGAAGGCCGTCACAAACCCGGCTGCCTGAAGAAGCTTAATTCCCATTCCATCCTTGACATTGAACTTTTTGAGCTCGTCCCCCGCCTCTGAATAATACATTCCCCCATCCGTTAAAACACCGTCCACATCCATGGCCAGCATCCGCACCTTGCCAAGCCTGGCACGCATGTCTCGATTCAGTTTTGGAGGAGCAGGCATCTTACTTCGCGGCATCGGACGTGTTCCGGTTGTAGTTCGGGACTATCTCCTGCAACTTCCGGATCAGCTTCTCCTCATTGGACTCCCGAAGCAACAGCTCCAGTTCTTGAAGGTGCCGATCAAGGTCACCGGATTCGAAAGCCGACCGCCTCACCGCACACTTGATCTTCTCGTGCGTGGTCGGCTCGACGCGTTCATCCCGATCGAACAGCTCTTCGTAGAGTTTCTCGCCGGGGCGGAGGCCGGTATAGGTGATCTTGATGTCCTGGTCCGGCACCCGTCCGGACAGGAGAATCATGTTGCGGGCTAAATCCGCGACCCGAATCTGTTCTCCCATATCCAACACAAACACATCATCTCCCCGACCCATTACACTGGCTTGGAGGACCAATTGCACCGATTCCGGGATGGTCATGAAGTACCGTTTGATCTCGGGGTGGGTCACGGTCACGGGGCCGCCCTTTCGGATCTGCTCGGTGAACAGTGGAACCACGCTGCCGTTGCTGCCCAGGACGTTCCCAAAGCGCACCACCGTGAACCGTGTCCGACCCAGACGGTTCATGTTCTGGACCAGATGTTCGGCGATCCGCTTGGTTGCCCCCATCACGCTGGAGGGATTCACGGCCTTATCGGTGGAGATCAGGACGAACTGCTCGACCCCGGCGTCCACGGCCGCTTCCGCGACAACGCGCGTCCCCACGACGTTGTTCCGGACCGCCTCGCCCTGATTCTGTTCCATCATCGGCACGTGCTTGTGAGCGGCCGTGTGGAAAATCAGACTCGGAGCACAGGACCGGAAGACTTCCATCACGCGGTCTGGAAGTGTGACGTCACCGACAGCAGCAACGATCTTGACCCGAGGGAACGCTTCACGCAGCTCCATCTCGAGTGCGTACAGACTGCTCTCATGCCGCTCGAAAAGGACCAGGAGTGCGGGCCTGTAACGGGCGATCTGCCGGCACAGTTCCGACCCGATGGAGCCCCCCGCGCCGGTGACCAGCACGCTCTTGCCTTCCAGCAAAGGGTGGAGTTCCTGGAGATCGGTCTTGATTGGCTCCCGCTGCAGCAGATCCTCCAGACTCACCGGACGGATTTGCCGCATGGACACGGAACCGTCGAGGAGCTGCTTGATGTTCGGAAGTGTCTTGATGGGCACCCGGCAGGGTTCGGAAGCTTCCAGGATTCGTTGCATCAGCTTCGGCGTAGCCGAAGGAATGGCCACGATGATCTCGCCGATCGCGAACCGCTGCACCAGTCCCGGTATTTCTGAAATAGTACCGGAGACCGGAACGCCGTGGATTGTGCCCTGCCGCTTCTGGGGATTGTCGTCCACGAAGACGACGGGTTTGTAGTTATGGCCGGGGTTCGTTTTGAGATCGCGCGCCAGCATCTCGCCGGCGTTGCCGGCGCCCACGATGAGCACACGGGTCGCGGACGGCCCGACGATGGTCAACCACTCACGGAATACCCGGACTGCGAACCGGATGCCGCCCAGGAAGATGATGCTCAGCAGGCCCGTCAGAAGGATGACGGAACGCGGATACGTCTCCCAGCCCAAGAGGAGATGGAGCACTCCATACACAGCGACGGTCGAGGTAACGCCCGTGCCCACGATGAGCTTGAGATCATGAAAGCCAACATAGCGCCAGAGGCCCCGTTGGATCCTGAACACCCAGAAACCGAGCGCATAGATCACGCAGACCAGCGGGAGGCCCTGCAGGCCGAGACTCCAATACTGGTTCGGAATATCCCCTTCGAAGCGAAGGGTGAACGCGAAGAAATTCGCAAACACCACCAAGGCAAGCTGTACGGCGGTGACCACGGCCGGCCGATACCAGAGCAACAGTCCCTCCCCGGCTGCCGACACGTACTGGAAGAGAAGTGACAAAAGTTTTCTCACCGGCGGCTCCTCAGGAGGCGAATCTGCCGGCCCAGGCAGTCCACCACTTCATCAATCTGGGAGGCCGTCAGCGCGTTGAAGAACGGCAGGGCGATGGTACGTTCCGCAATCCGCTCGGTGACCGGAAAATCGCCTAGCCGGTGGCCGAGCAGTTCGGCATAAAAAGCCTGCAGATGGATCGGCGGGAAGTAGTTGCTGCAGCCGATCCCCGCCTCGCGCAGCCCGCGCAGAACTCGATCTCGATCCTCGCGGCTGTACCGGTCAGCCAGCCGCAGGACGAACACGAACCAGCTCCGCCGGCCCTCTGCAACAGGCTGGGGTAGAACAAGGTCGTCGATCTTCTGCAGTCGTTCCAGATAGAGAGTGGACACGGCAGTCCGGCGTGCCAGCATGTCCTCCAGACGGGAGAGCTGCGCCAGCCCCAGCGCACAGTTGACGTCGCTGATGCGGTAATTGAACCCGAGGCGGGCGTGTTGCAGCCAACCTTCTCCATCCTCGCGACCCTGATTGCGCATGCTCCGACACATCGCGGCCACATCGCCACGGTTGGTCAGAATCATCCCGCCTTCGCCCGTCGTCATTTGCTTGTTGGGATAAAAACCGAAGCAACCGGCATCTCCAAACGATCCGGCCTTTCTCCCTCGATGCACGGCACCGATCGCTTCACAGGAATCTTCGATCACGGTCAGCTTATAGGTACGGGCGACCGCTTCGATCCGCTCCCAGTCCGTGCACCGCCCGAAGACATCCACGCCGAGGATAGCCTTTGTTCTCGGCGTAATGGCCCGTTCGATCTTGGTCACATCCATGTTGCATGTGTCTGGCTCAATGTCCACGAAGATAGGACGCGCGCCCTCCATCACAATGCAATTGGCCGAGGCGATGAAACTGAAGGGTGTCGTGATGACTTCGTCCCCCTGGCCTATGCCCAAGGCCCGAACGATGAGATGAAGCCCGCTGGTACCGCTGTTGACCGCCACCGCGTGCGGAACACCGACGTATTTAGCCATCGCTTGCTCGAATTCCACAAGCTTGGGCCCGAGGCTCAGATTGGACGACTCCAGCACATCCAGCACCGCCCGACGCTCCACGGCGGTGATATCAGGACCGGACAGAGGAATCTTTATTCCATCAGAGGCCACGGCTCTCCTCGTCGCTTCGAATGGGATGGGCTGGGTTTCCCGCTACGACCGCGCCGTCCGGAACGGACTCCCGCACAACCGCGCCGGCCCCCACAATGCAGGCTCGTCCGACCGTAAGGTTAGGCAACACCACGGCTCCGATACCGATCTGGGTCAGCTCCCCGACAGTCACGCTGCCGGCCAGATGCACCCCAGGCGAGAGATGCGCATGGGAGCCGATGCGGCAGTCATGGTCCACCGTCGCGCCGGTATTGATGATCACGTTCGCACCGACCTCGGCGTCCACGTTGACGACTGTGCCTGCGACTAGCAGTGACCCGGGACCGATGACCACCCCTTTGCCCAACTGTGCAAAAGGGTGAATGGCCGTTACCAGCTCAAACCCTGCTTTTACCGCTTCCTCATACACCGATTGACGATTCCGATTATCCCCCAATGCAACGATGAGGCGCGCCACGCCTCGCCTTTTCAACACGGCAAATTGGTCGCGTCCACCCAGCACCTTGTATCCCCAGCGGGTTTTGCCATGGAGATCCACGCTGCTGTCCAGCAGCCCGACCACGACATACCGTCCCGCATGCTCAAGGACATCCAGGACAACCTTGGCGTGCCCGCCTGCTCCAAAGACAACAATTTTGGTTTTCTTCGGCATGCTCAGACGTGTCCCTTCGGCACAAAATCGTCGTTCACCCCTTTAGGCCCATAGAGACCCTCGCGTCGTATGAAGACCCCGACCGTCCGCAGGAGGATCTGTGCATCGAGCAGCAATGAGAAATGGTCCACGTACCACACGTCAAGTTCAATCCGCCGCGTCCATGGCAAGGCATTACGGCCATTGACCTGCGCCCAGCCCGTTATTCCTGGTTTCATCTCCAGACGCCGCCGCTGGAAGGACGTATAGCGTGCGACCTGATAGTCAAGGGTAGGTCGCGGCCCGACCAGACTCATTCCTCCTCGGAGAACATTCAGCAACTGGGGAAGTTCGTCCAAGCTCCACGTCCGGAGAAAGACGCCCACGCGGGTGACGCGATTGTCATCTGCAGCAACTGTGGTTCCCAGACCTTTGTTCACGGCCCCCTGAATCATGGTCCGAAACTTGTACACCGTAAAGAGCCTGCCGTTGCGGCCGACGCGGGTCTGGACGAAGAAAACCGGGCGCCCGGACTCAATGACAATCGCCGCGACAATGACGAGCAGCACCGGCGACAAAAGGCAGAGGAGGACGGCCGCAATCAATCTGTCCAGCACATGTTTTATGACAAGCTGCACCGAGCGATTCACGCAGAGACCCCTTTCACAGCCACAAGTCGCTGGTAATGTCGCTCAATGGTCTCACACATGCGCTCTTCCGCAAACAACTTCTCGACGCGACGCCGGCCGGCGTCGCCGAAGGCCCGGCGCTTGCCGTCATCAGCGAGTAATTCCAACGCCCGCTGCGCAAACTGCTCCGGATCTTCCGGAGCGACCAGATAGCCGGTCACGCCGTTCTCAACCACTTCAGCCACCGGACCAATCCGGCTCCCAACCGTGGCTTTGCCCATCGCCATAGCCTCGGCAAAGACCACGCCGAAGCCTTCGCGCAGAGTCGGCAGGACGAAGAGATCCATCGCCTCCATCAGGGCCGGCACGTCAGTCCGGTGCCCGGTGAAGATCACTTTCGCGCGGATGCCTAAGGTGTCCACCAGGCGTTCCAGTTCCGGTCGCAACGGGCCATCGCCGACGATCAGAAACTGGACATCAGATCGGGCAGCCCGGATGCGTGCGGCCATGCGCAAAAAACACTCAAGCCCCTTATCGTGAACCAGCCGGGCGACAGTACCGACAATAAGGTCATTCTGTCCAACACCCAGCGTTCGACGAAGGCTATCAAAACCTACCAACGAAGGCGAGAATTTCTTGAGATCGATCCCCATCGGGACGGTCACGAGCTTCGACGGGTCATGGACGATCCTGTGCCGCAGCCCCTCGGCCCGGACGCTTTCGGTATCGACCATGACCAGATCAGCCAGGCCGGCCGCCCACCGTTCGATCACGATATACACCCATCGGATCGTAGCGCTCAGATGCGGATGGAACGGAAACGCATGCGCCGTGTGGATGATGACGGGAACTCCCGCCATCCAAGCAGCCAGTCGCCCCACCACCCCCGCCTTTGAGGTCTGTGTATGGACGATATCCGGCCGTAGTCGTCGAATCAGTCGGTAGAGCTGTCCAATCGCACGCAAGTCCGCCAATGGCCGGATCGCACGGGGGATGGTCGCGGGATACAGCGGACACCCCTCTATCTCATGCCCGGCTGAGAGACCGGGACCGTCCGCCGCATCTTCAGCAGAGCACGCGATACCGACTTCATATCCCCGCGCGCGCAGGTACCGGGCGATTGGCGCGATAAACGTTCGCGCCGTCAGCATGATCGTGCAGATGTGCAGGATAAGGACCGGACGAGCAGCCTTGGTCTGCAGCATCAAAATTCCGTGCCTGCCCAGAAGAGAAGTAACTTCGCCGTTTCCAGCACCACCTGACGGGCCGAGTCTCGGTCTTTCCACCATTGATCCGCTACAAACTTGTCATACGGAGTGCCAATGACAGAAACCGCGACGGAAGGCGAACCTCCTAAAACGTAGCGAAAGATCGCCTCGGCCCGACGGATATGGGGCGGACTAGTGATGATCAACAAAGAACGGTACTCAGGCTTTGCCTTCAAGATCCCGGCAATAAGTTTGGCCTCCCCAATCGTGCTGAGGACCCCCTCGCCGATGATTTCGATCCGGTCCCCCGGGACGCCTTTCTTGATCAGCACAGCGCGGCTGACGTCTTCTTGGCGAGGATAAGGCACCCCGAGCGAATCTAACTGCGCTAATGCTCCTTCACGTTCCGGTCGAGTAATCCAGATTCGCGATACCAGTCCCTGCTGATAGAGATCGGCAGTGTACATAGCGCGCGCAAAGTTTCCAGCCAAGACCACACCCACATCAGCACGCTGGGGTATCCTTTCTACAGCAACGATATGTCCCGCATAAAAGAATCCACCCGCCAGCAAAGCGATGACCGTGAGGACAAAAACAGATGCCGTGAGGACCCACAGTCGCTTCCGCCGCCCTGAGGAAAATTTCACCTTAGCTACTCCTCCAGAAACTACGTCCTCCCTCTGAAACCAACTTGAAGTCGCCTCAGTTTGACCTGTTTCCAAAAAGATGCAAGACCAACCGCGACAAAATAAAGAAAATAGATCGATAGAGAGGACTTGATGCGGAAGAGGGTGCCGAGATTGTTCACAATATAGGTGTATAGCCCAACAAAGATCAAGAAGACCGCCATCAGTTGAACAGCTACAGGATTCTTCTCCCTCAACTGCAGCCAGCAGCCCAATATGGCGCTCGGCACAAGCACCAACGACAAGAGCACCTCTGGAATCGCCAACTTCTGAAAGAGCGTCGTCGCCTGCCACGGCAAGGGGAACGTCACGAATAGCCACAGCTTTGTAAAAATGGAAGTTTCTAGGGTAACAGACGATCCTCCACGGGCAGATCCTATTTGAATGGCATTCCAATATTGTTCATCATATCCAGGGCGTTGTCCCATAACACGCCAGAACAATTCAAACATGTCCGGATTCAGTACGGTAACGATGGCAGTAATGATGCACCCGAGCAAGACCATACGTCCGCGTTCGCGCATAAGAATCGCCCCCACAAGAGTTAAGACAGCAAGGAGCAGGAGCGAAGCATACGACCGGAAGAAGCTGAGCGCCAAGACACTGGCTGCCATCATCGTCATATCTTGGAAGGAAAAGTTTTGACGCATCACAATTCTCGCTGACGCAAGCAACACCAGGGCAGTCAAGGCGTAACCCAAAGCTTCTTTGAGAATGAGGCTCGTCCAAAATACCGATGATGGCCAGAACATCGAGAGCGCAAAGGCAATCTTCTGCTCCAGAATGCCCCCGCCAGCCTCTCGGATCAAAAACACGAAAAGGATCGGCGCAAGGATACTGATTCCAGCATTCACAAGCCGCATTTGCAACGGCTCCGCTCCTGCATAGAGAAGTCCTCCGATCACATAATAATAGCCGTGATGGGGATCCTTGCTGCCTTCAAATGCAGGACTCATCGGTGCGCCTTCCCGAAGTGCGGCGGCGATTTTCTTGCCAACTGCATAGTAGGTGATCTCATCGGAATTCTGTAAAAGGGCGGGGCCTCCGTCTGTCGAAAGCCACTGATTCACAGAGAACGCCATCCCAAAATGAGCCAAGCACCCTGCAGCAAACACGGCAAGGAAAAACTTCCTGGCCTTATCCATAGACCACCTGGCGGTCCAGTTTCCGGAGGCTCCCGACGAATGCGCCGTAGAGGCAGCCGGCCGTGAGGAGTTCCGTAATGGCTGTGGCCAGACCGATCCCGATCAAGCCCAGCGGCGCGATGAGCACCCAATTCAGAAGCACATTCAGCCCGCACTTCCCCAAGGCGATATACAGAATCGCCTGGTTATTCTGGATCACCAGAAGTCCGCGCATTGCCACCAGCCCGGCAAGCACCCCGGGAATCCCAAGTGACAAGGCGCCCAATACTCCTATAAACTCCCGGCCTTGGTTCGCGGACAAGCTCCCCAATGGAACTGGGTGGTTCCAGTACCAACCGGAAATCGCTAGAAGAAGCAGCGCAAGCAGTGTCGTCCACCTCAAAGTACGAAAATACGCCTGCCTGACTGTAGCGCCAAGACATGCAGCTCCTTGGAAGGAAAAGACTCTCGACCACTCCGTATAGAGAACGACCAGGAGGCCGCTGGTGACGATTCCAGAAGGAATCAGATAGGCGATCCAAGCATACTCGAACAAGGAAATGTTTCCCGGCCCGAGAACAGCCCCCATCGCCTTGTCGATGACTGGGGTGGCATTGATCGCGAACATAGCAAGAGTCTGGAGCACAAAGGGGGCTATCGCGATGTCACGAACCGAACGGGACTCGGACTGTACTCTGAAACCTTTCCAGATGCCTATGGCCCGCGCCCACGCATTCAGAAGACCAAACCTGCCTAATTCTCCGACGAGAAAGACAACGGCCCAGAAAGGGACGACTGAAGGAATTGCAAGCAAGGGAACCGTAGCAAGCACGAGGAACCATTTCAGGGCCATTGTCCAGCCGGACGCGGTGAAGGCCCCATGGGCGGCGAGTGCGGCGGTCCACACGGCCGTCAGCAACATCAACACGACCACCGGAAGCACTTCCAGCAGATACAGGAAAGCGAGGTTTTTAACGTGGTCGCTGAGAAGCGGCGTAAGCAGCACCGATCCAGTGCCGATGATGAAAAGCAACACCATGATCGGAACGCCCCATTGCAGACTCCGCAATGAAAGCGCCATCAATACGCCGCTCGTCCCATGAAGGTCTTCTTTTTGTTCACGGGTGACCAGCGGCACACTGACCAATTCAGCCGCCACGGAAATGCCCCCGCCCAGCCAGAAGATTAGGCCGGTGATCCAGAACAGCGCATCAGTCATATCAGTCGCCCCATACCGGTAAGCGACGAAAAGGGGGAACAAGACGGCGCCTGATCTTCCGAGCGTATTGATCAGGGTGGTCTTGGTTAAACGAATCGGTTGCAGATCTTCTCGGACGGATCCGGAGAGGACCGCGACCGGCGCGGCTGTTGCGGGAGGCCGAAGAGTGCCCTTGAGCGCACCATAACGGCCCGCCGCAAACCCCAGGACTTTCGCGACATCAATGGTCAACGCCAGCAGCAAGACGATGGCCAGATTGGCCGGCTTGATCAACCAGGTCAACGGGGTACCGCGGGAGAGCGGAAGGACGATTCCGCGCACGCCCATGTGAAGTAGAAACAGCGCAGACACTGTCTCCCATGAATAGAGCAGCGCGAGGAGCAGCATGGCCACGCCACTCAGGTATAACACCTGGGAACCAACCAAAACCACAGCCGTAACGGCGCACTCGTAATACAGGACCCACTTACGATAGACGGCTGGGAGGCTGTCAGGGACATCCAAATGCGGCGTGACCGCGTCCTGCATCTCGCACCGGTTGCCGTAATATCGTAGGAAGCGGCCGGTCCATTCTTGATCCTCCACCGCCCGGAGGTCTTCCCGGAAGAATCCGATAGTCTCAAAGACCGAACGGTGAATCAGCGCGCACGGAACGACCGTGACCGGCCGTTCTCCCCATGCCAGAGCGCACACGGCCTTTTGAAACTCGGTGCCCGGCACGTATTGACACTTTCCAAAAACAGCGAGGCTTCCAGATTGTTGCTGGGTCCTTTCAAGTGACGCGAGCCAGTTCGGGATCGGCTCCATTCCGCAATCCAACAAAACGATCCAGTCATGGGCGGCTGCCTTGATACCGATGTTGCGACCGATCGCACACCCACCGCGTCGCCCTTTCAAGCAACGTATCGGCACACCCGCCTTCTGACTCCAATCCTCAACAACTCTCACGGTCCCATCCGTCGAGTCCGCATCAACCACGATGATCTCGTCCGGCCGTTTGGTTTGCGACAGCAAGGCTGCAAGCAAGCCGGGAAGCGCTTTCTCTTCATTCAGGGCCGGAATCACGACGGAGATGCGCATAGCGCTATGCTTCATGTCTCGGTGAACAAAGAAGTATGCCGGCAGGAAAAACGATCTCGACGGGTAATTGGACCGACACGGTGACCGGACAGCAAAGAGGCAGGAGAAAGGAGGGACGAACGTTACAACGCATTCAAAACCGTTGTCATCCGATGTCGGTAGGTATGCTGGGCCAACACACGTTCATATCCAGCGCGTGCAATTCGCGCTCGACTTTCAGAATCCTTGAGGTAGTGCCGGACAAGCTCGGGCACTTGCTGCGGCGTTTCATACACAGCCACCTCTCGTCCAGGCTCCAAAAGCTCTTCCATGCCCCGCACATGATCCATCAACTGGAACCCGCCAGCGGCTGGAATTTCAAAGGCACGGGTGTTCAACCCGCCCCATCGCGACTGTGAATGATGGCTATTGAGATTGATCGCGCTAGACGCGTAGACCTTCGACACCTGATCTGGGGACAACTCTTCACCGCGAAAGCGGCTTCGCCCTTCTTCTCCCAGCCGGCTGACCACAAAACTCGCCCATCCTGGTCCCCAGATCCGTAGTCCTGGCTCTTTCAAAAGCCCTTCCACAACCTGACCGCGACTTTCAAAGTACACCCCGATCAGGCTGGCGGTCGCTTCATAGAGGCGCCGTTCCGACTCAGCAACCGTTTGCGGATGATAGAGAGCCGGATCGGCCGCGCAGGGGAGAAAGCTGGCGCGTTCGACCCCCCGTTCCTTGAGCGGATTGAGATAATAGTGATCAAACACGAAGACTCGGTCATAAAGAGGCAGACATTGCACGGGATTCCGCCAACCCCATTGCCTCTCTAATGCGAAAGGGTCGTCCACCCACCAGGCTGTCACCGACGCTCCGGTCACCCGCTTCAAAGCTGCAATGGTGCCTGGCCGCAGGATTTCTCCTTTTAAGACCAGCACCACATCAGGACGATATTCCCGGGCAACGCGGATGAGAGACTGTCCCACACGCGTGCCCGTCCACCACCAATAGGCAGTGCGCGCCCATCGGGGAGCGTCCTGACGCTGCCATTGCAGGCGGTCCGTGACCCACCCTCGCCACCGATTCACCCGCTGTACCACGCCGGCCCGCATGTAATAGAACACGCTGACGGTGCAGCCCAACTCGGTCAAAGCTCGAGCAGTGGAAGCAGTCCACCCCGCTCTCCACTCCGGCCCTATCAGAAGGACACGAGGTGGCATGCCTAAGCGTTCGCGCCGGCACGATTCTGGGCAGCCATTGTCCGAAGACCGTCCGTCAAGGAAAGAGGGACCACGCCCAGTTCTTTTTCCATCCACTCTGTCACAAAGGATGTATTACGGGGGCGTGGCGCCAAGTTTGAAAAAACACTACTGTCCACAGACTTGATCAGATTGGCATCAAGTCCAAATTGGTGGGCCACCGCCAGTGCCAATTCATACCGGTTGATGATGGTGCCGCCGGCCAGATGGACCATGTCCAGGTCCCGCCGTGCGATCAGCTTCCATAACGCTTCCCCCGCCTGAAGATAGAAGAGCGGATTTTCGTACACATCGGTCACTATGGACACGGGTTCGCCGGCCTTCAGCTTGTCCAGCAACCAGGTGACGGGATTTTTCCGCGCCGCTGGATAATTCCAGCCGTACATCAGGATTGGCCGCACAATGGAGTAGGAACGCGACCCCTTTCTGACCAGTTCTTCGCATTGCGCCTTGATTCGGCCGTAGGCGTTGATCGGACACATTGGATCCGTTTCGCGGTACGGCGCCTTCGTGCCGTCAAAGACGGCATTGGTGGAGACATAAATCAGGTGCTTGTTGAACTCGCTACAGAGCTCGACGACGTTCGCCGTGCCGATGACGTTGGATGCCACCGCCTCATCATAATGCCGCTCGGCGTAATCCACATTCGAGATGCCCGCCGCATGAATAACCACGTCAAACAGCTGCGACGCGAACAACATGGCGATCTCATCTCGATCACGCACATCGGCCAACAATTCGTTGGTCTTTGAGTTCACCACGCGAGGTGAACGCAGGTGAATTGAGAGGATTGAGCTGCCATGAGGACATGTCTCAGCCAAGGCCTTGCCCAAAAGACCTGTTCCGCCTGTAATGAGAACCTTCACGGGCAAACTCTTTCTTTAGCAATCGTAGAAATCACCGCACTCGCAATTCGCATGCTTGCCTTACCGTCGCCGCGATAGAACAGACGTTCGAGTGCAAGCCGACGCGCATCCAGTCCCGGAAGAAACCGTTGAGGATGATCGCGGAAGTCTCTCAACGCCGATCGAAGACCTGCAACCGACCAGAACTGCGGGATCGTCGCGACTTCTACCAGGGCAGAACCGTTGAAACCCAACGGGAGCCACTGCCAGACCGGTTTGTTCCTGAGAAAAGCCTCCTCTGCGATCGTCGAATAGGTGAAGATAATCAGGTCTGCCTGATCTAAATCTTCCTCAAGTGATCCACTTGTCAATTCAACGGAATCTTTAAAGGGAATGAAGCCAGGATGGCGTTCAACCTGACTGAATGGATGATTTCGGAAAAGTAATTGAATGTCTTCCACATCTCGTGCCGCAGAAAACACTGCACCCAACATATTTAGTTCAAGGTCTATATGCAGGCTAGCGACCATTAGGAGGCGGACGCGCCCAGCGCGCGTTCCCTGGATGCTCGGTGAGGCGTCAGTGGATAAAACCTTGAGATCATCATATCGCGAAGAGCCTGTGAGCAATACTCGCTCCTTCGGATACCCGCTCTCCAGAAAGAGTTCCTGCCCCAGCGTACCCATAGCGCAGACATAGTCTGGATGAGGGACGGAGCATCCATCTGGTTCCCCTTCCCATTCGAGCGTTGAATGAAGGGAGAGGAATGTCTTTTCATAACAATAGCTCGCATGCTGAATCGCATAAGAGACTGTATGATTCCCGGATCGTCGGACACCTTCGTATTGAGCTCGAGCGTGAAGAAAGTGCTCCAAAAAACTAATAAACGTTTTGGATCTGTACTGATCGCACGCCCGTGCCGTGGCCAACGATACGAGCTCAAAGTGTGGTAGTGTGGAATCCAGGAATCCGCTGAACAGCCGTCCTGAAAAGAGAGGATAAAAGTCGAAGCCCTGTGCGCGAAAGCTTTCTCGGAAAATTCTTCGCCTGTGGATCCTCAGGAACACAGCTAGTGGTCGGAGGTCCACCACCGCTTTGACGATATCCCACGGTTTTAAAAGCAGTTGCAGGATCACCACATTCTTTAGACTCCGCAGCGGCCTCAGCATCTCCGCCAGGCTCCGCGGCTTTTTCTCGTGCGCTACACGTGGATCGAACCAGGCGAACCAGCCAACAGTAGAGGCCGACTGCCGCCTCAGCTCGCTGGGAAGACCTTTAAAGTAACGGTCGGTAAGTGATTGCGCTTGTTCGTCCCACCATACACTCCAATCCCAAAACCCAGAGAAACAGACATCAAACGCGCCTTGAGGAATTCTTAAATGGCGCTGGAGTGCCAGCCACTCTCGAAAAGCCAATAGCACATATTTAATCCTCGAGGCTAAGCCATGTAAGCAGAGCCACATCAGACTGAAAGACTTACACGTTTTCTTTTCCTCGATCTCGAATGCGTTTTTCAGCACCATCACCATTTCCTGTGGCGCTCCTACCAGAACGAGCTTCTTCACTCCGTACTGCTCAGCGACCAAGCGAATCGTGAGAACGGCAATGATCCGATCGAACGTCGGATCACTCTCACAGCCTTTGAAGGCCACTGGGTGATACCACCACCTGCTGGTCTGCCCGGGTGGAGCTAGCGCCTTTCTAAAAGACTGCCCTGGGGAATATGGAACGGCTCCAATGTGAGCGACAAGATCAATATAAAGGCGCCTCGCTTGGGCGCGTACATGTCGAGAGGCTTCTCGTGCGCATATCACAATCCCTGCATGAGTTCTCGACAACCAGTCCTCGAGTGAGGGCGGCAAAAAGCTCAAAATGATCTCATTGTCGCCTTGAAGCTGCCTAGGCACGGACCAGCAAACCAAAAACCTTGTGAAAATTTGCGAATTACTATCTACGGGCATGTGGTCTTTAGAACTGAATTCCCGGCAAAGACAGTCAACGTAAAAGGTTGATCAGATTCCGTCCGCACGACCTGGCCACCTGCCGCCTGCACAATCGCAAGGCCTGCGGCTACATCCCAGAGCCTGATATCACGTTCGTAGTACGCGTCAACACGTCCGGCCGCAACATAAGCGAGAGATAAGGCGGCTGATCCGAACATTCTGATCTTCTTGTATGAGTGGACCTGTTGGATGAATTGGGAAAGCGCTTCACCAGAAAAATCCATGCCGACAGGGAATCCGGTACAGAGTACAGCTCGATCAGGCTCAGATATGAGACTTGTGTAGATTGGAAAGCCATCCATCCATGCACCCTTGCCAGGAATCCCGGCAAAAAGCTCCTTACGAGTGAAATCATAAATGACACCCAACATGGGCTCATCTGCCCGCCAGAGCCCTAAAGAGACACAGCAGCCGGGGATACCTTTGAGATAATTCATGCTGCCATCCAAGGGATCTACGATCCATACCAGCTCGGAAGTGGAGTCTTTGCCTTTGATGGCTCCACGTTCTTCAGACAGGATGGCAAAGCTTGACTGTTCGCGAAGCATCGCAATGATCAGTTCTTCAGATGTTCGGTCCACCGCCAACTTGACATCGCGCCCCTTCTCTCCTGTTACCTCCACAGCAGATGTATTGGCGCGGAGGAGAAAGTCGCCGGCTTCCATGGCTATGTTAGCAGCGAGCGCAAGCCAGGAATCCAAGTTTTTGGCTGTGATTGAATTGCCGGACACTAGACACACTCTTCAGCAAGCGCTGAAAGGAGATTTTCCACGGCCTCCATCTCCATACGACGCCGACACTCTGCCGAAGAAGAACCGATGTGGGGTGTGAGAATTACCTGTGGATACCGAGCAAGTGGACCAGCATAGGGTTCTTGGGAGAAGGTATCGATCCAGGCGCCGGCCACGACCCCGCCGTCCAAAGCCCGACAGAGAGAAGATTCATCAATCAATTCTCCACGCCCGGCATTCAGGAGAAAAAGCCCCGACTTCATGAGCCCGAACTCCCGTTTTCCAATGACCTGAGTCTGGCCACTTGCATGAAGGCTGATCACATCGGCCTGGCGAAGCGCAACTTCTAAAGACACAATTGAAGTGTCGTCAATTGTTCCATGAAAAGCAGGATCCACCGCGAGAAGTCTGACCTTGAATGGCCGGAGCAGAGAGGCCACTTTCCTTCCAATCCGCCCGAATCCGATGATAACCACCGTCTTGCCTTCGAGCTGAACCCCAATATGTTTAACCCAACGACCTTCATGGAGATCGCGATCCATCTGCGGCACGCAACGCATTAGGGTGATCATGGAACCAACGGTGAGCTCTGCCACTGCCGCCGTGGGCGCATCAGGAGTGGACCGAACTTTGATTCCGAGAGCCCTGGCAGCTTCGAGGTCTACATTGGACAACCCCACACCACAACGAGAAATCACCCGCAGTTGTGACTGCTCAAGCACATCACGAGTCAGAGGTTCGAGGCCGGCGATAAGGCCAACAACACCCGGCAGTAAAGCAAGCAGTTCGTCTTTTTGTAGTTTCCTCCCAAATGGATTCGGAATGACCTCCATACCCGTTTCCTTGAGCCGCTCAAGCGGAGCCTGATCCACTGTGCCGAAGGAAGAGGGAGCAATCAGCGTTTTTCTTCCCGTGACCATTGCCTATCTCTTGGAGAGCGCAGGGCTGGCAAAAACCATGCATGTTCCGGGATGGCGATTGAAATATGTTGGCTCGACGATCCTCTTTCGAATTGTCACAAGCCTATATGGCCGCATCAGACCCTCATATGCCTCGACTGAACGAGCCCTACTGATAAATCGCGCACCATCATCAGCTCTTGCCGTAGTACTGATGGCCTCTGTCTTTTCAATGCAGAGAATGTGCCCGAGTGGAGCAAGCCTCTTCATGACTGCACACACCTCGCTTGCTTCCTCATCAGTCAGATGCTGGAGCACCGCGCAAGTCATGACCAAATCATACGGATTGCTTTCTTGTATCCGCGTAAGAGATTCCACACATTCAAACTCAATATCAGGAAGGAGGCGCCGTGCGTTTTCAACAAGATGTGGCTCCCGTTCAAAGCCCTTTACGAAGTCGGCAAACTCCTTCAAGACCATAATCACCCGACCGTAGCCACACCCGATTTCACAGGCACGGACAATTTTATGTTCCCTGGCGAGCTCAGCTACAATCGAACGGATGGTGTTGTGTTCAAGGTAGTTCCGAACATTTGCCGCAGGACCATCGGCATCGCTGACAATATCAGCAGACCAGATCAACCGGGATTCCGAATCGATGAAACGGCCCCACAAACGCCGTCGGAGCTTGATGAGGAGACTCTTGAGGAGATAAAGATTCGGAAACCTCGTGCAGTCCGGCAGGAGCCTCTCAGATGTGGTCAAGAATCTCAGTTCTCGTTCGTTCATCTACTCAACGCTTTCGTTGCATGCGCCTATCAGAGGTGGCGTGCCACGCGCCTCACTTTTTTTCATCCGTGTCCGCAACCAGCTATATACCAAGTGGTCCAGGATCATATGAATGTCCTCAACCGGGCCATACTCTCCCTTCTGGGTTTCTACATGGATCACCAAGTCGGAGAGAGCTTTCAGTTTTCCACCGTCAAAACCGACGAGCCCGATCACCTTTCCCCCATGCTGTTTGACCCACTCTGCGGCAGCGACCACATTAGGAGAGTTGCCGCTTGCCGAGATCGCAACCAGCTTGTCACCTGGCCTGTAGTGGATGCGCAACTGACGCACAAACACATTCTGATAGCCGTCATCGTTGGCGATGGCCGTCAGCGCAGCAACATTATCAGTCAGAGCCAACGCGCGAAACGGCAGCGGGTCGTCAGCTGGAGTGATACCGGCCCCGAAATCGTTGGCCATATGCGACGCCGTAGCAGCAGATCCGCCGTTGCCAACAAGAAACACCGTTTGATGGTGTTGTCGCGCCTGTTCCAGTTCCTCAACAAACGCCGCAATGCACTTCGTGTCGAGTCGGCCGAGTAGGTTGGAAAGATAGCCGATGTAGGCGACTGCAAACTGACCAGCATCCGTGGATTCACGACAAAGTCTCTCGATGTTATTCATTTTTCCCCTTCTCGATTGGCATGGTTAATTAGGGTCTGGAATCCCGTATACCCCCCGCCATTCAGGATCAGCCCAATAAATTCGATAGACGAGTTTCATTGTCGCAAGCGCATCAGCGCTGTCGCCGGAGAAGATTGCACTGCTGTTGCAGATGGCGTCCGCAAACTCATTGATCTCGTCTCGCCAGGAGTTGTCCTCCAAGTATGTGACTGTTTCCTCTCGCGCCGTTCCGGTATCTGACTCGTCACGACGGCCAATGACGAGCCTCTCTTGGCCGTAGCTCTTTGATCCGGACAGGATGCCGCGCAGCTCCAGATAGCCTTTGGTGAGCGCGATCTCCAGCACAAAGCGATGTTGCCACTGTGTCGCGCTGGAATGGAGCATTGCAACGCGGCCTTTGTCGTCCCGCATCAATGCATAGGCGTTGTCCTCGACATCATGGTTCCAATACCGATTGGACACCCAACTCTTGACCTCAACCATCTCACCGCAGAACAATCGGATAAGGTCAACCATATGGATACCCTGATCAAGCAAGATGCCTCCACCAGCGTACCGTCGCTCGGCCCGCCAACCGCCAGAGAAGGGAATAATCTTGCTCTTCCCGTACACCCCGCGCAGGTTGATAATTTCGCCCAATTCGCCCGATTGGACTAAGCGCAGGGCTTCACGCACGGAATCGTGGTACCGATGGTTGAAGCCGTACTTTAATAACTGCCCAGAGCGCTTCTTCTCAACCTCAATGACCCGTTCAATATCCGATACACTCCGCCCAGGCGGTTTCTCGCAAAACACGTGCAGGCCATGCTCCAACCCCGCAATGGTCACCTCAGCAGCCAAGTAATTGGGCAGGCTCACAAACAAGACATCAAGTGGCTCCTTCAACAGGTCATGATAATTCGAAAAGCAACGCACCCCATCGGGCAAGATTGCCGCCGCCGAGAAGTTTTGATCGCAGACAGCTACCGTCTGCAATCTGGGATGTTGATCGATGAACGAACGTCGCCGTTTCCCTACCACTCCATAGCCTGCTATTCCTACCCTGAGCCGTTCAGGTTGCATAGTCAGGCAGATTTAGATTCCAGATTCCGGCGATATTCTTTCACCAGTGGATCTCGCGAAAGAACAGCAGATGCCTTCTGTATGTCGCTGAGGCGATCAACACCCACCACCTGTTGCTCGCACAGGACCATCCGGACTGGATAGCCATGCTCCACAGCGCGCATCATGTCCACGGACTCTGCGACTTCAAGCGGAGTAGGCGCCAGTTGGGCAAACTCCTGCAGAAAAGAAGCCCGGAACGCCACAATGCCGAGCTGTTTCAGCTTTGGATATTTCCCCGTGGCCTTTTTTCTTGAGGGTATAGGCTCACGGGAGAAATACAATGCATCCCCTTTGAGATCCGCGACGACTTTGACGACATCGGAACTTTCATATTCATCATTGTCTACAATCGGAGCCATCAGGTTTGTACAGACCACTGAAGGGTCATCCAGAAGCGGTTTAACCAAAGCTTCCAACATCTGCGGGAGCACACATGGCTCATCCCCCTGCACGTTCACGATAATATCCGCGTTGATCTTTAGCGCCGCCTCGGCCACCCTATCTGTACAGCGCTCGTGCAATTTGGAGGTTAGCACCACTTTGCCCCCCGCTGCCGTCACCACATCTGCTATTTCCTGATCGCAAGTCGCCACTACAACTTCATTGATAGACGGAGTCAGCATCACCCTGCGTCGCACGTGCTCAATCATCGGAAGACCTAGAATGGAGGCAAGCGGCTTACCAGGAAACCGCGTGGAAGCCATTCTGGCGGGGATGATTGCGATGATTATTCTGCTACTTCCAATCATCAGCACTGTACCAGTTCGCTGCTTTTAAGCCATTAGTGATTGCTTCCAAGAAACTGGCTACGCGTGCTGTTCCTCTCAACTTGTCCCATCTCACAATCGGAGTAGAAAGTTTCACAAGCTCCGCTCTTATCAGGTCATACTCACGCGAGTGATATACGGCCTTGTCGCGGAAAAACCGGGCCAACTCCAAAGCGTAATCGAATTTCCGATATAGGATACAAATGGCAAGTGCGGCGGCTGGATTCTCTGGGACTTGGTCAAGAGCGATGGGGTCCTTCAAATACAAGGCATCGGCAAAGACAATCTGCCCCGTACCCTTGCATGGCAGATCGGTGCGCTTCCAATAATACGGTTTTAAGCCAAACAGAACATAACCGGAATCTCGGAGCAGACAGTCAACATCCGAAAACAAGGGCTGCCCCTTATACAATTCAGAAAACTCAACCTCGATTTCCACTCCAAAGGCCCCGCTGATTGTCTTGTGGCTTCCTTCAAGGACATTTCGCTCAGAGCCCTGGACATCGATTTTGATGAAATCCACAGCCCGGACGTTCACTCCGGCAAGCACATTATCGAGGGTATCAATTGCGACCTCCCGTGTCTCCAACACATCGAACCGATTGGCTTGGGGAAATCGCTTGAGGAAAAGGTCATTGGGTGGATAAAAAGAGGAGGTTCCGCCTGTACGGCAAAGGTGAAACATCTCCTTACCTGAACGATTGGAAAGAGCCATAGGCAGAAACTTTATTCGGCCTTGCTTCACCGATGCGTTCAGGCGCGCGCACTCGTCTCGATCGGGATCGAACCCAATCACGACGAGGCGATCCCCCAGAAGGCACCACCGCTCGTCGACGCCACCCCGTGCGCCAATATCCACGAGCGTACACGCCTTGAGCCCAAGAACGTTCAAAAGCCGACCTAAAAGCTTCCGATCCCCGCTCATGGCTTCCGAGCTACAATCCTCATATGCGAACTCAGGCCTTGCTGGGAGAGCCATGACTGGAATTCGCGTTTGGCGGACTCTTTGCCGTCTCTCGCCAACAAGGACCAAAATCGGCCCGCGTCCACACCATCTTTCAAGATGGCTCCCTGCACAATGTCCCAATCCAACTGGCCAGGTGTCGAGACCTCTTCTATAAGAAACCCCGCACTTTCGCATAACCGAGCCAGCGAATTGGGATTGAAAAAATTCAGGTGGTGCGGAGGAAAGACGCTCTTCGACTGTTCCCACAGCACCTGAATATCAAACCCTTCTCCATTCAGGGTCGTCGCCAGAAAGTACCCGCCGGGACGGAGGAGGCGAAAAGCCCGCTCCACCAGAACCCGGGGCTCATACAGGTGTTCTACAAGCTCAAAGGCGGTGAGCAGGTCGAATCTGCCGTCATAACCCTGGATGGCCTCGATGGTGACTTGGGCTACCTCCAGACCTTTGGATCGACAGATCGCGGCCATCTCGGCTGATGGCTCAATGGCTACCAGGTTGGAATTCGGCCACAGCTTTCTCAGTTCCTCGAGAAACAAACCGAAGCCCGCTCCGATATCCCCGACCGTCCCTCCAGAGAGAGCAGGCAATCGTTCCGCAACATAGTCCGCTCGTGGTCGAAAGATTTTCTCGCGCCGAGCCTCTGCAACCGGGCGGAAAAACCCATCGATCCAGTACCGGCTCGACGGCGCATCGAGGTAAAACTCCCTTAGCCGGGCGGCTGTGGGACGCGGGTTCGCAAACAGGGTTCCGCAGGCCTGGCATGTCACATATCGGAATCCTATCTTTTCGAATTCATAGGCATGCTGCCGGCCATCACATGCAGGGCAGTCTACATTGTCAAACTGCCGTGAATCAGGAAAATAGCGTGCAATGTCTTCCCGGACCAGTTCCAGGTAGCGGGCCAGAGCGTCGTATGGGCGGATGTCTTGTTCTTTCATCTGGATACTTAATCCATCACATCCGCTGAAAAATGTAATTCTGCGCCTTCAGCCCGTTGAGTTCGGCAACCCACTCGCTCTTCCTGAACAATTTGTATCCAAAGCATTCCATCTTGCGCACAAGATCCGTGACGCGTGATCCGTCCGTGACGTTCACCTCTAAAAGAATGGAATGGAGCTGTTCAGACTTCAGCGCCAAACCAGCTCCGTCAAGAATCTTCTCCTCGATCCCATCTACATCAATTTTGAGGAGGGTCGGCTGTGGAAGGCCGTATCTCACGACAAGGGCGTCCAGGGTCAGGGAAAGGGCGCCTTGTCTCAGAGGCACTGTTTCATGGCCCATTTGATAGTCGCTCAGTCTCCCAAAAGAATGCAGCGCCGATCCAGGCTCCAATCGGCTCACATAAAAAAGATCAAACGCTTCACGATCGGATAAAAGAAAATTGCACGGGGTGATGTTGGTTGTCCCGTTCAACACAATGTTCTGGCAGAGCCTCGCAAAGTTTTGAGACTCCGGTTCAAATGCATAAATCCTGCATGTGGGGCATATCTTAGCGGCATATAGCGAATAGAGGCCGATGTTAGCACCAACGTCAAAAAATACGTCGTTGCCGGTCAAACTCCGGTCCAGCCAGTCCAGCGTCTCTGGTTCCTTTGTGGAGTAACTCGCAGCCCGGTACTGTTCCAGATCGGAAGAAACTCCGATCTTGATGACCGCGCCGCGCACGCTACAAGTGCGCGTTTTGATGAACGCACGGATGATGGATCGAACCGTATGTCGTGATCGGCGAAAGAGCGTTTTCACAGATCGCGGAGTAATCGCTTTGAGAAAACCGATCAGGCGGTCCATTACATCCGATCCTTAATTTCTTTCAGGCTCTTCCGACAGGTCTCACCAAGAAAGAGCATGTCAACGCTATACCCCAGAAAGCGGTACCCTTCCTTGATCTTCTGATGTACCAGGGCTGGTTGCGGTGGGACCACATGATAACCGGCAACCGTTTTACAACTTCCGGCCACGCGCTGGACTTCCTGCAGGGCCTCATCCATAGCGGGATGCTCGAATTGCCCGGGAACCCCTAATGAGCCGGACAGATCGTACGGACCCACGATGAATCCGTCTACTCCATCTGTGCTCAAGATGCTCTTCAGATTCTTCACTGCCTCGATATGCTCCACTTGCACAATGACAACACTCTCGCGCTCAAGCCAGGCCTTATAGTCCTCAAACCGAGTCCCATATCCCTGGGCGCGAGCCAAGCCTATTCCACGCTTGCCACGAGACGGGTATTTGACCGACTCAACTGCGTTCTCAGCATCTGCACGACTATTCACCATCGGCACGATGACTCCGTGCGCCCCCGCATCCATCACCCGCTTGATCTGTACGGGATCATTGGCCGAAACCCGCACGAGCGGTGTGACGCCGCACAACTCAATGATCCTGATCAACTCTTCGGCTTCACGGATCGTGATGACGCTGTGCTCCAGGTCCACCGTCAGCCAGTCGAAGCCAGCCTTTGCCATGATCTCCGCAACGGCAGGATGCGCCAGGGTGATCCATGACCCAAGCGTGATTTCGCCGGACCGTAGTTTCTCTTTGAGTGATGGCATACGCAGCTCCGCCACTTCTTTATTTCCCTTTGACCGCCACGAAAACCGCGTCGCCCGAGGCTCGCCGACGGTGCAAGGTAAACCCACAGGCATCAAAGATTTCATCGTAGTCGCGAATGCGGTAATAGTGGTCCCCACTCTTGGGGTCCGGAGGAAAGAGATCGTCGAAGGAAGGGACAAGTTTATAGACAGGAGGGGCGGTATAGAACGGACTCGGCAGCACAAATTTAGCGGCGTTCTTAATTCTTCTCTTGAGTAATCCCATTGGATAGATCGGAGCCTCCCCCATGATCAATGTAGCCGCACCGGGTTTCAGTATTCGGTACAGCTCTTTGAGAAGCCGCCTGGGATCATCGGCATGGTGAAAAGCCTGGGCCACCATGCAGAAATCTACCGACCCGTCGGGGAGCCTGATGTCATAGAAGCTCCCCAACGCTCTGATGATCTTCGACTGGAAAGCGCCGAGTGCCGCGCAGACCACAGGAGCCAGCCTGAGCAGCCGATGCTTGGACATCTCGATGGCATACACTTTCTCGACACCGTCATGTTGGGAAATTAAGGCCGTCGTCCAGCAGACACCGGCCGCTATGTCCACACCGATTCCTCTGATCTTGCACCCCAGGTCGTCAGCGAGCTTCAGAACGGCTTTATACTGTTGATAATAGGTCGTCGTGTCCCGAAGATAACGCCACAGCTTCTCGGCATTCCCGTCCACGAGGTAGAAGGGTTTTTCCTTCTCCATCTCCTCATCATTCCAGTACGCAGACGTGGGAATGGTCCGCAACTCCTCTTCATTGAGCCAGTAGACCACATTTCCATCTTGGACCTTCAAAGTTTCGTGCGTTTCCCGCTTCAACAAATCTTCCTTCAGCCTTGATCCAACACCGCGTAGAGTTGGGCGTAACTAGCCCCGCGCTCCATGAGTTCCGCATGCGAGCCTTCCTCGATGACCCGTCCTTCTTCAAGAACGACGATCCTGTCGGCATGTACGATCGTCGAAAGGCGATGCGCGACGACGATCACGATCCGCCCGTCGCGCAGCTCGTTAATCGTCTCCTGGATCGCCCGTTCCGACAGATTGTCCAGAGCGCTCGTCGCCTCATCGAAGATAAGAACCTGAGGGCCGGTCAACAGGGCTCGCGCAATGGCTATTCGCTGGCGCTGGCCACCCGACAATTTCACTCCACGATCTCCCACCACTGTTTCATAACCATCAGGGAGACTTTCGATAAAGTCGTGAATATGCGCTAACCGGGCCGCAGCCTTCACGTCATCCAATGACACCGTGGGGTTTGACAAAGCGATATTCTCCCTGATGGACGCATTGAATAGGAACGTATCCTGGCTCACAAATCCCACTTGTCGTCGCCAGGCGGCCAGGTTGAACCCTCTGATATCAATCCTGTCAGCCTCGATCGTACCCGCGAGGGGAGTATACAGTCTGATGATAAGGTCGGCCATCGTGGACTTTCCTGCTCCAGACGGCCCCACTAAAGCCGTAATCTCGTTCACACGAAACGAGATAGAAGCCTGGAGAAGAACCGGAGCCTTGGGCCGGCTTTGATAAGAAAACGAAACCTGATTAAACTTAAGCTCAGATATACGCGCTGGTGGCATGAGGCGACCTGAATCCTCCTCGGCAGTCCAGGTTTCGATGAATGTACGCGACACCTCCACGCTCTTCCTGGCAGTGTGGAGGCTAACCTGGGCTTCGGTCAGGCCATTGATCGTTGGCCCCAGCCGCACAAGCGCAAGCAGAAACGCCACCAAATACGAAAACTCTATCCGCAACTGCGGCACGAGGGTGGCGGTCACGACCAGGAATGTGACCAAGCAGGCAAGAAAAAGTTCGTGAAACGGTCCAGGCAAGTACTTCAAGCGGGCATGCTTAGCTTCCTGGTGGTCGAACTCATGCAACAAGCGCGCAAGTCTACTCATGACCTGGGATTCGGCAACGTGCGCTTTGACCTGACGGACTCCTGCCATCACGTCAGACAGGAAGGCCATTGTTCGATTCGCCACTACAAAGCTCTCATCGCTGATTGCATTCAAAGGACGCCGAAATATTCGATCGAACAGGAGCACACTCACAGCAGCCCAAATTGTTGTCAGGAGAGTCAACTTCCAAGATATCCACGCCATTAAGATTGCCAAGGCTAGGAACTGAAAAGCATTCGCAAGGATTTCAGAGCCTGCCCGTATTGTTTCAGCAACATGAATGGGGGGCTCCCAGACTTGGTGCAGTATGACCCCGCTTGCATGAGTTGACTGCTTCTCATAGTGGGCCTTCAGATAGCGATAGAGCATGCGCTTAGTTAAAGAGAACCGTACGGAGGTGAGGACACGTATGGTGGCGTAACACCGCACAATGGTCAGGACGTTTTTGACGATCAACAACGCCGCCATGATCGTGATCAACGCCACGAGCACCTGCATCTTGGAAAATTGAAGGAAGCCATCTACGAACCGGTGCAGAAGGGGCAGATTCAAACTTTGTAAGTCGCTAGGCTCGCCCATCAGCAGCGTCACAATCGGAACTACCATGCCGAGGTTCGCAATCTGGAAAAACGGAGCGAGCGCAGCAATGCACACGATCATAGCCAAGGTTGGCCAATGATCCCGAACACCGTTCTCCCAATAAAACTTCAGCATGGATGGTCAGTAGTGGTGCTTACACAACTATCGGGCCCAAAAGACCCTGCGAATAGGCGCGAACCTCATCGAGATGACTCCAGACCTTCTGAAATGCAGCGATCATTTCATCGATATCCGATTCACCGATGCAGTGGGTGACCACCTCGGTCGTAAAACTTATCTTGCGCATTCGCTGCACCGTCGGCAGCGCATCCATTGAGTAGTCTGGCGTTCCCTCATACCAAGGGCATCGGAAAGGACACCCTTGATCGCCAAATGCGATCTGCTGTTGGTACATGGGGAACAGGTTGATGGGAAGATAGCCAGCATAGAAATCCATACCCTCCTTATTCAGAACCTCGACCAGAACCGGCGCATCGAATCCGAGAATGTCAGGATCGATCTGAAGCATAAGCCGGTAGAAGCTGTGCTCTGAACCCTTTTTAATCGTCGGGAGCCGCAGCCCTTGCAGTCCATTCACGCCGTCAAAAAACCGCTCAACGAGCACACGACGGCGGGCCAAAAGCGGTTTGAGTTTTTTCAGTTGGATCCTTCCGACAGCCGCTTCCACCTCATTCATGCGGTAGTTCCAGCCCACCATATTCACCAGGCTGGAAACCGGCATGCCAGTCGCCACCACAGCTTCGGCATGGTTGCGAATGAGCCGCAGCCGACGGGCGAATTCGTCGTTGTCGGTCACAATCACTCCGCCTTCACCGGTCTGAATGATCTTGTGGCAGTTCAGGCTGAAGACACCCATGTCGCCGATCGTGCCGGTGTACCGCCCTTTGTAACGTATCCCCGGAGACTGGGCAGCGTCTTCTATCACAATCAGACCGTGAGCCTTTGCCACGGCGTTCAGTTCCTCCATTTCCGCCGGATGCCCATAAATGTGGACTGGGATAATGGCTTTAGTGCGCGGCGTGATACGTTTCTCCACGGCGGCAGGAGAGAGTGACAAGGTATCGTCTGTGATATCGGCAAAGATGGGCACGGCGTTGTTCACCACGATCGCCGTCGCCGTGGCGGTCATGGTCCAGGGTGTCGTGATAACTTCGTCACCCGGACCGACACCCGCCGCCCCTACCGCGGCCATCAGCCCGCTTGTGGCTGAATTCACGCTGATGGCGTGTCGAACGCCGAAGTACTTAGCCCACTCGTTCTCAAAGCTTTGAACCTCTCTCCCGCCAAGAAAATATTCATTGTTGCTTCCTTCGAAATCGGAGAGGATCCCCCGTCGCATGACCGCAGCAGCCACCCGTGCTTCGTCCTTCCCCGTCGTGACAAACGGCGGGTATGGTTTTCGGCGAACGGGCTTCCCTCCACGGATTGCCAGTTTGGTCATCGGCCAACCTCGCGGATCACGGATTCCAGATGACCGAGCACGCGCGGGACACTATCACCCTTGCGGAGATCCCACTTTCTTTGGCGCTCCACGTAGGCATCCCGCTTCTGCTTGTCATGAAGCAAGGACATCAAGACTGCCCGCGCTTCCTGCTGCTCCTTCAAGAACGGGATCGCGCCGACGCGGGTCGCAATCAACTGAGAGGGTTTCTTGCTTCCAAGCTGAAGCGAGACCGTCGCTTTATCCATCAAAATCGCATGCACGAGTAAGATCGAACTCATTCCGACAACGAGGTCGGCGGCTTGGAGGACCTCGATCGGCTGGCACTGCTGCGCGATCACTGTCACGGGAAAAGGGGCGTCGGCCAGTTCCGCCACAAATTGGTCAAGGCGATTCTGCGGATGAAGTTTGATAAGAAGATGAAGCGCGTTTGCCCTTCTGCTCCCGCAATATGCCGATAAGACATCCATGAAAAACTTGAGGGTCGTATGCTCGTCGTAGCCCAGACTGTCTCCGAAGTCCGCTTTCAAGGACTCGGCGATAAATACAATGAGTAAGGTGTCTTGAGATACCCCAATCTCCCGCCTGACACGCCATCTTACGTTGGGGTCAGCCGCGCTGGAAACGTCATCCAAGGCCGGCTGGCCTGCAACCCGCAAACGATCATGTGGCAAACCTTCAGCCACAGCATCATCGAAGGCGACCTGGTCCATCACTAGAATTCGATCGGGAAGACACTGAAGTTTTTCTCCTGCCGTCTCGCCGCTGAATCGAAGCGCATAATTCTGCCACTGGTCGAGCACCGCTGCGCTGGGAATATGGCGCGCCTTTGCCCACCGCCACAGATATTTCTCAGTCATGTCCAACGAAGGAAGCGATGTAGCCGACGTAAAAACCAAATTGGGCTTGGAACGCCATTTCTCCGTGCAGAGCGTATCGACTATAGTCTCCGAAAATTCCGATAGACGCTGAAAGGATAGTCCTGCGCTGGCAAAACGTTCGCAAGACGGCCCCTTCGCGAGGAGTAGACAATCCGCGTCTCTTTGCTGCAATGCGCGGATCACAGGTACGACAACGTCGGCGCCGCCCGCCTCACGCGCAAACGCTACGACCTTCATCTTTTCCCAGAACTCGTCCTTCACTTCCTAACACTTGGCGAAGAGAAATACGGTGTACCGAGGATGGCCCTGCTCGTCCCGCAATGCTTCGGTCTGAACCAGACGCGCAACCGTATGGTCCACTAATTTCTCATAACGATGCATGTAGCCGTATTGCAGGCTGACCGCTTCCAGCTTCTTCCTCCACGCCATTGGGCGACAGTCCATTTCCACCAAGAGTACGTACTGTCGACTAACGCGAAAGATCTCAGCTATTGCGCGATGAATTTTGCCGAAAGGCACGTGGGTAAGCGCAACGACCGTATAGACCAGGTCAGTGAGATTGCTCGGGAATGGCAGGCAGCAGGCGTCTGCATTAATTAGCCGCACGTTGGGACTGCGCACAAATTTCTGCTTGCCGATCCGCAGATTGACAAAGCCCAGATCCGCCCCTATGAACAACCGTTCTCTGATTCGACTGGCGAACTTCTCCAGCCGATACCCCTGGTAGGCCCCAACCTCAATGTAGGGACTCTGACTCAACCCCTTATAGCGTTCCAGATAGCTCTCCACTGTTCTGTCAAGGCGCTGGTAATATGGGTCAGCTTCAGCAGCAGAATGATCGTCTACTCCTCGTAGGCTCCGTGTCTCCCAAAAGTTTTTTTGGTCAACGAGATTGAATTTTCGATGGCAGACAGCAAAAAGGCAGATATTGGCGAGACGAAACGTTCCGCGAAGGATCCGACGGACCAAATACCAAGCACTAGACTGTGGCGACATTTACCCTGGCTCCGCCTCGTTGTGCGGACTCGAGGATAGCATGCACTATATGCAAATCGTGCAGGCCTTCCTCAGCCTCCGAAACATCGGGCGTCGTGCCGCATCGAAACGCTTCCAGCATGGAGTTCAACCCGTACACCATGGCATTGGCGAGACTGGATTGCCGACGTTCCTTCAGTCGCAGCTCCGCAAAACCGTCGTAGTGACCATACGGAACGGGCTGCTCCACTTCAATCACATCCCCGTTGTTCAGGAGACGCACGCGGCCCTCTGTGCCAGCCACATCTATCTCGAAGAGGCTATAAGAATACGTCTGGCCGTCCACTCCACGAATTATGCCCACGACACCATCTTCAAACCATACGACGGCATCCCGTGACGGATCACCAGGATATGACCCTTTGGCAGACCCAATCGCTTCCACCTGCACGATGTCCCCCACCAGAAACCTGAGGGTGTTGATCATGGTCGTACCGATGTGCGTGAGTCCTTTCATGTAATACCCACTGACAGCGGTGATCTTCCCGATCAGACCATTGCGGAGTTCCTTCGCCAACGCACAATGGACCGGCTCCCACCGTCTTTGATTCGTCAACCGGATACCGGTGCCGTTCACTTTCGCCTCCTCCACAATGCGCTTGGCACTGTCAAAATCAGTCGTCAGGGGCTTCTCCGTCCAGACCATGCGAGCCTTGCGCGAGCGAAGTATTTCCTGTAGCTGTTCAGCATGGAAGGCGTCCGGGCTACAGACGCTGAGAATGTCGAAGTCGTGCTTCTCAAGCATTTCACCCAGGGTCCCATAGCCATACGGCACTTCCCAATATTTCTGAAACTCTTTCCGCCGGACAGGGTCCGGTTCAACGCATGCTTCAATGGTGATCTCGGAAGATCGAGCCCGGTACGCGCCGGCATGGGAGTATATGCCCTTATCATGAGCCGTCTCGTCGTACCGGCCCGCAATGCCTCCGCAGCCTACGATCCCAACTGTCAATCGAGAAAGAGACACCGCTAGCCGTATCAGTTCAGGTACGCTGCAGACCGTTGTTCGCAGTGCGCGTTGATCAGCAGAAGGTGGGGATTGTCACGAACGAGAGCGATCACGTCTTTTGTCCTGAAACTCCGGTCCTTGGGATACAAAGCAGCATAGATCTGCGACACAAGCTCTAAATCTTCCGGATAATCCACCGTCACTCGAAGTTCCGGGAAAAAGATCTCAGCAGGGGCTTCACGATTGAAGATGGTGAAGCGTTCCGGATGGTCCCAGATATAGCGTGGTACATCCTCTAGCTGCCGAGGGTCTTTGGCATGCGCCAGTGCCTCTTTCAACGCAGCCATCGAGATGACATGCGCGTCAATCCCTTCGGGATAAGTCAGCTTCATATCGTTGGCCACATAATCATAGTCGTTGGCCAGAAAGATGCTGACCAATTCGTCTATCAACTCAGGGTCATACAAGGGGCAATCCGCGCCGAGTTGAACCACTACGGTTGCACTGTAGTGACGTGCGGCTTCCACCACTCTCGAAAGCACATTGTCCTCGGACCCTCTGTAGCAGGAATATCCCTCTTGCTCGCACCACGAAGCGATCACATCATCGGCTGGATTGATGGATGTGGCTACCACAACCTCGTTCACAGTCCGAGCTTGGCGAATGCGTTCTAGCACACGGTAAAGCAGCGGCTTCCCCAAGAGTGGAGCCATAGTCTTTCCGGGCAGCCGCGTACTGCCCATACGGGCTTCGACCGTCGCGATGATCGTATGTCTACTCATTATCTGTCAGCTGGTTTTTCGGCAAGCTCATTCAGCGCAGAGCACCAGGTTTTCGCCCAGGCAGGATCATGGTTCGCATAATTCTGCACCACTTTCTTTCTGGCTTCCTGCACCGCTTCAGATCCCCACCAAGACCACGGGTCAGAATAGACCTTCGCTAGATGAGCTGCGGCACTTTCGGGCGTCTCGTGCAACACCTGAGCTTCACGAAGAGCAGTAAAAACCGGAATCGCTGTGTCTCTAATTTCCCATCTTGCCGGATCCCAAAATAAGATGGAAGGCTTGTTGGCGGCCAGGGCCTCAAGCATGGTTGTAGAGTTATGATCGATTACGACTAATTTGCTGCTTAACATACTGTGCTGAAAAGGCCGTCCTAGATTATCCAATCTCAGTGAAGGGTACTGATCCCTTAGACGGTTGACATGAGCCCAGCCGTAATCCTGTGGACGAGGTCGCCAAACGATCTGAGTCCGGAGCGACTCTGGAAGTGCACACATAAAACGTCGCTGCCACATAAAGTATTCTTCAAACTGAGGTCCGAGAGGAATACTGCCAAAACGCAGAAGATACCGCGGATAGATGGTGCTGACCAAGAGGACCTGTTGAGACTGCGAAGCGAAAGAGTCTTGGAGTTCTTTGATATTTGCTAACTTAGCTGCAGGGAGTGGCTGTATTTTTTCTGTGGCACGCCAACCCCAGGACCAATATCTGTCACAGGTCGCCACTTCATGCTCTTCAACTGGCATGCGTTTATAGATTCCATACGCACCGTGTTGAATTCTCACCAGGATCGTTCCTCGATTCACCATTTCCGCAGCATAAACCTTGAACCTTTCATTGAAGTGCAAATACTCTGTGTCACTGGCCAGTACCCTAGGCGCACAATGCCTCTCGGCCTTTTTCAAGTATACCTTCAACTGTTCCAAGTACGCAGACGGGAGGTTCTGGACTAAAAGTCTGGAAACCATCACTTCAAAATCGTCACCGCTTAAAAGACTAGATAAGGATTTCCGAACGTCATTATCGACCATTACTGGAGTGGCCTGGTTCTCTTCTGCTACGGCCGCAAGCGGGAAATACTGGAACCGTGAGGCTGCGATGAACCTTATGCGATCTCTTGAAGGAAGAAACAAATACAGTTGAACTGGATTCCTGGCGCTGATATAGGCAGGCAAATAACAAAGAAGTGCTTTTTTGATGAATTGATAAAGACTGCCGGTTGGCCTTGACTGAAGCCTTTGAAGTTGTCGCAATTGCCGCCTTTTCATCGGCACACCAAGGACCTCCAGCATCTGCGTCATTAACTGAAGATTGTACGCATCATCCAGCGAAAGATATGTGAACTCTTCGAAGGTATATGGTGTTACATAACACTTGCTCGAAAGACCAATAGTCTCGACATCGGAGACCAAGGCCAACGCATCTTTCAGGCAGGTATATCTGTCCTTTAGGATAGCCAGGAAATGTTGCAGCCATGGACCAATAATGATCCTCCAATACCGGACGTCCCTATTCAGATTGTGGGTCTGATTTAACCATTCTGCCAAGCTCTGCAAAAAACGCTCATGCAGAATTTGTAACTCCTTATAAGCACCCTCTACTCGTTCTTTCTGATCCCATGGATAAGGAAGGACTTTATAATGGAGTCTCTTGAAATCGAGTGGGCGATCATAGCGAAGACACCAAGATCCCAGAAAAAGGATTTCTTGATCTTTGTCCCAGAATTCGCTCAGCGCAGTGGTCGCTAGAAACACGCTATCCTCACAGTCCCGTCTAACCTGACAAGATGACAATTACTTTATTGCGATCGTGCCTGGTTCTGCTCTCTGACCTTCAACTATCAATGATTCGAGTAATGTTGTTCTTCTTCTGGCATAATCTTCATCGATATAAAGTTGTCCAGATTTGAAAACTAACCCAGGAACCAATCTATAGATGTTTATGCAGTGGAATAACTGAAGGGCCAGATAATGCTTGTGATGAGCGTCAAGAGGTCGCACATTGTTTATGCCGATCGCAAAAGAATTGTCAGGAATATCTTTGTTAATGAATGAATTTGCCCCAATGATGACGTTATTGCCAATTTTAATCTTTCCAGATATCACAGCACCTGCATAGATTCTGACGAGATGCCCAAGCGAGGGCTTTCCAACGGTAGGTCCACCAACTCGCATATTTCTTCCATCAGTCCCAATAGTTACATTCTGTCCTATTTCACAGTCTGCACCAATTTCTTCTGCACTCAAAGTAATTCCATATGGATGAGGTATCATGCACCCATGCAATAAAAAGTACATGGGCGGCTCGCATTCGCATGCCAGCTGGAGTCTGTCTTCGTATGAAAAATTGCCGGTGAATCTTTTATATATTCGCTGCAGCGATTTCAAAGGCGTGTAGAAGATACCAAGCCTGCGTTCTCCATTTGTGCAGTGTTTTTTGATAAGTTCTGGCGTAAGCGGTAAAAGGCGTCTTCCCATGATAACTTCACTATGATTTAGATTATGTTTTGGGGGTTGTTAGCTTACCTGCAAGTGTACAAATAGGGCGTTGTTGGCAATTCTTCTTAATATCCGTGCAATCTTCGTTTAAGAATTTGTTCAGCCAGCCAGAAGTCGAATTCGTCATCAATCTCCACGTTCTGCGCGCGATCGAGTAGCATCCGCTCGATGCGATCTCCATAGCGATCGCCCTGCCTGACGAGGTCTGCTTTTATGACATAGACATTTCCGTCGTCGTAGAAAAACCCATCAATGTTCTGGCGTCGTAATTCGTTCTTCCCATACTCGACATACTTGCAGATGAAGCCGGTTGCAAGGGAATCTGCCTTCGTCTGGAGGAATCGCTCGATGCAGCGATCAATCAGACCCTGCTCCCTGATCGGCGAGGTTGCTTGAAGGAGAACTATTGTATCCGCCTGCATCTTTTGGAGGACGTGCTGGAGGACGCTGAGCGTTGTTGCTTCATCTGTAGCCAACTCCTTCGGTCGTTCAAGAACCTCGGCGCCATTTTTTCTGGTCACTTCAGCAATCTCCGGATCTTCCGTCGAGACCACGTAGCGGTCTAAAAGTCGAGAGGCCAGCGCCGCTTCAATGGTCCACGCTATAAGGGGCTTTCCGCCTATCGGCCTGATATTTTTTCTTGGGATCCCTTTACTGCCCCCCCGAGCCGGCGTGACTCCTAAAATCATCGTCATGCCCATTCGTCTCTAATCACCATGAAGGCTTCGGCTGCATGAAACCCTACTTCCATTCCCCTTTTTTGGGCCAGGACTTCGATTCCCTTGGTCGAACGCGGGTGTGGAAACTCCCGCAGTTCTCGCTTGTAAGCCTTCAATGCGTGGACCTTTCTGTCCAAGAAGTCGCTGATGTTTATGTAAAAATTCGGTTGAAAGGCGTACTCAGGGAAAGGCGGTGCGATATCTGTGGCAGACGGAACTTCATAAGTGAGGATGCGGGGAACCTTGTATTGACAAGTGCTCCGGCAGGCCACCATCGAAGCGTGACAAACTGCACGGTGGTCCTGATTGGAATCCCCTCGGTGATGGGTATAGACCACCGAGGGCCGCATTTTGATGACGAGCTCTTCTATTGGATCAATCAGGTCCAAGAGACGCTCATCAAGGAGTTCATCACGTAGATCGAGAAATTGAATCCCCCCGTAACCGAGGACTTTCGCCGCCTGTGTGGCTGCATCCTTTTCTTCCTGAACAATCTGTGGATCAAACTGATGATTGTAGGCCCGCTTGCAGGCTATACAGGCCGTCACCTCATCCCCAGCTGCTACGTGCTTGGCGATGGTGCCTCCCATTCCGAGAACCTCATCGTCCATATGGGCGGAGATTACCAGTACCTTCACGATCGACTCCCGCTCAGTTCCTTCGCGCGTTCTCGAATCAATCTCACGATCCGTTCGCACCCCTTGCCATCGACAAGCTGTTTTCCGCAGCGGCTCATGGCACCCCTCGTTTCAACATCTTCAGCTAAGGCATCTACGGATTGAGGCAGCCGCGTATAGTCCAGCCTTCCTCCAAACCCAAGGTTTAATACAGTCCCGGCCTTTTCAAGCCGTGCAGCCGTTTCAACTTCAAACGGCTCCGCACAGACGACAAGGCCCGGGGTTCCCACGCAGAGCAACTCAAACATAGTGAGCCCGGCTGCAGTAATCGCCAGGTCCGCGTTCCACATCAGCTCAGCCATGTTGCGCGCGTTTCGTACCACCGTCAGGTCCAATGACGAAGCCTCTGTCGCTGATCGCAATTCCGCCTCATGCTTGAAGGCGGGGCCGATGATCACCGTGCAGTGCGGCCGGGTCATCATGCCCTCCAACGCGCGAATGATCCTAGACGTGAACCCGTGGGTGTCGCTTCCGCCCTGGGCGATGAACAATTCCTGCACTTCATCATTAATTCTCTTGGATCGGCCATGAATCTCCTGAAACTCATTCCGCAGTGCAATGTAGCGCGGATCGGTGACGGCATCCGGAGTGTAATAAAGAGAATTCACCCTCAAATCGGCAAGTTTTGCCCCTTCTCCGGCGTCATCGATCGTAACAAGAAGATCTGTAAGTCCTTTGAGGGATTTGATGTACGTCGGATCGTTATTCAGCTTGTTGACTAGAATGACGTCCGGGCGGAAAGCGCGAAGCGCCTGTCGCTCATTCTCATGCGCCGCCACTGCGTGAAACCGATACCCTCTCTCCGTGATAGCAGCGATGGCCTCGTCTCCTCCCGAAATGACGAAGAGAATTTCATCAGCCTGCTTGGCGCATTCGTCCGCTAACGCAAGCGAACCCATAACGTCTCCCATGCCATGCTGGTGATTCCCTTCCGTTCTGAAGACGATACGCATGTCAGTCCAGCTTCTCCCAGGTGATCACTTCATCAGCCTTGATCGCCTGCTTGGCTCGCCTGCCCACCACAAGGTGCGCGAGTTTGGGAGGCACGCCGGTCCCGGGCCGTTTGACGATGATCTTGTCTTTGGTGATCACCTCGCCTGGCTTGAGATCCGTACGGGCGATGACACTTTTACGAGTCTCCGCTCTCATGTCCTGCTCCGATGGTACCGGACGCTTCACGCCAGAACCCAGCGCCTGCTCCAATTCCCGGATGGACCGCACAAGCGTCTTCATCTCGGCCGGATCGGCGGAAAAGAAGGCGTCTGGCACGTTGAGATGCTTATCGAGAGTGAAGTGGCGCTCGATCACTGACGCCCCAAGAGCCACCGCCCCAAGCGACGCGCTGAGCGTCGTAGTATGGTCTGAAAATCCTACCGTGACATTGAAAGCCTGCTGAAATGTGCGAATCACGTTCAGGTTCACGCTGCGAAGGTCCAGAATCGGATAGTTGGAGACACAATGAAGGATCACGATCTGATCATTTCCGACAGACCGGATGGTCTGAACAGCTTCGTCCACTTCGGCCAATGTGCCCATGCCGGTGGAAAAGATGACCGGCTTGCCCTTTTCAGCGACGTACTTGATGAACGGGAGGTTGGTCAGGTCGTCAGAGCCAATCTTGTACACTTCCACCTGCAATCGTTCGAGTAGGTCCACATCGTCGAAGTAGCTCGGGGTCGAGAAGACCGTAACCTTCTTATCCCGCGCATAGGCAAACAGTTCGCGATGAAGCTCCTCGGACATCTCGTACCGCTTGAACTCCTCAAACTGATTGGTCGCGCCGGCTTCTGCGGGAAAATCAGTATGCCGGGACACCACGGTCTCCGCCCGAAAGGTCTGAAACTTGACGGCGTCGACTCCACATTCAATCGCGGCATCGATCGAGGCCTTGGCCTCGTTAGGCGTGGTGAAGTTGTAGCCGATCTCAGCGATGATGAAGACAGGGTGCCCTTCCCCAACCAGCCTCTCCCCGATTTTGACAGGACGCATGGGTACCATTATTCGAAGACGTGATCTATGGTCTCTACCCCAACGCCTTTGATGACGTCGAGACTGGCCGGACCGTAATTGAAGAGCAAGTCAATCGCCGACATCGCAGGGAGAAACGGTTCGTACAGTTGCTTGTAAATGGGGTGGTGAAATTCCTGGAACTGTACACATATCCCTGCGTCTGTGAACAATTTCACGCCAAGGTAGTCTCTTCCGGACACGCCGGATAAATAGACCGAAGCGCCGACCTTATGACAAATATCCAGGAGCAGATCGCCTCGGTTCCCTTTGACGTTGAGCTCCGATGATTTCACGACTTTCACGTCTACCGAGAATGCATCCAGCATATGTCTGATAATCGCCTCGTTTATTTCAACGAGTCGCGTCCAATTAGTTTTGTAAAGTCGATCGAAAAATCCTTCGTGGAGCGACCAATATTTCGCTTTTCGATAGTGTTGAGCGATGCTTGCCAAACATTTTTCTTTCCACCGGGGACTGCCCTGGTTGTTGATCTGGACCTCATTGATCGCCTGGTCGGCATTCCCCTTAGTCAGCACAGGCACCGTCAACCAAAAAGCTCCATTGGCGGTCCGAATCCTGTTGCGGTTCTGAAAGTAGTTCTTCCGGTACTGCACGTGGTCCAGCATCACAAACACATCCGCCTGTCTAATCTTGTCGAAGAAGCCAAGCCAAGGCAGATGTTCTGGCTGGTGAATGGTCACGACCATAGCGAATTACAGACCGCTCTGATTGAACGGTTAGGGTTCAGCGTCCTACCACATCAGGGCGATTGATTAGCTTCTCGACCGGAATGAAGGCATCACCCATCTTCTCCAACACGCGATGGGTTTTCCTGGGGAGATAACAGTGTTTGCAGGGTTCCAAAAGTTCAACGCCACGATGCTGCAGATGAATAGCACGCGCCTCCGCCATCCGCGGTCCATGCCAAACGTCGTACAGTGAATCTTTATTGGCGTCTCCAAGCGGGTGCATGCCCATCTCATCATTGGAGCACAGCAGGATCTTCCCGTCTGATCCGATGACCAGCCGCTGATAGAGAACCGGGCATGTAAAGTTCTCCAGGTATTCAATCTCATCATCTTTCCGCAAATAATCCACGAGCGGATTGGACGCAATGTGATCAACGTAAGGCTCAAAGAGATCGTAAAACTCTTGCGCACAATCTTTGATGGATGGCCAGACCGGTTGAATCTTGATAACGGGCTTCACAGATCCAGTTTCATCTTTGATGCGTTTGTATGACTTGATCTTCTCCACTGCTTCTTCAAACTTCGCCGGAGCGCGTATCTCTTCATAGGTCTTGTCCATACCATCGAACGAAATCGTGAGCCAATCCAAACCGGCTTCCATGAGTTCCTTGAACATAAGAGCGTTGAGCCGCAGGCCGTTTGTGAGGGTCGACACTTCTTTGATCCCTGCCTGCTTGGCGTATCGAGTCATCTCTACAATGTGCTTATTCAAAAACGGCTCGCCTCGGAGACTCAGCCGGATCGAATAGCATCCATACCTGGCGCACTCGTCCACAATTTTCTTGAAGAGATCAAACGACATGATCTTCTTCTTGACGCTCTGATCGAACTCCTCCGTGATGGTGTAGCACATCGGGCATGTCATGTCGCACACAGCCGAAAGCTCCACGTCCACGTGGTCGGGAAACCTCGACACCTGGCGCAACCGAGGATAGAAATGCCAAATGAACCGATTACTGAGGTATGCCCAAAGATGTCCAGACCCGCGCCTTAAGTGGAACTGGAACCGTTTCCATTGAGACAGGTGAATCTGGTCAGCATTTATTTTCATCAGACAACTCCAGGGAAATGCAATCTATTTCAAGATATCATCCACCCTATCCCATTCCGCGTCGGCTTTGGCTACTCGAGCCTTGTACCATTCGACGTATCGTTTTACGCCCTCTTCAAAACTGACTTTCGGTTCCCATCCCAACTCGGTTTTGGCCAACTGACTGGAGACTTCCTTGCCGGAGAAGTCACCGGGGCGTGCCGGCACGTATTCGATCTTGACGTTGCCGATGACCTTCTGAACAGTCTCGGCAATCTGCTTGATCGTGACTTTTTCGCTTCCGTCCAGGTTGTAAATCTTGTTCTTAGCTACGGACTTGAGAGCCAAGACATTACCCTCGGCCAGATCCTCGACATACACGAACTTCCTGAATTGCATGCCGTCCCCAGCGATGGTCAAAGGCTCGCCACGCATGGCCTTACTCACGAAGATAGGAACCACCGCGCCATCACGAGCGCGCGGACCATAAGGGATGCCGTAGCGCAGAATGGTCACAGGCAGGTTATACAGTTTGCTGTAAGACTGGCAGTAATACTCTGATGCGATCTTCGTAGCCGTATACAGGTGTGAGGGAGCGTGCAGTGGTGTCTGTTCATCCACATACTGTTCTGCGACTTCGCTATACACCCAAGTCGTACTCCCATATATGACCCGCTTGATGCTCTTGGCGCGGCGGGCAGCTTCAAGGACATTGATCGTTCCCCTGACATTGATGGACTCGGAGTAATGCGGATCTTCAAACACATCTTTCACATCGGCCACGGCTGCTAAATGAAAGATGGCCTCGATGCCGCTCATCGCCATCTTGAGAGCCTCGAGATCAAGCAGACTGCCGTGATAAAACTCGATATCATCTCGAAAGGAGGGCATCACCATGTCGAAGACCCGGACTTCGACGCCTTTATCACGCAGCTTATCCACTACATGCGAGCCGATAAAACCAGATCCGCCTGTCACAAGCACCTTCATCGTCAGCGATCTCCTTCTATGTTGGGTTTAGACTGCAGGATTGTAATAGAGCGGGACGCACCAATGATTCTGTGCGATCCATTCGGCGTTGGGGAACGTCCCGCTTCGTTTCATAATGGAATGGCAGAGTTTGTCATAGACTTTCCCCGTGGACTTCTCGATCGGCTCGAACACGATGTATTTGTAGTAGCCCGAGACCATCCCGTCAGGAAATCGGACCCGTTTGGCGAACTTGGGATCCAGGTGCTTCTGGGCGATTTCGTTCTTCCAAGCTGTGATCTCCTCCATGCGATCGACCTGAACGACCCCCAACGCTGCGGTGAACTCGGACATTCGGTAATTGAGCCCTTCCACATCGTGTTCGAACTTGCCATAGTTCCGGTATTTCTTCGCAAATTCAATAAGTCCGTCGTGCTTGGAAACCAGCATGCCGCCTTCGCCTGTAGAAATGGATTTCGTGGCATAGAAGGAATACACGCCCGCATCGCCCCATGAGCCTGGCTTCTTTCCGTTCCACGACGCCCCGTGCGCGTGCGCGCAGTCCTCCAGCAGGATGATGCCGTTTGATTGACAGAACTCAGCGATGCGCGGCGTGTCATATGCGATATGCCCGCCGATATGGACCAACCACACAGCGGCAAGATCATGCTGCTTGGCGGCAGCAGTCACTGCATCATAACTGAGACACAAATCCGTGCGGTTGCAGTCACCGAAGATTATCTCTCCCCCGGCCTTGACGACCGATAAAGGTGTCGCCATGAAAGTGTTGGTCGGGCACAGGACCTTTTTGCCCTTCAGATTGAAATACTCCATGCAAGCCATCGCCGCGCCGGCCCAACTGGAGGTTGCCACGGCTGGCAGGCTGTTCCATTTCGCCCACTTCTCTTCAAAGAGCTGGGTATATTTGCCTTCGGCCCACTTTTGGCTGGCGAAAACGTCATCCCAGTACTCGTACACTCGCTTCTTGTCACGCAAGTCAAAGCCGATCTTGAACGCCTGAAAGTCCATCACACCCCCTATTGTTTACGGAATTCATGAGAGATCGGCACCACGTCGGTAGCGTCAATCTCGACTGCGGCAGCTTGTCGGATCAAGTGCACCGAGATGACCAACCGATGGCGCTTCTCCTTTCGCACCAGGATGCCCCGCACGCCTTCCAGAGGCCCCCGCCGCACCTCAACCATCATCCCCTCGTGCAAGTACGGATGGGAATCATAGCGGAGCGTGCTCGTCATCAGGCTTCGAATGGCGTCGATCTCTTGGTCGGGGATTGGTTCAGGTCCGTCCCCGCCACGCACGACCTCCACCACGCCGGAAACTTTCTGCACGGCCATTCGCTCCTGCCAGGAGAACCGGGCGAAACAGTACCCAGAGAACAGCGGCACCTCGACTTCCTTTTTCCGGTCTTTCCACTGGTTCAGGCGTATGACGGTCGGCAACAGCTGCTCAACCCCCTGAGCGGCCAACCGATCCCGCACCTGCTTTTCGTGCCGCGACCGCGTCCGGATGGCATACCATCGTGCAATGTCGTCGGCCTTAGGCACAGCTTCGCCCTCTCACTTACAGTGTGCACAATCTTCCGCCGCCTATTGCCCCGTCCGCGGCCGCCCCGACTAGTGCCGAAGCGTCCTCAACAGCTCTTTAAAAACCAGTGAACCTACAGCGTTGCGATCTTCTCCCGCGGCACCCCTGCGCGTACGATCCGGGCCTGGATCTTCTTCACCTCTTCCAAGTCGGTGATCAGTACGGCATCAAAATTCCAACTAGGCAAAGTCTCAACCGGCCACAGGGGGTAGGAGAGGAACGTTCCTTTATCGCCGTCTACAAATCCCACGAGGGTCAGGTCCATCTCCCGAAGGGTGAGGTAGGCCAATTCGGCCAGCTCCCCTGTTCCATAAATGACGATCCGCTTGGCGCCGGCCTTGGCGCGCGCCATCAGGATGACTTTCAGACGTTCCCGCATCTGCCGGTAATACGTCAGGGAATACTGCATGTAGAGGTATGTCAGACGGGATTTCTCAACCATGCCTTGCGGGGTCAGCAGGTACTTTATGCGGTGGCGGGGAATCGTCGTGACCTTGATGTAACCCTTGCGAGCTAGGCGTTTGAGATACAGGTTGGTCAGACCGACCGCGACGTCGAGCTTGCCTGCCAGCGAGCGCTGGGTGACGGCGGCGTTCTGCTCGACTTCATTGAGGAGCTGGAGGTCGCGCTGGGCCTGAATATCCATGGGAATCCTGAATTTTCCGACAAGCGTTCAAGATTTGAACATACTAGGCTGAACGAGTCAAGGAAAAACTCGACGGGCGGAAACGCTAGGACTTACAGGGGATTTACGCCAGTCTTTTCCGGAAGTACTCGATGGTGCGCTTGAGCCCTTCGTCGAGGCTCACCTTCGGCTCCCATCCCAGCAGTTCCTTCGCGCGCCGGATGTCGGGGCAGCGGACCTTCGGATCGTCGGCGGGAAGCGGCTTGAATTCCAGTTGGGTCGGTTTTTCGACCATTACCTGGACCTTTTTCGCGATCTCCAGCACGTTCAGCTCGTGCGGATTGCCGAGGTTGATCGGCTCGTGCATCGTCTCCCCGGCCGCTTCCCCCTTATAAAGGAAGGATTGCCGGTCGGTTCGCTGCTCCGGCGTGCGGTCAGAGGGAACCATCAACAGGCGGGTGATGCCCTCCACCAAGTCATCCACATAGCAGAAGCTGCGGGTCTGCGCGCCGGTCCCGAAGATCGTCAGCGGCTTGCCCTTCAGGGCCTGGACAATGAAGTTCGAGACGACCCGCCCGTCATGGGGCCGCATCCGGGGACCGTAGGTATTGAAGATGCGTACAATCCGTGTGTCGAGCCCGTGGTACCGATGGTAGGCCATCGTCATGGCCTCGGCGAAGCGCTTGGCCTCGTCGTAAACGCCGCGCGGGCTCATCGGATTGACGTTCCCCCAGTAGGACTCCGGCTGGGGCGAGACCAGGGGATCGCCATAGACCTCCGACGTACTGGCCAGGAGGAACCGGGCGTTCTTCGCCTTGGCGAGCCCCAGAGCCTTGTGAGTGCCCAAAGCACCGACCTTCAAAGTGGCGATGGGGAATTCGAGATAATCCTGCGGGCTCGCGGGGGAGGCAAAGTGCATGACCGCATCCAACGTCCCCTCGACAGAGAGATAGTCGCACACGTTGTATTCGATGAAGTTGAACCGCTCATGGCTCAGAAGGTGAACCAAATTGTCCCTTGACCCCGTGACCAGGTTGTCAATGCAGACCACCTGGTGGCCCATTCCGATCAGGCGATCGCAGAGATGGCTGCCCAGAAAGCCCGCGCCCCCGGTGATCAATACGCGCATGATCGCCCTGCACTCCTCATTCGATGAGCGCGTGGCCGTACCGGAAGCGCTCATACCGTTCGGTCCATCTCTCTTTCAACCTGGTCCACCGCCGTTGCAACCAGTTGCCCCGCACCGTCCGTCCCCACTTACGGCGGAAGTGCGCCAGGTTCTGCGTCGGATACAATTTGGATTCCTGCTGCTTCACCGCGTTCTGCGTAACCATCCCGAAATGATGGATGAAGGCCGACCCCGTCACACCAGTGGTGATGCCGGCCCGTTGTGTCCGCCAGAGGAAATCCACGTCCTCGCATCCTCCGTAGACAAACCCCTCATCAAACAGCCCGATCCGGTCGAACACATTGCGCCGCACAAGCATACACGCGCCCAGCAATCCAGGCCGCGTTGCCGTTCGGCAAGCCTCGGTGAATTCAGCAGCATATTTGTCCAGTTCGTAATCGAGGGGCCCCGTGTGCATCGCGGGGCTGACGATGCCGTGTCCGGTCTGCTCCATAAATTGCAACAGCGCCGGCAGCCATCCCGGCGTCACCACGATGTCGTTGTTCAAGATCCCGATCACCTCGCCCTTGCCGGCTCGGACCCCCTGGTTCCAGGCCTTGGCGCATCCCAGGTTGGTCGCATTACGAATGACCGTGACGCCGTCCATTCCCTTCAGGTACTCCGGCGTGCCGTCGGTGGAGGCATTGTCCACGACGATGATCTCGCCCCCTCTGTCGGGCAGGCGCAGGATGGACTCCAAACACTGCATGGTGTGCACAAGCTGGTTGTACACGGGAATGACGAGGCTGACGCGGGACAAAGGGATCATAACGACACCGACGAAAGGGATGCAGTCTTCTCTCCCAGAAGCAACCCATATGCTGCAATCAGCCGATCCAGCATGATCTTGACGGTGAAGTGCGCGGCAACACGGGCCCGTCCTGCTTCGCCGAGTTGCCTGCACCGTGCCGAATCCGGAAGGAGCGACGACACGGCTTTCGCCAACGCGTCCGGGTCACCGGGGGGGACGAGGATTCCCGTCTCACCATCCTGCGCGACCTCCGGCAGACCACCAGCCGTCGTCGCCACCACCGGCTTACGCATGGCCATGGCCTCGAGTACCGCGATGCCGAATCCTTCCATCAGGGCCGGATGCACGTACAGGTCCATCGCCGCCAGACAAGGATAGACGGACTCCTGAAAGCCGGCGAAGTGCACGCGATTCTCCAATTCCAGGTCCCTCACCATCGTCCGCAACCGCATTTCATAGTCGGCATCGCCCGTCCCTACGATCAGGTAATGGACCTGCGGAAACGTCGCGACAACCTCCGGCAGAGCCCGGAGCATGACGTCATAGCCCTTGCGGGCAAAGAGATTCGCGACGGTGCCGAGCACAAGCGCCTCCGCAGGGATGCCAAACCGGCGCCGGATTGTCCGGCCATCCTCGCGATCCGGAACGGCACTGAGATCGATCCCGCTATGGAGGACCTTGAGTCTTTCGGGCAAGACTCCACCTTTCTCCAAAGATTGCCGGATCTGGTGGGACATTGGAAGCACGAGATCGGTCTTGTCGAGCTCATACCGCCGTACCTTGGGAGGCTCGATTTCCTGCCGGACGTGCGCAACGATCGGAATTCGCATTCCAGCGACCGCACGCAACGTCTGCGGCACCCACCAGATGTCATTGACGTGAAGCAGCGCGGGCTGAACCACCGCGATCACGTCGCGGAGCGCACGGACCGCCGTGGGCCGCTTTAGGTATGCGAAAAGTTTGCGCCAGGGCGGCATGGAGGCAAAGTGTGCCTCGACGCCGCGTTTTGCCAGTTCCTCTGTCAACGGTCCTGTCCCCGGACATACAACCAGCGGACGGAACCCGCACCGCGGGAGCCGATCCACGATCACCAACAGCTCGCGTTCGGCGCCGCCGATCTGGGTGATGCCTTGGATGAACAGAACGGTCGCGGCTTCTACTTTCCCCATCTCTGGAGCCTCTCTCGTACCGCCTGCCAGACTTCATCGAGCGTGATGAGCTTCATGCAGTTCTGCTCGCCGCGAAAACAATCCGGATGGAAGCAGACCCGGCAGTCCAAGCCCTTGTAAAATGTGCGGTGCCCGTCACCCCAGGGGCCCCACACAGCCGGGTCCGAAGGGCCGAACAGGCCGATCACCGGCACCCTTAGCGCCGCCGCCATGTGCATCGGTCCGTTGTCGTTGCTGACCATCAGCACGGCCCGTTCCAGCACCGCCGCGAGGGCCCGCAGGTTCGTCTTCCCGATGAGACTGCGAAAGGACGTTTTCATCCCGCCAGCGATCAGACTTGAGAGGCTTCGCTCCTGGCCTCCGCCGAGGAAGAGTGCCTGAGCTGTGGTCTCGGTCTGGATCAAGTCGGCAAGCGCCGCATAGCGCTCGGCCGGCCAAGCCTTGAACCACCACCGCGCGCCCGGATGCAGACAGACCAGCGGCCGCGCCCCGTCCACGCCTGCCTCACGCAGCAGACGATCCGCGTCCCGCCGCGCCTCCGTGGCAACGGTAAGAATCGGCGCGGGGGGCGGGCCGGCCAAGCCTAACGCTTCCATCGCTTGCAAGTGATACCGCACGGTGTGCATTCCGAACCGGTCGGCGGCCACGACCTGCGTATAGAGGACGCCGCGCCAGCGGGCTTCGCTGTTGTAGCCGAGGCGGACCGGCGCGCCGGAGAGCCAACTCAGCAGCGCGGACCGATCCCCGTCGGTCAGATCGATCACCAGATCAAACCGCCGCCGGCGAAGGTCCTGTACAAAGCGCCACTGCCAGGCGAGGTTGCCGCGCTCCAGAACCAACACCTCGTCAAGCGCCGGGTAGTCCCGCACAACGTCGTCGGTGCAGGGATTCACCAGTATGGCCAGGTGCGCCTTGGGAAAGGCTTCCCGCAGCCGGCTCACGACCGGCGTCGCCAGGAGTACATCCCCGACGTACCGCAGTTTGATGACCAGAATCCGGTCGGGAGTCCGCGCGAGCATCAGGGATGCGCACGGCCTTGGAGGCGGGCCAGGTCCGTCTCCACCATTTCCCGAGCCAGTTCTTTGAACGTGACCCCGTACGTCCAGCCCAGCTTCTTTTTGGCCTTGGAAGCGTTGCCCAGCAAGGTCTCCACGTCCGCCGGCCTCAGAAACTGGGGATCCACTACCACGTGGTCGTGATAGTCGAGCCCGAGGTGCGCGAACGCGATCTCGGCGAATTCCCGCACCGTATGCTGCTCGCCGGTAGCAATGACGTAGTCCTCCGGCTCATCCTGCTGCAGCATGAGCCACATAGCCCGCACGTATTCGCGCGCATGGCCCCAGTCGCGGCGCGCATCAAGATTGCCGAGGCGCACTTCCTTGGCCAGACCGAGCTTGATCCGCGCAACATGGGAGGTGATTTTCCGCGTGACAAACTCAAACCCGCGGCGCGGAGACTCGTGATTGTACAGGATGCCGCATGCTGCTCGGATGCCATAGGCTTCCCGATAGTTCCGCGTCAGATGAAAGCCGGCCACCTTCGAAATTCCGTAGGCGGACCGGGGGTGGAAGGGCGTCTGCTCTGTCTGTGGCACCTCTTCTACCTTGCCGAACATCTCACTCGAGGCGGCGAAATAGAATCGGCATTCCGGCGTGCAATCACGCAATGCGGCCAGCACGTGGTGCGTGCCGTTGATGTTCGCGTTGAGCGTGGAAAACTCGTCCTCAAACGAATAGGCGACGAAGCTCTGGGCGGCAAGATGGTAGCACTCATCCGGCTTGACCGCCTGGAACACCCGGTAGATGCTGGGCAGGCTCTCCAGAGAGGCGGCATGCAAGTGGAGACGGTCCTTCAGATGCAGGATGCGCCAGAGCCGGTGCTCCGGATCTTCGATCGCCACCCGCCTGACGACGCCATGCACCTCATAGCCCTTGTCCAAGAGCAACTCGGCCAGGTATGACCCGTCCTGCCCGGTGATGCCTGTGATCAAGGCTCTCATTTGTCGGCCTTTGCCTCTACAGCCAGTCCAGTCGCCGCCAGTATCCAGAAGAGATAGGCGAGACTACCCGCGAACATATAGGCGAAAAAATTCCTGGCTGTAAACCCTATCACCACCATGACAAGACCGATGGTTGCTGCCTGATCCCACCACTGGTCGGCGCTAGTTCTCCATCGCCGAAGCGAGGCCCTGGCAATCGCGAACAGCGTCCATAGCAGAAAAACGAGAGCCGGGATCCCGCTGCCGACTGCAACAATCAGGAAAGTGTTATGAAGCCCAAATGGGAAAGAGTATCCCCTAAGCATGGCGGTGAAAGTGTAATCTCCATACCCCAAACCAACGAACGGGTGCTCAGCTATGGCTTTGATGCCCAATTTCCATACGGCAAGTCTGATATTAAGATTCACAGGATCAACCGTAGTGCTCTGGTAGCCAGCTTGGGACACCAACACCAGGCCCAATCCAATCGCCACGCTACCGCCCAAAACCCAAACAACGAAGCGGCGACGTCCGGCGCACAGCCCATAGGTAACCCCTTGAGCGACCAGCGCAAGCCATCCGGCCCGGTTATAGGCGAAGAACTCCGCCACAAATGCCAGAGCCAACACAACGCCGGAGGTGAGGCGCTGCCACCAAGCCCGCAGGATAACCACCATCGACGCCACGAGCGGAATCGCGATCACAAGGTAGGTGCTCAGCCAGTTATTGTCGGATGACGGAGCGCGGGCGAGCGGAGGGCGGTCTTTCCATGATCCTCCACGTTCCACAAAATCAACCAGCGCATACGTACACAGGACTGCCGTCACAATCACAACCGCTACCAAGACTCCTCGTGTGAGGGAGCCATCGTTCCGCACTCGCAGCACCAAAAGCGCCCAGTAGAACACCAAGGCCTGGACGACGAGCTTGCGCCATTCGGCAAAGCTATACGAAGGATCGGTTGCGAACGGGATCGTCAACAGCACCCAGCCGATCAGCAGGAGGAGTGGCACGTCTATCGGACTACGAATCCAGATCACTCTTCCTTCCCGCCAGCCGGTCCATAGAGCAACCGCGAGCAAGGCAAAGAACAGATACTCTTCAAGATGAAACAATGCAGGGAAAAAGCTCATGCCTGTAAGCAGGACAAGCCCTGTACCCTGAGCTTTCCAGATCAACGTACAGGCCGATCGCACGCTGCCGGCTTGGTTCCCTCTCTCTACCTCTGGCAAGACGACGGTCACATCCGCCATTGTTTCAGCCTCTAGGTTTCCGCGCAGTATAGTGCTCTCTTTTCGCTCTGGCAATGAGAATCTCGGGGGCATCCCATTGCAGACATACCCTCTCGATTTTCGCTAGCTTGGAGTGTATCCTCTGCCTGGTTCAAAAAGAAACTCGGGATTAATCTTATGAGCGTACTAGGGAGACTTGCGAGAAGTTACAGGCTTCTGAAATGGAGGGCTCTTGCGAAAATTTCAATCTGCGACACCGTGTCGACGGACGTTCAAGGCAAGGAAATGTATTTGGATCTTTCAGATAGAGTGCATTGCGAAACGTTATATGTGACAGGTGTTTGGGAAAAAGATGTGACCGCGTATTTAATGAAACTAATCGAGAGTGGAATGGTGGTCGTCGATATTGGAGCCAATGTTGGCTATTACACGCTGCTGGCAGCCAAAAAAGTAGGTGGCCATGGGAAGGTATTTGCCTTTGAGCCGGAGCCGTCTCGCTATGCTCTGCTTGAGAAAAATATCAGGGTCAATGGCTTCAAAAACGTTATTCTTGTTCAAAAGGCCGTTTCAAACAAAACAGGCCCAGCCCGACTATATTTGGACCCCAGACACAACCCTGGAGACCATCGATTATTCGACTCCTTTGATGGCAGAGAATCTGTTGCGGTGGAGACCACGAGCTTGGATGATTTCTTCAAGGACAAGGACCAAGTTGTTCATGTCATTAAAATGGACATCCAGGGAGCAGAGATGGTGGCTCTTGAAGGCATGGCCGATACAATCAAACGACACCGTGATCTAACACTCATCACGGAGTTTTGGCCGGACGGGATGAAAGCATTCGGGTTTTCGCCGACGGAATTCCTGAGCGCACTTGTAGGATACGGCTTTCATCTTTATATTCTAAATGAGCAGACACAATCTCTACAGGAAATTGAGCCGGAGCAGGTGATGAAAATATGCACAACTGAAATATATTTGGTGTGCAGAAAGGAAACGCCTTGCTATCCGGCCAACACCTCGCGATAGACCTGGATCAAGTCTCTGGCGGACCGCTCCCAAGAAAACGCTTTCACGCGGAGAGCACCCTTTCGTTGGAGATCTTCTCGGAGATTTGCGTCGTCCAGGACTCGCGTCATCGCCCGTGCCCAAGCCTCCGGATCGCGCGGGTCTAGGAGCAACGCCGCATCGCCGAGCACTTCCGGCAGAGAAGATGCGTTCGAGCTCACAACCGGCGCGCCGCAGGCCATGGCCTCAAGGGGCGGCATACCGAACCCCTCATACAGCGACGGGAACGCGAATAAAGCGCATCCGGCATAGAGCGCCCGCAGGTCATCGAGCGGCACGTGGCCAGGAAATACGACCGCCCGTTGCAGGCCCGCGCGGCCGACGGCCGCGCGGATCGCCTCCGCGCCGTGGTCCATGCCGCCGACCACGACGAGATTCATCGTATCCCGCAGACAGGGCGCGCGTCCAAAGGCTTCGACCAGCAACGCGATGTTCTTCCGCGGCTCCGAACCGCCGCACGACAGCACGTACGCGTCCCGATGGATCCCATAGCGTGCTTTCACCGCCGCGATCATGCCGGCGTCGGCGACCGGGGCGAATTCTGGACCGACGGCCGGGCTCACGATGGCGATCCGCCCACGCGGGACTCCGTACAGTTCAACGATATCCTTCGCCGAACATGCCGAGATCGTGACGACCCGCGAGGCCCGCAGCGCCGTCCGGCGCGTCCGCAGGAACGAGCGCCGCTGCCCGAACAGCTTGCGCGACGGGAGACCGAGGCGGTCCACGGACAGGTCATAGATGGTCACGACCCCTCCATGCCTCCCCCATCCGCGCAGCTTGAAGTTCAAGCCGTGAAAGAGATCGACGCGGTCCCATCGCGGGCGAAGCCCCATCAGCCAAACCGGACATTGGATAATTTTGACATGGGGCTGGGCGCTAAAGAACTCTCGGTCTTTCGCAGGTAGCGGACGAGGGGTGTACAGGAAGAACTCGTGCTCAGGAGCAACGCGGACGAGCGCGGTCAGGAGATGCGCGATGTAAGTGCCGATACCGGCCCGATTGTCGGCCAGAGGACTGACATCAAGCGCAATCCGCATCGCGTCACCGCCTCAGCTCCCCGTCCCGTCACACGGCCTTCAGGCCGGCCGTCGCGGTCGATCGCAAAATGTTCGCGGGGATCGTGCCCTGTCCCATCGAGTGCTCGTACCGGACGGCCGGGGCCCCCGCATTGTAAGGGATGCCCAGCTTGGTCCGGACGTCGGCCTCAAGCCAGTCCCGTTGCCGCACCAGTTCCTTCGCGTTCAGGTGGTCGGTATAGACGTAGGACGTGTACTCGCCGGGGACTCCCTTGTAGTACTCGGCCACCTCGCGATAGTCCACCTCGAGACTGTGCAGCCGGTCGCCGGTCTTGGCATAGGTATAGGTCCATACACCCGGCTTGGTCTCTATGGCCTCGTCGAAATACGGCGTGCCAGGATATGTCGTGATGACCGTGGCGTCGAAGTCGGCCGGCTTGACCGCCAGCAACCAGTCGCGGGTCGCCCGGACGGTCTCTTCCGACTCGCCGGGATGCCCGACCGACATCAGCGCCTTGACCTTGAGGTGATGCCGCCTAGCGATGTCCATGGCGCGGGTGTTCTCGGCCTGGCTCGCCTTCTTCTGGATGTTGGTGAGAATGCGCTCGTGGCCCGACTCGAACCCGATGAGGATCCACCGGAAGCCCGCCCGGTACATCGCCTCCGCCTGCTGGTCCGTGAACAGCTCGGCCTTGATGAAGCCGCGCAGCCGGAACTCCACGCCGAGGTCATGCTGAGCCTTGGCGATCAGCTCCATCAACTCCACGATCTTGGGATTGACGTTCAGCTCGTCGTCGTAGAGCATGAACCCTGTCACGCCATACGTCTTGTAGAGCTGGACCATCTCCTGGACGATGTTCTCGGACGTCCGCATCCGGATCCGCCGCAGGAACGGGCTCATCCGGCCGCCGCAGAACCCGCAGCCGAAGGGACAACCGAGCTGGGCGATCATCGAGAGCGCCCGTACGCCGTCGATGGTGTACTTGTAGCTGTCCACGTCTATGAGGTGCCGCGCTGGGAACGGCAGCTCGGTCAGCTTCTGGTTGGTGAGGAAGAGGTCCGATTTCGGATCGTCCCCGTCCACCAGCTTGGGAGGATTCTTCTGCAAAGCATCGAATACCGCCATTTCGCCGTCGCCGACGACCAGGACGTCGAACATCTCTTCGAGCAGACGGAACGCCGTGGCCGCGCGGCCCGACATTCCACGCTTTTGCTCGTACTTGTAGGCGGCATGGATCAGGGTCACGTGCGGCCCGCCCAGGACGATCCGCGCCGAGGTCTTGGACGCCCGGATCGCCCGATAGATCTTTGTCGCCGCCGGCATCTGCGGGGTTGTGGCGGTCAAGCCGTAGCAGGTCGCGCCGCTGGTCTTCGCATGGTCCCGAATGACTTCTTCGTAATTTTCCACGCCCGAGAGGTCCAGCATCTCCACCTCCACACCGGCCTGCTCGAGGACGGCCGCCACCTTAAGAATCCCCAACGTCATGAAGACGCGCTCGTCCAGCAGAAAGATGGACGGCGGGGTGATCAGGCAGATGCGTTTGCGCATGAGGGGTCCTATCCTTTTACCGCACGCAATGTGACGGACATGTTGTCTACCACATTCCAGAGGTACCGTCGGAACCGTTTCTGAAAATATTTTGGAAAGTACCGAAACGGTTTTCGCATATCGAAATCGATCTTCTCGATCCGGAAATTGGTCCTGACTCCGTAGTCCGTCGGTGATTCGAAATATTGAAACGTATCTTCGGTAATGAATCGAACGTGCGTGGGATCACGAAAAGCGCCGCGCGACGTGTAATAGGGGACGATGACGCGGACTTCGGCCCCGGGTCGGCACACGCGATAGACTTCCTCCATGAACGGAATGAGGTCTCTGATATGCTCCATGATGTGACTCATATGCACGACATCGACCGCGTTGGTCTTCAAAGGCACCGCGTGCTCAAAATCGCAGATGATGTCGACGCCCGGCTCCTTCCGCCGATCCAGCCCGAACGCCCCGCTCAGCTTCCTCGCGCCACACCCAATGTCAACGATCACCGGCATCACAGCGCACGTTGACAGATCTCCAGGAAATATTCCGCCCTCCGCTCACACGTGTGGTATTTCAACAGATGGGCGTAGCCGTCATTGACGATGGCTTCCCGTTCCGCCTCCTCATGGAGGTAATGTCGAACCAAGCCCGCAAGATCGCCGAGGTCGGCCTTACAATAGACGGCATGGCGGCGATCTTCAAACCCATGCGGAATGACGGCCTCCGGCACGTCCGAGAGCAGCATGGTCCTCATCGCCACAATCTCGTAATACCGGGGGGACGCCGTCCGCCCTCCGCCCCGCAGCGCGACCGCAACCCGCGAGGCGGCTATCTCACGATAGTAGGACTCGGGCGCCATTTTTTTCAGCTGGTCGGCCTCCGACGCCCGCGTATTTTGAAAGACCTTCGCGCGCCAGCGTTCGAGTCCGCCAGCTCTCAGTTTGTATTGGCGATCCTCCGGGCCGGCGTACACGCCGCCGGAGAATCGAATCTCTTCCATCCGCGACAGGATGGCGACCGCCTTGACTCGCCGGGGGTGAGATGCCCTCCCCCGGTACGAAACGTCGATCTCCTTGGGAACCGATCCGAAATTCGGCAGGGCCTCCACCACAAGCGACAAAGGCAGCGGGACGGTCCGGGCAAACAAGCGGCGATCGCCGTGGAAAGTCCAGAGAACATCCCAGAACTCACGCAGGGAATTCCCCTTCTTCCACACGTAGTCCCGTTTGAAATAGCCCTGAATCGGGTAGCGCCCGCGAACGTCATGGCGAATATGCGCGTCGTCTCCCCCATCCACAAAGACCAGCGACGGGAAGGGCGCCCGGGCGTAGAGCTCGGCACACTCTTCCAGACAATCTTGACGAAATGAGGCCAGGCAGACCAAGTCGAAATATCGGTCCCGGAGTCGATCCAGGATTTCTTCGCGGCTGAAGCGCCGACCAGGCCGCTGGACCAGATACCAGGGACGGCTCGCCGGATCATGGAAAGCCGGCTTATACGGATAGTCTACGATCTGTTCGTCCCCAAGTACTCTGGAAAGACCGATGTAGAGGGGGTCAGCCGTATAATCAAGATGTTTGTCTGTCAAGAACAGGATCCGCACAGGCTTTCTCCGTTCTCCAAGGGTGCTGATTATACATTAGGTGGCTAGGAGGATAAAAGAACAATGCGGTTCAAACGCCGCTCTGCGCGACATGCGCACGTTCCCAGAGTTTCGCGTACTTGAGCAGAAAATAGGCGGCCGAAACGCCGCACATAATCAACCCGGGCAAGCCATCCCGGTACCCACGCCGGAGCAGGTAAAATTTCACAAAGGCCCACGCAGGATTGACAATCAGATGATACCATGCCGACTCCGGCTTCCCGGCTTTGATCCGCTCATCAGCCGCCAGGGTGCTGTACCGCTCGATCTTCAGCTCGTGGGACGCCATCGTCGGATGGGTGTGATGGTCCAGATGCCCATCGAGGTCGCCGATGGGTCCGTCCACTTCGAGGTGTTCGTGCACTGGCAGATCGTTGTACCGGCCGTGCCCACGCCGGACGAGACGCAGTTGGAGATCGGGATACTGGCCCGCCCCTCGAATCCAGCGCCCGTAATAGAAATTCCGTCTGGGAATCCGATAGGCAACTGCCGGACCGGGCTTTTGGATGAGCGCCTGGATTTCTTCACGTAACCCGTCCGAGACGCGCTCGTCGGCGTCCACAATCAGAATCCAGTCCGCCGTGGCATGATCCATGGCGAAGTTCTTCTGCAGACCGTATCCCGGCCACGCACGCACGAACACTTTGGGCGTATCGGCCCTGGCCAACTCGACCGTGTGGTCCTTGCTCTCGGCATCCACGACGATCATCTCGTCTACCCACTTCAAGGACTCCAGACAAGCGCGTATATTCGCCTCTTCATTCTTCGTAATGGTGACGGTGGCGACCGTTGCTTTGTTCATCGCCGCATCATCGAACGAATACGGTTCGATGTCCAAACTTCCGAAAGACACCCTTGCAATCCGGAAACGTCTTGCTGAAACGGACGAGGCGAGGCGCTCGGAACAAATCATTGCAATTCGCCAGCAGCGCGCTCTTCATTCCCCTAAACCGACAGAGCCGTCCGTCTCTGGTGCAATCAGTCGTCCGATCGCGGACCTCGACCTGAAACGCAGATCTCCAGTAAAAGATCGTGGTTTTGGCCCTTCGGCGGAAATAGTGTTGCGCTTCACCAAACTCCACGCTGGCATAGAATTCCCGCATGAACTGTCCATCGGGACAGGAACAAAATTCGACGATTGTCTTCTCGGTCCGCGGCTCAAAAATCAGAACTTTGGGTTGTATCGAGTACACGAACCATTTGTGAACAGTCTCGCTAAAGACCAGGCCCTGCTCAAGCAAGGGGCTGGGAGTTTCGATATATCCTGCAGCTCCCACCCTCGTGATCTCTCGACATGCCGACTCAGGCGAGTCGACGTGCTCCAGGACATGGGCTGCGTACACATAATCGAACGAGCCGGACTGAAACGGGAGAGTCGTCGCGTCGCCGACGATCAATTTTGCGGACTTCGGCACTAGAAGCTGATTCCAACCACGTTGACGCCCTTGCGTGGGATCACTATCCATCACATGGGTGACCCCTTGGAACGGGTTGTGTCCAGCGCCGATATCCAAGATGCGGCGTGCGAAGTACGGTCTCTTCCAAAACGGCAACCGTTTCACCTGGAATGCCCTCTTCGCTTCTCTAGCCCCTGAATCCCCGCCGGAGGATTGCCCGGTAGAACGCCGGCCGCAACCAGCGATTGCGTCTCGGTTTGAGGATCTGAGACTGCCCGACGCGCTCGCGCATCACGCGGGGATGGCTGCCGCGAAACTCCTTCAGAATCTCGTAATCCTCGAACTCGAACGTGGCCTGCGTATACAGCTTCGCTTCCGAGGGCGGCGGGACGTCTCCGTGATAGACCTTGGTCTGCTCCTGCTTTTTGGCCAGCATGGTCTTCGGTGCTTTGACCCACCCGTAGTGGAAGACGCGGGCCCCTGAAGACGCCAGCCATTCGCGGGGCCCGCTCTGCAGGTATTGTCCAGTGGCCTTGAAGTGAAAGCCGACCGCATCGCCGCAGGACTCCACATCCCCATTGTTCCGGATGATGCGGACCGCCTTGTGATAGAACCATGGATTGGTGGACCAGTAGTCCCCGACGAAGTGCAGGTACCGGAACATCAAACCCTTGACGTCCGGATTGCGGAGGTGAGTCTGCATGGCTTGGACAATTGCGGGCAGATCTTCCTCATGAATGACCTCATCGGCCTGGAGGTAGAACGCCCAGTCTCCCGAGCAGGACGCCAGCGCGGTGTTCGTCTGTTGCGAATAGATCAGTCCGTCTTTCCGCAAGGTTTCATCCCATACCGATTCGACGATCCGGATCTTGGGATCGCCGATGGACCGGATCATCTCCAGCGTGCCGTCCTCACAGCAACCCACATTGACGATGAACTCGTCGACGATCGGCAGGATGGACCGGATGGACTCCACGACCGGATAGTCATAGCGCACCGCGTTACGGCAAAAGGTGAAGCCACTGACCTTCATGCGCTAAGCTCCATGCGCGTGACCCGCTCCATATCGTTCGATAAAAGCCTTCATATCCGAAGACATAAGCAACGGCAGGGCCTCCTCGATCTTGGGCAAGGGCCAATCCCACCAGGCAATCGTTTGCAACGCCTCGATCGTGGCCGCATCGAATCGGAATCGGAGATGCCGGGCCGGCATTCCCACAACAATAGAATAAGGGGCCACATCCCTGGTCACCACGCTCCTCGCACCAATGACCGCCCCATTGCCGATCGTGACGCCGGATAGGATCAAGGCATCTGTGCCGAACCACACGTCATGCCCGACGATGACGTCTCCCTTTGTGCGAGAAGGCAACGGCAAACTCTTGGCACGCTCAAATAGAACATTGAACGGATAGGTGGAGACCCAATCGATGCGGTGCTCGCTTCCCATAAGAATCATCACACCGGATGCGAACGAACAGAACCGCCCGATACGGACCGTCGCGCCTTCATCTCCCCAGATAATGTTGGGTGTCCCGTAGGTCCAGTCTCCAATTTGATAGGCGGCATACTGTTCGTTGAATTTCGTGAAAAAGGCCAGGTCCTTGCGCACCGCCCACGGCGATCGGTGGAGCATTCTGGAAGCGAAACGGCGGAGGAGACTTTTAATGCGCATGCTGGTCGGCCAGGAACTGTTTGACTCCCTCTCGCCAAGGCGGGAGACTCAATCCGTATTGATGCAAGAGAGCCGTCGCGAGGGCGGAATAGGGCGGTCGCCGGGCAAGACGCGTAGACTCGGCGGTAGAAATCGGCACGATCCGACATTCACGTCCTGCCTCCTGGAGGATGGCCCTCGCGAATTTGTACCGGGAACATTCTCCTTCTCCGCCGGCATGCATCACTCCCGTCACATCCGATCGGATCAACCTGGCGATCACGTGCGCGAGGTGGCGCGCATACGTCGGGCTTCCACGCTGGTCGTCCACAACGCGGATCTCCGGCTGCGTGACGGCCAGACTCAGAATGGTCTTCACGAAATTCTTTCCGTGTACGCCGTACAGCCAGGAAGTCCGTAGCACCAGCGTCTTGCGGCAGCTTTTCAACGCTTCCTCTTCCCCCGCTAATTTGGAGCGGCCGTAGACACTGAGCGGATTCACAGGATCGCGCTCGGTATAGGGCACGGTCTTCTGGCCATCGAAAACATAATCGGTGGAGAGATACAGGAGCTTGGCGCCGGCCTTGGCCGCTCCCTCTGCCACATAACGGGTGCCGATTGCATTGATCTGAACCGCCATGTCAGGGTTTCGCTCGCACCCGTCCACATCGGTATAGGCGGCGGCATGAATCACGAGAGCGGGCCGTTGCGCGGCGATCTTCTCTCCGAGCGTCGGGTCCGTCAGCGCATATTCCGGTTGATCCGTCGCGATCACTTCCTCGGCCTGCAGGACTCGTTGGAGTTCCTGCCCGAGCTGGCCCTTCGCCCCGGTCACGAGGATGCGCATGTCACGGTGTCCCGCTCAGACGCGCCCCATAGACCCGTTCGTAGTAGGTCCGAAACTCTCCGGATTTGATCTTCTGCCACCACCAGCTGTTGTTGCGGTACCAGCTGACCGTCTCCTTCAGAGCTTCTCGGAAATCCCCGCGCGGTTTCCAGCCTAGCTTCGCGATCTTCTTGCAGTTGAGGGCATACCGCCGATCGTGGCCGAGCCTGTCCGTCACGTGCCGCAGTAGAGACCGCGGCTTGCCCAGCAGCTTCAGGATCATCTCGGCCACTTCGAGGTTCGGCCGCTCCTCTCCGGTGCCGACGTTGTATACCTGACCGGGCTCGCCCTTCTCCAGCACGAGCGCGATGGCTTCGCAGTGATCCCGGACATAGAGCCAATCGCGCTGTTGAAGCCCATCCCCATAGAGTGGGAGCGATTGATTCTCTAGGGCGTTCGTCACGAACAACGGAATGAATTTTTCCGGATACTGGTTGGGGCCGAACGTGTTGCTGCCGCGGGTGATCAGGACCGGCATGCAGTACGTGGCAAAATAACTGAGGACTAGCAGATCGCCGGCCGCCTTGCTGGCAGAGTACGGGCTGCGCGGAGCCAGCGGATCGGACTCCGATGAGCGGCCGGTCTGGACGTCGCCGTAAACCTCGTCCGTGCTGACTTGGAGAAACCGCTTGATGCCGGCGGCCCGGGCCGCTTCCAACAGCACCGCCGTCCCGACCACGTCGGTCAGGACGAACCCGCCCGGTTCCACGATCGAGCGGTCCACATGCGTCTCGGCCGCAAAGTTCACGATGGCATCGACGCGATGCTCGCGCACGACGCGGCCCACGAGGTCCGTGTCGCAGATGTCCCCGTGGACGAACGTGTAGCGCTGGTGCCCGTCAAGGTCGCGGAGATTGTCCAGATTGCCGGAGTAGCGGAGCGCGTCCAGATTGACCACCCGCGCCTCCGGCCGCTGCAGCAGCAGCCGTACGAAGTGCGATCCGATGAACCCCGCTGCACCAGTGACCAGAATTCTCCGAAGGGACGGAGGGCTTGCGGCTACCGGCGGATTCTTTTTCCGTACCATGTCCGTTTCCACACCCATAAATCGTCAAGACTGCGGCACCGCTCCTTGAACGCCATGAAGTTGGCTTCGACGTCGCCCTTGTCGACCAGCACGTTCTCCCGACAGTGGAACGAGTCGCTCCAAAACAATCCTATCGTGGCGTACTTGGGATTGATCTCGCGGAACCACCGATTGATCACGGCCAAGAGCTGATGAACCGGATCGAAGATTTCGGCCCAATGATGGTTCTGATGCGATCGGTTCCAATCAGGACCCACGGTCAGGTGAAACCGGCTGTAGCCATGGAGCTGCGTATGCTTGAAGGTGAACTCAATCCCGTCCGCCGTCAGCTCACATAGCCAGTGGTGATGGGAATAGCCGCAGTAGCGGCTGCGCTCGATCCCGGGCATACTTTCGATGATCCGATTGGGGGTCTCGAAATAGCCACGCCGGCCGACACGCATCATTTCCTGGCAGACCCAGACGGGATCGCGCAGGTCTTCCAGGGTGCCCTTGCAGAGCACGAAGTCGAACTGCTTGTCTTTGAACGGCCAGGGTTCCCGCGAACACAGATCCCACTGCACCCAGGTCTCTTTGGAGAAATGCGGCGTGGGCCAAACTTCGGGGAGCCAGGGCTGCAGATGCCCGCGCTGCGCCCACGAGAGAAAGTCGAGCACGTAATTGGCCCGGCTCAGCGGCTTGATGCCTCCGCCTACGTCAAGGACCACGTCGCCGGGCTTAATATGTCCGGGCAACTCGTTGAATGTGCCTACCTCTCCTGGTGCCATTGCGTCACTCATCCTCCCCGCGTCACATAGCTCGGCCACCGGTAAGGAATCTCTACGCTGTTCCAAGGATGCCGGAACTCATCGGGATCCTTGTAGCGATACGGAATCGTGGGCACGTTCACAATACGCGCCTCCTCACAATCCAAAGCAAAGAAGCCGTGCAGGACCAAGGGAGGAATTTTCAACACCACCGGCGCGTGCCCGTCGCAGGGAGGCGCTTCGAGGATGACCTCCTGTACTTCGCCATGGGTTGGAGATCCCGGCCGGTTGTCGTAGAGCACCACCATGGCCCGCCCAAAGACGCAGGCGAAATGATCGGTCTGTTCTTTGTGGTAATGCCATCCCTTCACGACCCCGCGCTTGCATCCGGTGATATAGAGTTGCCCGAAACGCTCATACATTTCTTCATCGCAGCGGAGGATTTCCATCAAAAAACCACGATCGTCCGGAATGAGCTTGCGCTCCTTGATCTTCACGCCTTGGATCATGTCGCCCCTTCCATCTTGTTGGCGCCTGTCTGGGTCACCAGATTGGCGGCGCTCATGAGGGATTCGAACGTTCCCGCATCGGTCCACCAGCCATCCAGGACACTCCATGTCATCTGATTCCGCTCGATATAGACGTTGTTCACATCGGTAATCTCCAATTCGCCGCGCGCCGAGGGCTTGAGGGTGCGGATGATATCAAAGACCTGATGGTCAAAACAGTAAATGCCGGTCACGGCATACGGCGATTTCGGCTCTTTCGGTTTTTCCTCGATTTTGACCAGACGGTCCCGTTCGAATACCGGCACGCCGAAGCGTTGTGGGTCTTTGACTTCCTTCAGCACAATCTTGGCCCCCCGGCCCTGCTCCTGAAAGGCGCGAACGATCGAAGCGATGTTTCGCTCGATGATGTTGTCTCCCAGCACCACGCAGATTGGTTCGCGGTTGGCGAAGAACTCCGCCAGGATCAAGGCGGCCGCGATGCCGCCTTCTCCTTCCTGATAGGTGTAGTTGAGGTGTTGTAGCCCGAATTCCTGCCCGTTACCCAGCAGCCGCAGGAAATCGCCCGCGCTGTTCCCGCCGGTGACTAGCAGGATGTCGCGGATGCCGGCATTCACGAGCGTCTGGATCGGATAGTAGATCATTGGCTTGTCATAGACGGGCAGCAGGTGCTTGTTCGTCACCTTGGTCAGCGGGTAGAGCCGCGTGCCGAGTCCTCCGGCGAGAATCACGCCTTTCATCGCTCCCTGCCTCCTCTCATGCCGTCGCCCGGCATCGCTCCCAGAGCTTGGCGTACTTGACGAACGTGTAATACGCGTACAGCAGCGACAGGATCAAGCCCGGCATCCCGTCGCGAAATCCCTGTCGCAGCCCGTACATCTTGATGAATGTGAAGACCGGGTGCGTTACCAATTGATGCGCGTGGAACCGCCGTCCCCGGTCGGCCATCTGTTGCGCTATCAGCGTCGAATACCGGCTCATCTTCCGCAGATACTCGCCAAGATTACGAAAAGGGACCTGCAGGACATGGCCGCGCAGGTAATCAACGCGGCCCGTCGCGTCGAAACCTTCATGCACGAGATCGTCCCGGTACCGGAGCTTGTGTTTGTTGAAGAACTGTGGCTGCCGGTAGTCCGGGTACCAGCCGCAGTGGCGGATCCACCGGCCCAGAAACAGACTCTTGCGTGGAACGAAGAAGGCATCGGCTCGCGGCCCGCGCGCGAGCTCGGCACGGATTTCCTCGCGCAGTTCATCCGTCACGCGCTCGTCGGCGTCGAGGCTCAGCACCCAATCGTGCGTCACCAACTCCAGCGCGCGGTTGCGGAGCTTGCCGAACCCCGCAAAGTCGCATTGATAGACTTTATCGGTATACTCCCGGCAGATCTGTTCCGTCCGGTCGGTGCTGTGGGAGTCCAGGACCACGATCTCGTCGGCCCACTTGAGGCTCTCAAGAGCCTCCCGGACTTTCCCCTCCTCGTTGAAGGTGAGGACATAGGCCGACAGCTTAGACATCGGCCACCTGCATGGGCAGCGCACGTGCCAGTACCTGCGTGACACGCTCGGCCACCGTTTCCACGGTGATCCGATCCAGACAGTCCCAGTAGGGGCAGGCCTCGTAGATGCACTTCTCACAGGTCGGCACGTCGGGTCGCAGCACAATGCCCGTCCCCAGCGGCTGCCAGCGGGTCGGCGAATTGTTCCGGCGCGGGTCGAAAATGCTCACCGTCGGAATCCCGAGCGCTGCGGCGAGATGCATCGGCCCGGTGGCGAGGGACACCACCGCATGACTTTCGGCAATCACCGCCATCAATTTCCGGAGCGTCAGCCCTCCCATCAAGTCTCTCACGCCGACCGGCCACTCGGAGGCCTGCGTCTCGGCCCGAAATTTGTCCCGCTCCGCCGCACTGCCCGTCAACACGACTTCGCGCCCCTCGCCCGCGAGACGCAAGACCAGGTCCCGGTAGTGAACCGGCTTCCAGAGGCGGCTGGAGAACCCGCCGGGATGGACCAAGACGCGAAGCCTGTGAGACTCGCCCAGGAACCCTTTCGACCACGTCCGCTCCTCGGCCGTCACCACCAGCCGCGGCAGTGCGGCTTCGCCGGGCGCAAGTCCCAACCCGCGGAGCAGCCCCAGGTTGTACGCACTCTCATGGCGGGCAAAATCGCTTCGGTGCTCGTAGACCCGCCGGTTGAGCAGGAAAGAATACCAGCGGTACCCCGTGCCGACGCGCAGCGGCACGCGCGCCAGCCAAGCCGCTGTCATGAGCCGGCGGAAGGGTTTGAGAAAAATCGCTGCATCCACGTTCCGGCGAAACAGTCGAACGAGTTCCCCAAGGGACTCCTGCCCTGTCACGGTCAGCACCTCATCGAGGTCCGGATGGTGCGCCAGGACCGGCGCGGCGTAAGCGCTGGAGAGAAAGCTCAAGCGTCCAGTCGGCATCGCGCGGCGCAGTTCCGTCGCCACGGGGAGCGAGAGAATCTCATCCCCAATGCCGTCAGGTCTGACGAGCAGGATATTCACGCGAGCTTCACGGCCTCATCGATCAGCATGACAGGAATATCGTCCTTGATCGGATACATCAGTTTGCACGCATGGCAGACGAGCCCGTCGCCCTTGTCGGTCAGCTTTATGTCGCCCTTGCACTTGGGGCAAGCCAGGATCGCTAGCAGTTCCTTGTCGATGGGCATAGTTCTTCCCCTTTCAGTAGTTTCGCCGCTGATTCAATCACCGCTTGAGGCCCTATGGTGGTCAAGCACTCCAGTTTCACCGCGTTCGCGCAACGCCGGCTGAAGCAGGGGCTGCAGGGTACGCCGCTGCGCAGGATGGTATGGCCGTCGCCGTAGGGTCCGGTCCTGGCCGGATCGGTCGGCCCGAACAGGGCGATGACGGGCGTGCCGACGGCCGCGGCCAGGTGCATCGGACCTGAGTCGTTCGTGATGAAGACCCGCACCCGCCGCAGCAGCGCGATCAGCTCCTTCAACGTGGTCTTCCCCGCAAGATCGATCGGCGCGCCATGCATGGCCCGCATCACCGCTTCCCCGGCCGGGCGCTCCTCGCGGCCGCCGATCACCACCACCCGCACGCCTTGCCGCTGGAGCCAGTCACCGACGGCCGCAAAGGATTCGATCGGCCACTGTTTCGTCGTCCACCGCGCCGAAGGGTTCAGCGCCGCCAGCATCGTGCCCGCCTGGACGCCCGCGGCCGCCAGGAGCGCCTCGACCCGGGCCTCGGCCGCAGACTCCTGCGGGAGATGAAACGCCGACGGGCGCGGCTTCTCCGGTCCAGCCCCTAGGAATCGCGCAATCAGCAGGTAGCGGTCCACCGCATGCATAGACATGTCGGGCACAGGCACGCGATGGGTGTAGAGCCAGGGACTGCCCTCCCGACCGTTCGCGAACCCGACGCGGGCCGGGCTTCCAGACAGCCATCCCAACATTGCGCTTCGCAGAAGGCCTTGCAGGTCCACCACCAGATCGAAACGTCCCGAACGGACCGCCCGCATCGCCGTAGGCCATCCCTTTACCGACAGATCCAGCGCCAACACGTCGTCGAGATCGGGATTGCCCTCCAGCACGTCCGCCCATTCCCGCTTCACCAGCCAAGTGAGCCTTGTCGACGGGAACTGCCGCCGCAAGGCCGCCAGGGTCGGCAGCGCGTGCACGACATCGCCCAGCGAGCTGGGCTTGATGATCAGTAGCCGGCGGACGTCATTCCAGAACAAGCACGTTCTCCTTCTCCAGAATCCATTTCACCGCCCCGGCCAGATCGCAGGCCGTGCAGTCGGGAACGAGGTTCTGGTCCATCATGCGCGCCTGTTCTTCCTCCGGACGATGCCCGCTCGCCACAAAGACCGCCGTCGCGCCGATGTTCCGGGCCAGTTGCACGTCGCTGGCCTTGTCTCCGATCACGATCGCACGGTCGGGCGCAAGGCCCAGTTCCTGTTGCGCGCGCAGGACCAGACCGGGCGCGGGCTTGCGGCAGGCGCAGGCGTCTTCCGGATGGTGCGGGCAGATAAAGATCCCGTCGAGCCTCGCACCGTCTTCGGCCAGCAGCTCGCGCAATCTCAGATGAACCGCGTCCAGCTGCTCCTGCGTGATAAGCCCCCGTGCCACTCCCGACTGGTTGGACAGCACCACCGCCTTGAAGCCGGCCCGGTTCAGGCGCGCCACGGCCTGCCCGACGCCCGGCAGGAGCTGGAGCCGATCCGGCTGATTGAGATAGCCGGGATCGAAATTGAGCGTTCCGTCCCGATCTAGATAGACCACCGGCGCCTTGCCGCCGTCTTCGGCAGGCTGTGTTTTCTGCTCCGCATGGCGCATGCCGAGCTGCCGCCTGGCCGCTGTATGAACGACGTCCGCTCCGATCCACTGCATGCAGCGGTGGTCTATGGGGCATTCCCTCAGCAGACAGGGCGAGCACTCGACAGGGTGCCGGACCAGCTCATGGCCGGGACCGTACGGCGCCGTCGTCGCCGGATTGGTCGGCCCGAAAATCGCCACCAGCGGCACGCCGAACGCCGCCGCAATGTGCATGGGGCCCGTGTCGTTCGTGATGAACAGCCGGCACCGTTTGATCAAGGCCATCAACTGCCGCACCGTCGTCCGGCCGGAAAAGACGATGGTGGGCGCCGTCATCATCCCGGCGATAGTGGTTCCCAACTCTTCCTCGCCCTTGCCGCCGAAAATCAGCACGCAGGCCTCGTGCTCGGCCGCCAGGCGGTCCGCCACCTGGGCAAACCGCTCCGGGAGCCAGCGTTTGGCCGAGCCGTACACAGAACCGGGGTTGAGACCGATCACGACCCGATCGGGCTTGACGCCGAACGCCCGCAGATGTTCCGCCGCCGCCGCATCTTCTCCCGGTATCGTCCGGAGCGTCGGAGCCGCAGGCTCGACCGGCATGTTCAGCGGCTTGAGCAACTCCAGATAGTACTCTACTTGGTGTTTGCGCCGGATCTTCGGCGTCAGCGGAACCCGATGGGTCAGCAGCAACGAACGCCCGTCGGTGGCGTACCCATAACGGTTGGGGATGCCGGCCAGTGCCGTGATGGCCGCGGCTTCGAACGCGTTCTGAAACAGCACCGCCAAGTCATAGCGCCCGCGGTTCAACTGGATCGCCAGAGACAGTTTGCCGCCGAGGCCGGCGTGCGGCCCCGGATCACGGTACAGCGCGATGTCATCGATGGCCGGGTGGCATTGCAACAGCTCGGCGACCGCGGGCTTCGCCAGCAGGGTGATCTTCGCCTGCGGAAAGCCCGCACGCAGGGCCGCGAGCGCCGGCGTCGCCAGCACCGCGTCGCCGATCCAGTTCGTGCTCCGGACCAGAATGCGCTTGACCGCCCCCGGCCTGGTCAGCCGTTTAAAACGACCCGCGTCCATTCGTCAAATCCTTCGTGCCATGTCAATTCGATCCGCACCGCCCAGATCTGCACTTCTTGTTTCGTCACCTCATCGAGCTGCGCCAGCTTCACCGCATCCTTCTCGGTCGTCACGATCCGCCCTGCGCCCGCCCGCTCCGCAGCCTGTCGGACCCTCTGCACGTCCTCCCGAGAGTATGCGTGATGGTCGGGAAAGACGCAATGCTTCGCGACCGTCGCCCCGGCGGTGACCAGTAACTGTCGGAACGACTCAGGATACCCGATCCCGCTCACGGCGAGCACCTGCTCGCCTTTCAGCACGGACGGCTCGACCGCGACTGTCCCACCGACCCGCATGACCGCGCTTGGCGCAAAGTCCGTCACCCAGACCGGCACCGCCGACGCCGCCGCGCGGACACGCGCCTTGATCTCATCCAGCCGCCCTCCCTGCGAGGCGCGCGTCACGAGCACCGCCGTGGCCCGCGCCATGGCCGAGAGCGGTTCGCGCAGGCGTCCTCTCGGCAGCAGATAGCCGTTGCCGAACGGCGCGCCCGCATCCAGGACCAGGATATTCGTATCCCGCCGCAAAGCCAGGTGCTGATAGCCGTCGTCCATGATCAGCGTATCGATGTGGTGGCGCTCGATCAGATGCCGCCCCGCCGACGGGCGATCGGCCCCAACCGCCACCGGCACGCCCGGGCACCGTTGCGCGATCAGAAACGGCTCATCGCCCGCGTCGCTTGGATTGCCCGGTATCGATTGCCCATCGGAAACCTCTACGATCGTGTCGGCGCTACGCCGCTTGTAGCCCCGGCTGACGACTCCGACCTTGCGGCCACGCGCCCGCAGCGCCGAGGCCAGCGCGATCACCACCGGCGTCTTGCCGGTGCCCCCTACCGTCAGATTACCGATACTAATGACGCGGCAGGGCAAAAAGTGTTGTGTCAGCAGTCCGCGTGCGTAAAGCGCCGACCGCGCCTTCATCGCGAGGCCGTACATGGACGCCAGCGGGATTAACGGAGCAAGTGTCCATCCTAATGGAGACGAATCTTCAATTGAGAGCATGTGTTCCACGGCTTCTAGTCCAGAACCCGCGCGATCAAGGCCACGGTCCGCGCCACCGCGCCCTGATTCTCCAGCACGAGCTGATAGGCGGCTTTCCCTCTCTCTTCCAGCTTCGCTCGGTCTTTCAGCAGAGCCGTCATGACATCGGCCATCTCGTCGGCGTCGCGCACTTGGATCCCGGCTCCCTGGCGGAGGAACTGCTCCGCCGCTTCGGCGAAGTGGTCCATATGGGGACCGAAGACGACGGGTTTGCCCCAGGCCGCCGGCTCCAGGGGGTTGTGTCCGCCCACATCGACCAGGCTGCCCCCCACGAAAACCAGCGTCGCCTCCCGATACAGCGCCGCCAACTCGCCGCGCGTATCCAGGACGATCACGCGCGGGCCGGCCGATTCGGCCAGCCGCGTGCGCCGGAGCACATCGAACCCGCACAGACGCGCCGCCGCGCATACCGCGTCCGCCCGCTCGATATGCCTCGGCGCAAGCACCAGCACTAGCGAAGGGACGACAGCGAGCAGGCGGCGGTAGCAGTCCAGCACCGCTTCTTCCTCTCCCGGATGCGTGCTGCCCGCCACGAACAGGTCCTCGCCCTCCGCCACGCGCAGCTCGCGTTTGGACATCCGTCCGGGCGCCGCCTGCGTCAACGCGGCGCCCTGATCGTACTTGAGATTGCCGGTCCGCACGACCCGCTCCGGGGCCGCTCCCAGTTGGACGATCCGGTCCACGTCCCGATCGGTCTGCATGGAACAGACGGTGACCGCCGCCAGGACACGGCGGAAGAACGGACGGAGCCGGAGATAGCCGGCGAAGGACTCGGTCGAGAGACGGCCGTTCGCGAGGACCACCGGGATGCCGCGCGCCGCCGCCTCGCGCAGGAAGTTCGGCCACAATTCCGTTTCGACGATGATGATCAGGCGGGGGCGCACTGCATCCAACACCGACCGGACCGCCCAGGGGAAATCCAGCGGGAAGTAGAGGTGCTCGGCCTGCCCTTCCAGCTTCTTCTGAATCGTCTCCCGACCGGTCTCGGTCACGGTCGACACTACGATCCGGGAATCCGGATAGCGCATCTTCAATTGCTGGATCAGCGGGACGGCCGCCGTCGCCTCGCCCATCGAGACGGCGTGTACCCAGATTGTCCGGCCGTCGCCCCACTCCGGAGCCGGACGCCTCCATCCCAGGCGTTGCCGCAGGCCCGGGCGACATCGCTTCTTGGCCAGCAGCAGAGCCAGAACGAACGGCGAAACGAGAATGAGGAGCAGATTGTACAGGCCGAACATGCGGCGCTCTTCACTGTCCGAACCGGCGCTCATCCGCTTACGGCGCGATCCGCCTCATCGCCGAGCTTGTTGAGCGCCGCCTCCACTTCCACCCGTTTCGCCTCAAGCTGCGTGCGGTCGGCGTCGGCCTGTACGCTGATCGGCGCACCCCACATGAAGCAGGCCCGGCTGAACGGCAACGGGACTTCGAAGCGGTCCCAGCTGCGGAAGAGTTTTTTTTTGAGGCGGCAAAAGTCAGGGGGATGATCGGCAGCCCCGTCAGCTTCGCCAGTTCCACCACACCGGCCTGCGCGACGCACCGGGGTCCTCGGGGACCGTCTGGTGTGACCGCCAGATCGGCGCCGGACCGGCCCAACCGCACCATCTGCCGGAGTGCCCGCGCGCCGCCGCGCGTGGTGGAGCCGCGCACGGTGTCGAAGCCGAACCGGCGCACGACGCGATGGATCAGCTCGCCGTCTCGATGCTCGCTGATCAGGATGGAGAGCCGGGATCCGCCGTAGCACAGGGGCATCATGATCTGCCGGCAATGCCAGAATGCGATAATCACAGGGCGGCCCGCCTTCCAGAATGCTTGGACGCGGTCGGCGTGCAGCGTCCGGAGACGCAGCGTCCGACCGAGCGCGCGGATCGTGAGATAGCCCACCGGGGGGATCAGCCATTGCTTCAACCGGTTCACGAACGTCATGCCGGCGCGTCCTCCCCACAGTCATCATGGAACTGCATCTGATACAGCCGCTGGTAGACACCCGCCTTCGCCAGCAGTTCTTCGTGTCGGCCGATGTCCACGAGACGGCCTCCGGCCAGCACCGCGATCCGGTCCGCCCGCTGGACCGTGGAAAGCCGGTGGGCGATCACGAACGTCGTCCGGCCCTTCATCAGGTTGACCAGCGCCATCTGCACCATACGCTCGGATTCCGTGTCGAGCGAGGATGTGGCTTCGTCGAGGATAAGGATCGGGGGATTGCGCAGCAGGGCCCGCGCGATGGCCAAACGCTGCCGCTCTCCGCCCGAGAGCTTGACCCCGTTCTCGCCGATGAGCGTGGCGTACCCGTTCGGCAGGCGCATGATGAACTCGTGCGCGTACGCCGCCTTCGCCGCATCCGTGATGGCTTCCTCGTTCACTTCATCCTTGCCGTACGCGACGTTGTTCCGCACCGTGTCGTCGAACAGCAGGGTCTCCTGCGAGACGATGCCCATCTGCCGCCGGATGGCCGGCAGGCGGATCTCGCGGAGGTCCACGCCGTCGATGAGGATCGCTCCCGCCGTCGGGTCGTAAAATCGCGGGATCAGGTTCACGAGCGTGGTCTTGCCGGCGCCGCTGCTCCCCACAATGGCCAGCACCTCACCGGTCTTGACCGTCAGCGAAATGTCCTGCAAGGCCGGCGTCTCGCTCCCTTCGTACCGGAACGAGACCTTTCGCAGCTCGATCGTGGACCGCACGCCGCCGAGCCCGCGCGTGCCCGTATCCAGCGCGGCCTCGGTCGGCACATCCAACACGGTGAAGACTCGCTCGGCGGCCGCCAGCGCCTGCTGGATGGTATTGTTGGCCGCAGCCAGGCGTTTGATGGGGTTGTACATCAGGAACATTGCAGTGAGAAAGGAAAAGAAAGTGCCGGGGGTCATTGTCCCTCGAATGACCTGCGAGCCCCCGTACCAGATGATTCCCGCCACCCCGATGACCCCGACCGCTTCGAGCACGGGCGACGTGATGGCGGCGACCTGCGTCGATTTCATCAAAGTGCGGAAGTACGCCTCGTTGTGCCACGCAAAACGCCGGTCTTCAGCCGACTCCTGCGTAAAGCCCTTCACAATGCGGATGCCGGTCAGCGTCTCCTGCAAGGCCGTGGTCATGTCGGCCGTCCGTTCCTGACCGGTCGTGGCGATCCGGCGAAGCCGGTTGCCGAACCGGACCATCGGATAGACCGACAACGGGATCGCGACGCTCGACAGCAGGGTTAACTGCCAGTTCTGATAGAACACTACGCCGAACAGGACGAGAAACGTCAGGCTTTGCTGGAAAAGATCCTTGAGCACGCCGGATACGGCATTGTGAATCCAGTTCGTGTCGTTGATGACGCGGGACAGCATCCGGCTGGAGGGATTCTTCAGGTGGAAGCCGACCGGCAGGCGCATCAGATGGCTGAAGAGACGTTGGCGGATGTCGGTTACAACGCGACTCCCGACGTAGATCATCAGATAGGTCTGGCCGTAGCTCGCGATCCCTTTGAGCACCGACACGACCATCAACGCCACCGGCAGAAGGATCAGCCACGTCGCGTTCTTGCTGATGAAAATCTCGTCGAGGGCGGGCCGAACCAGCCAAGCGTAGGCGCCCGTCAAAGCGGCCACCGCCCCGGAGCAGACGGCCGCGGCGATCAGGCGGCCCCAATATGGCCGCATGTATTCCAGGAGACGCAGGTACAGCCGCATCAGCGCGACACCCCTTCCAGGCGCAACTGATCGAGCACGACGGCAGCCGCCCGCGCGGACGCGCCCGGGGCCCCGAGCAGGGTCCTGACGCGGGCCATCTCCGTGCGCATGCCGTCCCGGTACGCCGTATCGTCGAGGATCCGGCGCGCTTCCTCCGCAAGATTCTGCGGGGTCGCCCGACGCTGGATCAACTCGGGGATGAAGGGCTTACCGGCCACGATGTTGGCCAACCCGATGCTACCCACGCGAACCAGCAGCCGCGCGAGCAGGTACGTGAACCAGGGCAGCTTGTACGCAATCACCATGGGCGTCCCGATGATCGCGGCCTGGAGCGTCGCGGTGCCGGACGCGATGAAGAGGAGGTCCGCCGCCGCCATGACACCGTCGGGATCCCGCGACACCAGACGCACGTCCAGGCCGGCCTCATCGCATGTCCGCTTGATGGCCTCCTGATCCACCGTCTCGGCGACGGCAAGAATCAAGCGAAGAGGCCGGTCCTGCTGGAGCAGCCGCGCGGCTTCCAGAAAAACCGGCAGCAGGTCCTTCACCTCCCCGGTCCGGCTGCCCGGGAGCAGGCCAATCACGCGGGCGTCGCGCGGAATGCCGTACGCGGCGCGCAACCGGTCCCGGTCGTAGGAGGGCGCCACATCGTCCAGAAGCGGGTGACCTACAAAGGTGCAGGGAACCCCCGCCCGTCGGTAGAGCTCTTCTTCGAACGGTAGCACCACCACCACGTGATCCACCCGCCGCTGCATCCACTTCATGCGGCGGGGCCGCCACGCCCAGAGCTGCGGCGCGATGTAGTACAGGACGCGGATCCCGGCCTGTTTGGCAACGCGCGCGAAATGGAAGTTGAGGCCGGGGTTGTCGATCAGGATGACGAGATCAAATGGCTCGCGCCGCAGGATCTTCCTCAAGGTAAGCACCCGTTTGACCATGGTACGGACGGCGGCAGGCCCGACAAGTCCGATCACGTCCACATGGCCGATGTCCTGGACCAGTTCCACGCCCGCGGCCCTCATGCGGGGCCCGCCCACGCCGAGAATGACCAGGTCCGGGGCCTGCACCTTCAGGGCGGCGGCGAGATGGGCGCCGTGCAGGTCGCCGGAGGCTTCACCCGCGATGATGAGAACCCGCCGAGCCACCAGACTCCCTCCGTCCATGACGGGCAATCTCGGCCATGATCGCGCCAGCGAGCTCCAGCGCAGCCGTGCCCTCCTTCCCCGAGACCAGCGGCGGGACACCGGTGCGGACCGCATCGAGAAAGGCCTCCAGTTCGAGTGCGAGCGGCTCGCGCCCATCGCCCCGGACCTGTTCCGTCAGGAGCTCATGGCTCCCCGACGTACCCATGGCCCGGCGTCCCACGACGGCCGTTTGCCCCGCCAGGTCAATCACCACAAATCCCCCGGGCTCGTAGATCCGGAGCTCGCGGACCTTGGATTCGGCGACGCGACTCACGCTGAACGTCGCGACACAGCCGTTGTCGAACACCACCCGCGCCTGCGCGACATCCGTCGCCGCCGACAGAACGGACACGCCGCTCGCCCGGACGTCCCGCACCGGCGCGCCGACCATCCCCAGGACGAGATCCAGGTCGTGGATCATCAAATCCAGCACCACGTCCACGTCCGCTCCGCGTGGCGTGAAGGGCGCCCAGCGCCGGCACTCGATGAGCGTGGGCGCCTTGACGGCGCCACGCGTCGCGCGAAACGCCGAGTTGAAGCGCTCGATGTGCCCCACCTGCAGCGTCACGCCGCGGCTCGACGCGACGGCCGTCAGATCGCGCGCCTGCTCCACCGTCGCCGCCAACGGCTTCTCCACAAGCACGTGCAGACCAGCCTCCAGGCAGGTTTTCGCGATTTCGTAATGCAGGAGCGTCGGCGCCGCCACGCTGACGGCGTCCGCCTCTCCAAGAAGCACCCGGTAGTCGGCCACTGCCTGACAGCCGTGTCGCGAGGCGACCACCGCGGCCCGTGCGCTGTCCGCATCCGCAACGGCAATCAAGCGAGCCATGGGCAGTTCGGCATAGACGCGGGCATGGTGCTGCCCGAGCGATCCCACACCGATGACGACGACTTTGATTGGCTCCATAAAATCCGTTAGTCCGCCTTCACACCGACAATCGCGATGCCGGCCTGATCGGCGGCTTCAATCGTTTCTTCCCGATCCAGGAACACCGCCTTCCCGGCCTCGATCGCCAGCACGACGGCGGCGCTCTCGATCATGGCCCGGACGGTCCCAGGCCCGACCGCCGGCAGATCGAAGCGACGATCCTGCTGGGGTTTGAACCGTTTGACCACCACGGCACCCGCGCGCGCCAACTTCCCGCCACGGCGGATCGCCTCGTCGGATCCCTCGACCGCCTCGACCGCGACCACCACCCGGTCCTTCACCACCACGCATTGGCCGATGTCCAGGCGCCCGACGGCCTCGGCCATCTCCCAGCCGAACTCGACATCGCGCCATTCTTTGCGCGTCGGCCGCCGCCGTGTGAGCGTGCCTTCTTCCACCAGCAAGCCGTCCAGCCCAAACGTGGATTCCCGGATCCGGATGCCTTCGCCCTCCAGTTCGGCGGCAATTGCGCGCAGCAGCGCGTCGTCCTTGGGGACGGTCACGCGGCGCAGCAGTGCCAGCGAGCGGAGGTCGGGCTTGACGTCGGAGAAGAGATGCGTCTTCTTGACGCCGCCGGCCATGACAGCCTGGCGCACGCCGTCATGCTTGAAGGCCTTGATGAGCTTGCCCAGTTGCCCCAGTGCTACCCAGTGAATCCGATCCACGACCCGCTCAAGCGCCGGATCGGCCTCCCCGGTCAAGGCCACCGCCGAGACACGGTAGCCGAGCCGTCGCGCATTTTCGGCGAAGAGGAGCGGAAAGCGGCCGTTGCCGGCGATCAAGCCGATCCATTCCGCCCGCGCGTCCGGAGCCTGCGCGCCTTCACTCCTCCTCGCGTTCATCCGACCCCTTGCAGATGCCCCGCTTCGTGCCGTCCAGAAAAGCCAGGAGGTCTTGGACATCCTGATGCTCGCCGAACTCGTTGCGGACTTTTTTGGCCGCTTCGGCCAGGCGTTCCTCCGACCGGAACAGCGCCAGGTAGACCTGTTTGAGGCGCCGGATGCGCTCGTCGGAAAAGCCCTGGCGTTTCAGCCCGATGGTGTTGACGCCGAACAGCCGGGCGCGGTAGCCGCCGGCGGCCCGCATGAAGGGCGGCACGTCCATCCCGACCGCCGAGCAGCCCCCGATCATGCTGTAGGACCCGATCCGCACGAACTGATGGATCCCGACGAGCCCCCCCACGATGGCATGGTCGCCGATCGTGATGTGGCCAGCCAGCGTCGCGGCGTTCGCCATGATCACGTGATTGCCGACGAGGCAGTCGTGGGCGATGTGCACGTAGGCCATAAGCACATTGTGATCGCCCAGGCTGGTCACGCCGCCGCCGAACACCGTCGCGCGGTTCACGGTCACATATTCCCGGAGGATGTTGTGGTGCCCGATCCGGACGTGCGTCTCCTCGCCGTTGTATTTCAAATGCTGCGGCGGGGCGCCGAGCGACACGAAGGAGTGGATCTGGCATTCCTCTCCCACGTCGGTCCATCCTTCGATGACGACGTGCGAATCGATCCGGGTCCCCCGTCCGATGCGGACGTGTTCCCCGAGCACGGCATAGGGTCCCACCGTCACGCCGTCGGCCAGCTCGGCCTTGGGGTGCACGATAGCCGTCGGATGCACGCAGGTGCTCACGGCTCGCCCTCCGCCGTCGTCCCGTCCGTGATCATCGCCATCAGCTCCGCCTCGCAGACCAGCGCGCCGTCCACGAACGTCTCCCCGCGCATCTTCCAGTAGGGATGGCGGCCGCGCAGCACCTCCACCACGAACCGCAGCCGGTCACCCGGCACAACCGGTTTCCTGAACTTGGCCTTCTCGATCCCCATGAAGTACACGAGCTTGGCGCCCGCCTGGCTGGCGGATTTGAATGCGAGGACTCCCCCCACCTGCGCCATGGCCTCAATGATCAGCACGCCTGGCATGATGGGCCGGCCGGGGAAGTGCCCCTGGAAGAACGGCTCGTTGATCGTCACGTTCTTGATGCCGACCACCCGCTTCCCGATCTCCAGTTCCTCGATGCGATCCACCAAGAGAAATGGGTACCGGTGCGGCAGGATCGCCTGGATCTCGGTCACGTCCAGGCACAACCCCTGATGGCTGCCCTGGCTCACTTGCCCCCCTTCGCGTCCAGTTCCTTGATCACGCGCTCCGTGAGATCGATCGAGGGATGGCTGTAGATGACCAGCGCGCCGGTTCCGTTATCTCCCTTTTCCACAACGAGGGTGATCTTCTCTTTGTCCGCGATTCCCCGGATCACCTGTTCCAGGCTCTTGTTGAATTCATCCAACGTCTCTTTCTTCTTGACCTGGACCTCCTGGTTCAACTGCTGGACCTTCCGCTGATATTCCACCATTTTCTGACGGAACTTCTCCTCCTTGTCTTTTTTGGCGTCGGGGCTCAACACAGCGCCCTGCTTGACCAGATCCTCTTCCATCTTCTTGAGCTCTTCTTCCTCCATGTCGATGACTTTCTGGCGGGCCTTGACGTATTCCTGCAGCGAGTCCTTGATCTTCTTGCCGGCCTTGGTGCCATCCAGAACTTTCTGCGGCTCGACCACGCCGATCTTCACTTCCGCCCCGGCCGGCGCCGCAACCGCCAGCGCCGCCGCAAAGGCGATGCCCAGAACGCTGATCCCGTTTCTCATGTCGATCTTCCTTTCTGATCCAGTGTACACGACTGTCCCATCAAAAGAGCGTCCCGATCGAAAATTCAAACACCCCCGACCGTTCCCCGGTGCGCGGGCTGAGGTTGAAACCGTAGGCCAGTCGCAGCGGCCCGAAGGGCGAAATCCACCGGCCCTCCACGCCGGCCGCCTTGCGCAAGTTCAAACCCAAGGCCTCTCCGTCCTCGAATCCTTTCCCATAATCGAAAAACACCACGCCTTTGACCTTCAACTCGGCGGCTATCGGAAAGACGTAGTCGACGTTGAAGATGAGTTCCTTCGTCGCCCCCAGGGGGCTGGTGTTGTCAAGGGGCGATACCGGCCCTGCCCGGCCGAAGCTGAAGCCGCGCACGGTCTGGATGCCGCCCACGAAGAACCGGTCGCCGACGGGGAGTTGGCTGCCGGCGGTGTAACTGTGGGCGACTCCCACCCGAGCCCGTGGAGCGAACACCGTGTCCCAGACCACCGGGAAATACCACGCACTGTCACCGATGACTTTGTAAAAATCGTTGCTTCCCCCAAGCGGGCCGCCGGCAAATTCTGTCGTGACGGCGTGCCGGGCGCCGCTCTTGGGATCGACATAGAGATCCCGGGTATCGCGAGCGACCCCGAGAATGACCGCGCTGGTAGTGGATTTCCCGAGCTGCTGCTGAATGAGCGGCGGCAGTTGGTCAATAGGGGTCGCGGCGACCCCGCCGCCGCCGAGAAAGAGCTGACCGGAGAGGTCGTTGGAAATCTCGAGGCGCTCGAAGAGGTATGTGACGCTCCCGCTCAGATATTCCGAAAACCATTTCCCGAACACAAGATCGGCGCCGTTCCGTCTTTCAAAGTACGTGGTATAAAACGTCTGGCGCGAGAAGAGATCGATTTGGGCCGACACGGCTTCGTCGAACAGGTAAGGCTCCCGGAAGGTGATGAGCCCCAATGTCCGCCGCTGGCCTAACTGGCCGCGGACCTTCAGCATCTGGCCGCGGCCGAACAGATTCCCTTCCGTGACGTCGGCTATCACACCCAGCTTATCGAGCGAACTGAAGCCGCCGCCGACGCTGAACGTGCCGGTGGACTTTTCCTTAACCTTCACGTCGAGATCGACCGTGTTCGGGTCGACCTGCTTCGGGATGATCTCCACGGTTTCAAAGTAGTTCATGTTATTGAGCCGTTTGAAGCTCAATTTCATGGCGGCGGTATCGATCAGTTCGGCTTCGTTGACCCGCAATTCCCGCCGGATGACTTTATCGCGGGTCTTGTCGTTGCCGGAGATATTGATGTTCCGGACACGGATCAGAGCGCCCTCTTTGACATCAAACGTGACCATCGCGGTCTTGGACTCGGGGTCCGGCTGGATTAGGGGGTTGACGTCCGCGAACGCGTACCCCTTCGAGCCGTACACGTCCGTCGCGCGCGTAATGTCGTCCCGGACCTCAGCCATCCGGACGATGTCGCCTTCCTGCAGCTTGCTCTCGCTCCGGAGTTCGGATTCGGAGAAAATGGTCTGCCCCCGATAGCCGATCTTCGAAAACGTGAACTGCGGCCCCTCGACAACGGGGAATCGGACCGTAAACCATTTCTTGTCGGGACTCAGCTCGACCGCGGGCTTGCCGATCTTGGCGTCAAGATAGCCTTCGTCGAAATACACCTGGCGGAGCCGCTCGATGTCGTTGTCTAACTCGTCTTTCTTGTACACCCCGGAGTCGTCGAACCAGGAAATGAGCCAGAAGTATTCCCGCGTCACCAGGGGTTTTTTGAGCTTCTTCACCGGGACGGCCTTCGCGCCGTCGAAAGCGACGGTCTTGATGCGGGCTTTGGGGCCCTCTTGGATAAAAAAGGTCAACGACTTCCGCTCGCCATCCAGGGATTTGATGACCGGCACGACCCGCGCACTGAAGTGTCCCTCGTCCTCGTACAGCAGCCGGAGTCTCTCGACGCTGTCTTTGATCTGTTGCTGATCCAGGAACGACTGGGAACGGACCGTAAGCTTTTCGGTGAGCTTCTCATCCTTGACGTCGTCGTTGCCGTCGAACAGAATCTCCGTCACAAAGGGCTTCTCCGTCACGACGAAGATCACGGCCACGCCGCCGGCCTGGGACTCGGTTTCCACACGGACGTCTTCGAAATACCCCATCTGGTACAAGGCGCGAATCTGCTCCCGGACCCGCTCCGGGGTGAAGATTTCCCCCTCCTTCAGCGTGAGACGGGCTCGAATGGCCGGAACTTCGATCCGTTTGTTCCCTTGGACGGTGATCCCACTGATCCGCTGGCCCGTCTCCTGAGCCAAGCCGATCTCGGGGCCGAGAACCCAGAGCAGCCCCCCCAAGAGCAAGATCCCGTAAGCTACGACGGTGGTCACGCGACGTGCGGTCCCGGCTCCCCCAGAGGCCCGGCCATCCACTTTTTGCCCGGGAAAGCTCGAGCCTTTTGTACGACAAACATGCACCGCCCCTGATCCCCTTTTCCGATACCTTGACCGCCGAGGGCGGCACACGCAGGCATGCCTAAAAAAGCGCAAAAAACCCAGGAAATTCTACAGATTGCCCCGCGACAAGTAAAGGGAAAAAGGCGGAACGAAGCCTCCGACCTCAGCTTGACTTTGACTGGAACCGCCCGTAGAATCCGGCTGTTATGGCTTCGCAAACGGTTTCCAAGGCCATCATTCCAGCCGCCGGCCTCGGAACCCGCTTCCTGCCCGCCACCAAAGCCTCCCCCAAAGAGATGTTGCCGCTGGTCGACAAGCCCTTGATCCAGTATGCGGTGGAAGAGGCGGTGGCGGCCGGCATCCGCGACATCATCGTCATCACGGGCCGCGACAAACGCGCCATCGAAGACCACTTCGATCTCTCGTTCGAGCTGGAAGAGGTCCTGAAAGAAAGCGGCAAAGACAAGCTGCTCAAGGAAATCCGCCGGATTTCCGAACTGGCCAATTTCTGTTACATCCGCCAGCGTCACGCCCGCGGGCTCGGGGACGCCATCCTCTGCGCCCAACACTTGATCGGCGACGAGCCATTCGCCGTGCTCTTGGGAGATGAGGTCATCGATGCGACCGTCCCCGCGACCAGGCAACTGATCGATCTCTATGAAGATCTCGGCACGCCCATCCTGGGCGTGCAGGAAGTCGAGCAGGAGGCGGTTTCCCATTACGGCATCATCACCTCCCAACCGGTGCGACCCGGGCTGTTCCAGGTCACCGATATGGTCGAAAAGCCGGCTCCGAAGGAAGCGCCGTCCCGGCTTGCGGTGATCGGCCGCTACATTCTGCCGCCGTCGATCTTTGCCATCCTGGAAAAGACCCCGCCCGGCAAGAACCAGGAAATCCAGCTCACCGACGCCTTGCGTAGGCTGGCGCAATCGGCGCCGATGCACGCGTGCCTGGTGAACGGCACGCGTCATGACGCTGGCGACAAGCTCGGCTTCCTCAAGGCGACCGTCGCATTCGGATTGAAGAACCCCGAACTGGGCGACCGCTTCGCCCGCTATCTCAAAGGACTCACCTTCTAGAGAAGGGCGGCCATGGCCGAGCAGGTTCAGCGAGAATCGTCGCAAGTGGAGATCCCGGAGCGCCTTCCGCTCCTGCCGATTCGCGATATCGTCGTGTTTCCCTATATGGTCCTGCCTCTCTTCGTCGGCCGTGAAATGTCGATCAAGGCCATCGAGGCGGCGCTGGCCGGCAACCGGATCATCATGCTGTGCGCCCAGCGCTCTCTGGAAGTCGAGAATCCCAAGCCCGAGGACATCTACCCCATCGGGACCGTCGGCATGGTAATGCGGATGCTCAAGCTGCCCGACGACCGGATCAAGATCCTCGTGCAGGGTCTGGCCAAGGCCCGCATCGAGGAGTTCGTCCACACCGAACCCTACTTCGAAGTCCGCCTCACGCAGATCCCCGAAACAACGCTTCCGGGCCAGTCCCTCGAGGGGGAAGCTCTGATGCGAACCGTCAAGGAGCAGCTCGAGCGCCTCGTCAGCCTCGGCAAGATCCTCATGCCGGACGTGATGGTCGTCATCGAGAACCTCCAGGACCCGGGCCGGCTCGCCGACATGACCGTTTCGAACCTCGGGCTCAAGGTGGACGCCACGCAGGAAGTGCTGGAAATCCACGATCCGATCGCCCGGCTCCGGCGCGCGAGCGAGTTGCTGGGGGCGGAAATCGAAGTCCTCTCGATGCAGCAGAAGATCCAGGCCGAAGCCAAGGGCGAGATGGACAAGACCCAGCGGGAATACTTCCTGCGCGAACAGCTGAAGGCCATTCAAAAAGAATTGGGCGAATTGGACGAGCGGGCCGAAGAGGTCGCCGAGTTCCGCAAGAACATCAAAGACGCCAAGATGCCCGACAAGGTCCTGAAGGAGGCAGAGAAGCAGCTCAAGCGCCTGGAGAAGATGCACCCCGACACCGCCGAGGCGGCGACGGTCCGGACCTATCTCGAATGGCTGGTGGAACTGCCTTGGAGCAAGAAGACGAAAGACACCCTCGACATCAAAACCGCCGCCAAGGTGCTGAACGAGGATCACTACGATCTGGAAAAGGTCAAGGAGCGGATTTTGGAGTATCTGGCCGTCCGCAAGATGAAGGAGAAGATGAAGGGCCCGATTCTCTGCTTCGTCGGCCCTCCCGGCGTGGGCAAGACCTCGCTCGGCAAATCCATCGCCCGCGCGCTCGGCCGGGAGTTCGTGCGCATCTCCCTCGGCGGCATCCGCGACGAAGCCGAGATCCGGGGCCACCGCCGGACCTACGTGGGGGCCCTCCCCGGCCGCATCATCCAGGGCATCAAGCAGGCGGGGACCGGCAACCCGGTGTTCATGATGGACGAAGTGGACAAGGTCGGTGCGGACTTCCGCGGCGATCCATCGGCCGCCCTGCTGGAAGTCCTGGACCCCGAACAGAACGTGGCCTTCAGCGACCATTACCTGGGCGTGCCGTTCGATCTCTCCGAGGTCATGTTCATCACCACGGCCAACATCATGGACCCGATCCTCTCGGCCCTGCGGGACCGTATGGAGATCATCGAGATTCCCGGCTACTCCGAGGAGGAAAAGATCGGCATCGCCAAGCGCTTTCTGATCCCCCGCCAACTGACCGAGCATGGGATCACCGAGAAGCAGATCACGTTCTCCGATCGGGCGCTCCACCGGATCGTTTCGGACTACACGCGCGAGGCGGGCGTCCGGAACCTCGAACGCGAAATCGCCAACGTGATGCGCAAGGTGGTCAAGAAGATCGCGGAGGGCGAGGACCGGCTCTACGCCATCACGCCGACGTCCATCCCCAAGTACCTCGGCGTGCCCAAGCACCACAAAGAGAGCGAGGAAAAGAAGGATCTCATCGGCGTGGCCACGGGGCTGGCCTGGACCGAGGTCGGCGGGGACATCATTCACATCGAAGCGACCATCATGAAAGGCAAAGGCGCGCTGACGCTGACCGGCCACCTGGGCGACGTCATGAAGGAATCGGCGCAGGCCGCGCTCAGCTACGTCCGGGCGCGTGCGCGCCAGCTCAGCCTCAAGCCTGCGATCTTCGCCCGCCACGATCTCCACATCCATGTCCCGGCCGGCGCCATCCCGAAAGACGGGCCCTCCGCCGGCATCACCATGGCCACCGCGCTCACGTCCGCCTTCACCGGCCGGCCTGTGCGCCACGACCTGGCCATGACCGGCGAGGTCACGCTGCGCGGGCGGGTCCTGGAGATCGGCGGACTCAAGGAGAAGATCCTGGCGGCCAAGCGGGTCGGCATCTTCAAGGTGATCCTTCCGAAGAGAAATCAGAAGGACCTGGCGGATATTCCCAAGCACCTGCTCAAAGGGATGACGTTCGTCTTTGCCGAAACGATGGACGACGTCCTCGCGTCGGCCCTGCGCCGCACGCCGGTTCCCCGCGGCGCGCACGCGAAGGCGGACGCACCGGGGCGCCGCACGTCGATGAGCCGCAGGCCCGTCGCCGCTTCCTCCAGACAGGGCTGATGCGCCAGAGCCGCATCGGCGAATTTGAACTCATCCGGCGGCTCAGGAGCGCAACGCGGATCCCGCAGGCCGTACGCAGCGCAATTCTCGCCGGAATCGGCGACGACGCCGCCGCCCTGAAAACGCGTCCAGGGCGGGTGCTCCTGGCCACCACCGACCTGCTCGCCGAGCACGTTCACTTCGACCTGGCCTGTACCACCTACCGGCAGCTCGGATACAAGGCCGCCATGGCCAACCTCAGCGACATCGCGGCGATGGGCGGCGTCCCCCGCTTCGTCCTGATCGCCCTGGCCCTCACCCCCCGCCAGTCGCGCCGCGACGTCGAAGCGCTCTACGCGGGAATAGGAGACGCGTGCCGATGGGCGGACGCGGCGGTCGTCGGAGGGGATACGTCCGTCTCCCGGACCGATCTCTTCGTCTCGCTCGCGGTGCTGGGCGAGACCGCGCCGGCGGAGGTGCTCAGGCGGTCCACGGCCCGAGCGGGCGACCGCCTGTACGTCACCGGCACGTTGGGCGACGCGCAGGCCGGGCTAGAAATTCTTCTCGCGCAAAAGGAGCGCCGCTGGGGACGCAGGATGGACGCGCGCGGCGCGGCCTACCTGACCGGCCGCCATCTGCGACCGACCGCGCGGCTCCGTGAGGCCAGACGCCTGGCCGAAGGCCGCCTGGCCAGCGCCGCCATTGATCTCTCGGACGGCCTGGCCGGCGATATTCGTCGCATCTGCGAGGAGAGCAAAGTCGGATGCCTCATCGACGCGCGGCAGCTTCCCCTATCTTCGCCGCTCCGCGCCCACGCGCGGGCCGGACGGCGCGACCCGCTCGCATACGCGCTCGGCGGCGGGGAAGATTACGAGCTCCTCTTCACGGTGCCGCCGGCCAAGGTCCCGCACGTGGAGAGGCTCATTCGGCGCCGGTTGCTGCGGGCGACTCCTATCGGCAGCATCACGCCGGCCCGCAGGGGACTTCGCATGATCGGCGCCGACGGCTCCGTGCGCCCGCTGACTGCAACAGGTTACGAGCACCGGCTCGGATGATCTCTTTCGCGGCCATAAGGGAAAAGATGCGGCAGGTCCTCCATCTCGGGGACTCTCCACAACGGACGGCCTTGGCTTTTGCCGTGGGCGTGTTTATCGCCTTTTCTCCGACCTATGGCCTCCACTTTGTAACCGTTTTGTTGTGCGCGTGGCTTTTCCGGTTAAATCTCGTCGCTTTAATAGCCGGCAACCTGATCAATAATCCCTGGACCGTCCTGCCGATCATCGCCAGCAGCATGGGGGTGGGTCTGCTCCTGGATTCGGTCGGCCCGCAGCCGCAAATCGATTGGACGTATTTCAGCTCGCTCATGTTGTGGGATCAGTTTCAGCTCTTGTGGACGCAATTCCGACCCTATCTCGTCCCCTTCGTTCTGGGCCATATCCTGCTGGGCGTCGCAGGAGCGGCCGCCGGATACGTCATCATGTACCAGGCCATCCTCAAGTTCCGCACCCATCAGGCGAAGGCGCACCATCAGGCGCCAGTTGCGCCTCCACCTCCGTCATGTTAGATTTTGCGGGTGACGCCCCTTCCCTCGCTCGGCAAATCCCACTATGACGGCTCGGCGCTGATCGCCGATCCGATCCACGAATACATCACGTTCACCGTGCCCTTCGCCGCTCCCGCAAAGGGCTCGGCGCGTGGCGAGCAGCAGGAAACCACCGAGAAAGACCTCATCGATTCGCCGTGGGTCCAGCGACTCCGCTATATCTTCCAGCTCCAGAGCGCCCGGTGGGTCTATCCGTCGGCCGAACACAGCCGATTCGTCCACTCGCTCGGCGCCATGCATGTCGCCGGGCGGTTTGCCCGGCACCTCTACCCCTTTCTGCAAAAGACCGCGCCGGATGCGCCGTCGGCCAACTATATCGAGGAACTGCTCCGGGTTACCGCGCTGGTGCATGACATCGGCCACGGTCCGTTCTGCCATTTCTTCGACGACAACTTCCTGAAGGCGTACGGCCTTACCCACGAACGACTCGGCCAGCTCATCATCCGCGAGCATCTCGGCCAGACCATCCGGAAGATCCGGCGGAGTCCATCCGGGCCCTTCGCCAAGGGGGAAGCACTGGACCCCGACCAGATCGCCCATCTCATCCTCAAGGACAAAGGCAAGGACAGCTCCCAAATGCCGCGGTGGCTGAACTTCCTCCAACCCGTGATCTCCGGCAGCTATACCGGAGACAACCTGGACTACGTGCTGCGCGACGCCTATATGTGCGGCGTCGCGGTCGGGCCCGTGGACCTCAGCCGGCTCATCCATTACACGATGATCACCGGGAAGGGCTTCACCATCCATAAGACCGGCCTGCCGGCGCTCCAGATGTTCCTGAACACGCGGATGTACCTCTACTCCAACGTGTATTACCACCGGACGACCAGGGCCATCGACATCCACCTGCGCCAGATCTTCGGCGACACGATGCGGCTGGTCTTTCCGCACGATCCCAGAAAGAAGATGGACGAGTACCTGAAGCTCACTGACTGGTCGTTGCTGGAGACGGTGCGGGGCTGGGGCGCGTCGAAGACCCGCGCGCAACAGCGCCTGGGTACGGAGTGGTCGTGCATCCTGAACCGGGACGTCAAGTGGAAGATGGCCTACAGCACCGTCTTGAAGGAAAAGGGCCAGGAGCGGGGAATGGACTTCCCCTCCCCGGCGGAGTTCAAACAGAGAATCCGCAAGGAGCTGCCCGGCCATCTCGCGGACCTGCCGTTCGAGGTGGACTCGGCGCCGCTCGATCCAAGGCCGGACCCCAAGGACACGCGCGGCATCCCACTCTACGTCTATGATTCCAGCACGCAGACCGTCTCCACGGAACCGCTGGAAGAATTCCTTGACCTGCTCCCGACCCGTCTGATCCAGTTCCGCATCTATGCGCTCAACCACGCCACCGACGCCGAACTCTCGCGGGCCGCCGCCACCGTGCTGAACAAGACGCCGTCCAGCATCGAAACCAACATCTAGCTTGCCCATGCCCACGTTCAAAAGCGGCGCCTTCGCCCAGCAGTGCTTTTCCGCCCATCCCCTGTCGCTGAGCTTCAAAGCGCTGACGCCGCCCGATCGCGTCGTGGTGGAATGCATCAACTGCCACATGCGGCACCGGTTTACCGCTCTGGCCCTGACGACCCGTGCGGCCGAGGTGGCCGGCCCCGAACGGGAGGCGGCGGACGAGCTGGGCACGTGCGCCGCCGCGCATCCCGGCGAGTTGCGGGTGAGCGCCATGAACGTGATGGACGATGCCGTCAAGCTCCGGTGCGGGGCCTGCCGCCGGACCTACTCGATCGTCGTGTCGGTATTTGAAACCTACCAGAAGGATGGATAACCAAGGAGGCGTAAGATGATTCGTATGCTTTACGTTCTTGCCCTGCTCCTCTTTGTCGGAGGAGCGGCGGATGTCTCGATGTACATCATGCAGCGGTATGATGACTTTCAGAAAGGATTGTCCGACGAGCTGGCGCTGGCCGGCCTCGGCGCCTGGTGGCTCGTCGCACTAGGACTCGCAGGCTTCGCCTACATGAGAGGCAAGAAGGCAGGGTAGTCAGAAGAATAAGGCAGGTCGCAACTTTTCATCCACGCAAAGAATTGGGGTCAGATTCGAATTTCGTCAAAAGGCCGTGCGTGGTAGTATCCCTTCCGAAAATCGAGTCTGACCCCAATTCTAGCACAGAAAAGCTGCCTGTCCCCCTTTGGGGTTCAGGATTAGTGGCAGTCTATAAGGCCACCTGGTAATGCAAGACAGGTGAGCCCCGGATTGAATTGCTTTTTATTCTCGGCATCCAGGCGAGAGACTTCTATGCGATACAGGCGCTCCGCCTCAACAGCATGCAGGCGCCCCGCCTTTACTTCCTCCTGAAGATAGTCTTTATAGCGCTTCATATAGAGACCTTGCTGCCGACCAGCCTCCTCATACGCATCAAGCGTTTCCTGGTCGACCGCGTAGCCCTTGTCAGGCGTGGCCGTCGAACAGCTAGCAAGCAGCCATCCGATTAACACGAGGCCGACATACTTGCGCATACTGCTCTCTCCTTCTGAGCCTGTACATAGAACACGGCCCAATCTTGCCATGTCAACCCATCCATTTCAATCATCTCCTGTATTGGTCTGCGCTCATGAAATGCGTCGCCAATATACAGCCTTATCTTGTCGCTTGCCCATTCCAACCAATCCATCCTGATACATCAAAAGTAGTTCATTCTCCAACTGACTGATGGAATGAAACGAATAACGACGGTTCCATAGATTGGCCACGCAGCGCAACCAAATCTTTCTACACCGAACGGGAAATTTATCTTTCCACGTAGAGGAAGCGTGAAGTTTGCAACCACCAAATTCGACCTGCATGTTCATTGTTTCAATCTTCTCCATGAGATCTTCAGGAGACATGGCCACTTCTGAGGGCGTATTAACGGGAAGGACTTTAAGAAGAAGGGATCGTCGCTTTCGCCCGGAAAAAGCTGAATACGATTTCAGAAGGCTCAGAACATCGGAGAATTCATTCGCCATCACATACCCTTCACCCTACCCCAGCACCATCGGCAGCGGGCGCAGCTCGCGGCGGAGCGGGTCGAGGATGTAGCCCAGCGCTTCGAGCGAGACCATGCCGAGCAGCGGCGTATCCCCCTTCTCGCCGAAGATGATGGGCGACGCCCTCTCCGAGTGATCCAGCGCGAAAAAGGCATTGCCAACCTTGCGGGTAATGTCAGTGCCGTCGGCCAAGGTAAAGGTTTTGGTCTCACTCGACTTGATTCCCAGTTTTCTCAGGACGGGCTTGGGAACCACGCTGTACATGGCGCCTGAATCAACAAGAAATTCAACCTTCAATCGCTTCGATCGATCTGCCGGATTAATAACGGTGGCTTTGATGTAGGTGAGTCCCATGCGCTTCGTCCCCTCCCCGGTTGGCGCAGACGTAACTTTGCGCTTCTGTGGATGAGACACGGGAAGGAGGGTAAAGGTTACAGCCGGAAGTGACATTTTGAAGAAGCCCTACCCGCTAGACAGGCTAGGCCAGCTTCGGAAGAGTGTCAAGACAGAGGAAGGAAAGGAGACTTACTTCTGCTTCTTGCGGGGGTGGGTGTAGAAGTAGGTCCAGACGGCCCCGAGTACGCTCACGACCGCGATAAAGGTCATCACCTGGTCAAAAAATGTGAATCCAAAAGTCATGCTTCCGTGCCTCGGCCTTCAAGCCAGTATGCGATGAAAAACAGCGCCGCCATGTTATCGATCGAACTGGAGCCTGGCAAGGGCGAAGGGGTTGACGCGCGAGCCGTTGAGCCAGGCGCCCCAGTGCAGATGCGGACCGGTGGCGCGGCCGGACTGGCCGACCGTCCCGATCACGGCCCCCCGCTTCACCCGCTCCCCCTCCTTGACCGCCGTCGTGTCCAGATGAAAGTACATCGTGAAGAGCCCGAGGCCGTGGTCGAGGATGACCCCTTTGCCACTGAAGAAGTGCTCGTCCACCATCCGGACGACGCCGTCGTTCGTCGCCTTGACCGGCGCCCCTCGCTCCGCCGCAATGTCCTCGCCGTTGTGCTGGTTGCGCGGCTGGCCGTTCAGGATGCGCTTGCTGCCGAAGGCCCCGGTGGGCGTCCCCTCTACCGGCACCAGAAACCCCGCGCCCCAGAGCCGTTCCGGCGTAAAGCCCGCGAGCACGGCCTTCACCTTTCCCTTCTCCAGATCGATCCGCTCCAAGGCTGCGGCGTCGGGGTCAACTTGGTTCTTCGGCAAGGTCATGGATTGTACGCGGAACTCTTCGGCCTGCACGGAGACTCGAAACACCCGCTTCCGCACGCCGTCCAGATACGTGATCTCCGCGTTCAGATTCGCCGTGTTGGGAGCGTCGGCCATGTCAATCCCCACCAACGCGCCGAACTCGCCCGCCCGTCCCGTTTTGAAAAACGGCACCAGCCGCTCGCGGAACCGCCCCTGTACCGACGTCGGCTCTCCCTCGACGTGCAATGTGAGATAGAGCACCTCCCCCTGCTTCGCATGGAGCGGCTTCTCGGCAGGCGCGCCGTCGCAGAGCCCGTCCGCCGCGATCAGGCACCAGAGCGATGCCGGCACCAGCAATGATGTGAACAGGTAGCGACGCCGGCGCAACACAGGTTATCTGAATGCGCGCTGGCCTGAAACCTGGGACAGGAGTTCTTCCACGCGCCGGTTGGAGGCGCTGAAGGGGTCCATGCAGAGGATGGTTTCTTCCCAGTACCCGTTGAGCTTGAGATACGTCCAGTCCACCGTATAGGACCGGTTCTTCGCGCGGGCGAACCGGATGAAGTCCCCCCGGACCTTGGCGCGCGTCGTCTGAGGCGGGTTCGTCATGGCGTGCTGCACGGCGTCCTCGGACACCATCCGCTCCGCCATCTCCTGCTTCTCCAGCAAGTAATAGAGCCCCCGGGTCCGCTTCACGTCATGATACTGGAGGTCCATCATCGTGATCCGGGGATCGTCCCACCCGCATTCTTTTTTCTCCATGTATTGGAGCATGAGCCGCTTTTTAATGACCCAATCCAGTTCCTGGCAGAGCTGCATGGGATCGTCCTCGAGCCGGTTGAGGATGTCTTCCCACTGGCGCACGACGGCGGCGGCGACCGGATCCTCGTCCAGGGACCAGAGATACTCCATGGCGCGCTCCAGGTAGACGCGCTGGATTTCGATGGCCGTCATCTCCCGCCCGTCCTCGAGCTTGATCTTCTTCTTGAGCGTCGTGTCGCGGGCGATCTCGCGGATGGCCTTGACGGGATCATCCAGCTCCATGTGTGTCACGGTGTACCCGTCCTCGATCATCGAGAGCACCATCGCCGCCGTCCCGACTTTGAGGTAGGTGGCGACTTCCGACATGTTCGAATCGCCGACGATGATGTGGAGCCGCCGGTACTTTTCCGCGTCAGCGTGCGGCTCGTCCCTGGTATTGATGATGCTGCGGGACGACGTGGTGGACGACGACGTCTTTTCGTGGATATGCTGGGCCCGCTGGGAGATGAAGAGCTGGGCCTTGCCGGAGACCTTGAGGACCTTGCCGGCGCCGGCGAAGATCTGCCGCGTCACGAAGAACGGAATGAGCTGCTCGGTGACCTTCCAGAAATCCACGTCCCGCCGCATCAGAAAATTCTCATGGCAGCCGTACGTGTTGCCCAGCGAGTCCGTGTTGTTCTTGAAGATGTAGATCTCGCCTGAGAGGCCCTCTTCGCGCAGGCGCTCCTCGGCGGCGGGCAGGCAGGCTTCCAGCAGACGCTCCCCCGCCTTGTCATGCACGACCAGGTCTTCGATGTTGTCGCACTCCGGCGTCGAATACTCGGGGTGGCATCCGGTGTCCTGATAGAAGCGCGCGCCGTTCACGAGGAACGCGTTCGAGGGCCAGCTGTTGGGGATGAGGCCTTCGAAGATGTAACCGAGGATTTTTTCGATGGGGAGGTAGATGCGCCCGTTCGGAGAGAAGATCAGGCCGTACTCGTTTTCCAGGCCGAAGATGCGCGGCTTCATGGTGAATTCAAAAGAGCTCTCGCTTCTCCGAGGGCGATCCGGCGGAAGGTGCGGCCCGGCTTGGTGCGGTCCAGGACGGCCACCTCCAGGCCTTCCGTCGCCAGCTTCTGGTTCGTGACGGTATTCAACGCGTCGATGCTCAGTTTCAGCGCATCCCGCAGCGAGATGGCCACGGACGTCCACCGGCTTTTCAGGAATGTCATCAGGGCTTCGGACTTCCCGCCAATCACCGCCACGCCCCGCTCGTCAATGATGCTCCCGTCGAAGGAGATCCTGTACAGCTCGTTGGGCTTGCCGTCCTGGCCCACCTCGACGACCAAGAGCTCCACTTCGAGGGGTTTCGGATCGGCGCTGAAGAGGCTCCCGATGCTTTGCGAGTAGGCATTGGCCAGCGATTTGGCCGTCACGTCCTCCCGGCTGTAGGTGTACCCCTTGAGGTCGGCGTGCCGGATGCCGGCCTTGCGCAGCATCTCGAATTCGTTGTACTTGCCGGCGCCGGAAAACGCGATCCGGTCGTACATCTCGGAAATCTTGTGCAGCGACGCGCTGGGGTTGTCCGCCACCAGTAGCACGCCGTCGGCGTATTCCATCGCAACGATCGAACGGCCCTTGGCGATGCCCTTCTTCGCATACTCGGCCTTGTCGGCCATCATCTGTTCCGGCGAGACGTAGTAGGGAAGCGCCATCGTCAACCCCTCTCGCGCCGCTCGGCGATCAAGGCGCTGCAGCCTTCGCCGATTTTGGATTCTTCCAGGTCGCGGATGCCCGCGTCGGTGATCACCTTCATGGTGGGGTAGATGCCCCGGACCAGGTCGGGCCCCCCCGTGCCCACGTCCTCCTCGGACGCGTTGTACAGCGCCTCCAAGGCGATGCGCAGCGCCTGCGCTTCCGTGAGCCCGCGCCGGTACAGCTGCTTCATCGTGTCGCGGGCGTCCTTGCCGCCGGAGCCCGTCGCATGGTATTCGGTTTCCTCATAGCGCCCGCCGGTCACGTCGTATTTGAAGATCCGCCCCTCGCGCCGCTTGAGATCGTACCCGGCGAAGAGCGGGATCACCACCAGCCCCTGGAACGCCATGGGCAAATTCCCCCGCACCATCTGGCTCAGCTTGTTGGCCTTGCCCTCGCACGACAGCACGTCACCCTCCAGTTTTTCGTAGTGCTCCAACTCGACCTGGAAGAGGCGCGCCAGTTCCATGGCAGGCCCCGCCGCGCCGGCGATGGCGACGGCCGAATGCGCGTCTGTCTTGAACACCTTCTCGATGCGGCGCCCGGAAACCTGGAACCCCTCGGTCGCCTGGCGGTCGCCGGCCATCAACACGCCGTCCTGGAATCGAATCGCCAGCACGGTGGTGCCGTGCGAAAACGCCGGCAAGCCGGCGGCGGGCGTTCCGGAAGCAGGCGCAGGAGCGCCCGCCCGGGGAATCGGCAACGGAGCATTGGCTCCCCGGCCCATAAGGAAATCGTAGAAGCTGGACCCGTGATCGTCGAGAAAGAGAGGCACCGCCGTCAGGCCTTCAGGTTGCCCAGCAGGGCGTCCACCGTCTCGGACTCGTCCAGCAGACCCTTGGTGAGGGCCTCGGTGCCGCGCAGTGGTTCCATGAGGGGAACCTTCTTGATCACCGCATTGCCGACGTCGAAGAGCACCGAGGTCCAACTCGCCGCGTAGACTTCCTGCGGCCACTTCTTCACGCAGGCCGCCCGAAAATACGCGCGGGTGTCGAGCGGCGCGACGGTCTCCGCATGCCGGACTTCCTCGTCCATGACGATGCGCTCCACGCGGTTGGCGCGCTCCAAGGTGAAGTACAGCCCCTTCTCGGGCCGGACGTCGTGGTACTGGAGATCCATCATCGCCACCCGCGGGTCCTCCCACCCGCAGCCCTTGCGGTCCAGGTAGGATTCGATCAGCTCCCGCTTGGCCACCCAGTCCAGCTCGCGGACGAGTTCGCGAGGGTCGCGCGCCAGTTTGTCGAGAGTCTCTTCCCAGCGGATGAGGACTTCCTTGACGGGCAGGGTCAGCTCATGGCTCGCGTAATAGTCCTGCGCCGCCTTGAGATAGGCGCGCTGCACGGCGATCGCCGTCGTCGTCTTGCCGCCAGCGAGTCGCAGATCGGCCTTCACCGCCAAGTCGCGCGACACCGCCTTGATCGCGTGGACGGGGTCTTCCAGCTCGATCGCCGGGAGCGCCCAGTTGTCTTCGATCATATCCAGCACGATCGACATCGCGCCCACCTTCAGGAAGGTCGCACACTCCGCCATGTTGACGTCCCCCGCGATGACGTGAAGCCGCCGGTACTTGGCGGGATCGGCATGGGGCTCGTCCCGCGTGTTGATGATCGGCCGCTTGACCATCGTGTTGAGGTCCATCAGCGTCTCGAAGAAGTCCGCCCGCTGCGAGATCTGATAGACGGCCGGCGATGTTTGATTCTCCGTCCCGACCTTGCCGGCCCCCGCGTAAATCAGGCGCGTCACCAGGAACGGCACGAGGGCGCGGGCGACATGCTCGAAGGGGACGGCGCGGGCCACTAGATAGTTCTCGTGATACCCGTAGCTGTTGCCCTTGCCGTCCGTGTTGTTCTTGTAGACGAGCAGGCTGCCGGCCCCCCGCACCTGTTCCACCGCGCGCAAGGCGGCGGCGGCGATGCGCTCTCCCGCCTTTTCGTACAGGACGACATCCCGGGCGGTCGTGCATTCCGGCGTCGAGTATTCCGGGTGCGCCCCGTCCACGTACAGGCGTCCGCCGTTGGCCAGCACCTTGTTCAGCAGGCGATTGTAGTCCGGCCCCGGTCGCTCCCGCTCCCCCTCCACTTCGAAGCCGCGAATGTCGAGCAGCGGGTTCTCGTTCTCGTAGTCCCAAAGGATCTTGGGCGAGGGAAAGCCCGGGTAGTGATTGATCAGAAAAAGGGAATTGGATACGGGGTCCACGGACTCGGGGTCGCGGGTGGCGATCCCGAACTCCGTTTCAGTTCCGAAGGCTCGCTTGGTCGTCATGCGATGATCTCGGGCACGGCGGATCGCGTCAGAGGTAGTGGCCGGTGGTCACGGTCTCGATCCGCCGCGATTCGTGGGATCCGACCGTGATCGTCCGGACGTGGACGATCTTGTCGGCCTTCTTGCCGGCGATCTTCGCCCAGTCGTCCGGGTTGGTGGTGTTCGGCAGGTCTTCGTGCTCCTTGAATTCATCGCGGATGGCCCGCAGGAGATCGTCCGTCTTGAGGCCCCGTTCGCCGGTCGCGAGCAGGCGCTTGATGGCGTATTTCTTTGCCCGCGAGACAATGCCCTCGATCAGCGCCCCGCTGGAGAAGTCCTTCATGTAGAAGGTCTCCTTGTCGCCGTTGGCGTATGTGACCTCCAGGTACTGGTTCTCCTCGCTAAGCGCGTACATGGATTCCACGGTCACCCCGGTCAGCCGCTCGACGAGCTTGGCGGTATCGCCGCCGTCCCGTTCCAGTTCTTCGGGATGCCAGGGCAGGTCCGGCGTCAGATACTTGGAGAAAATGTCCCGGGCAGCGGTCTTGTCCGGGCGATCGATCTTGATCTTGACGTCCAGCCGGCCCGGGCGCAAGACGGCCGGGTCGATGAGGTCCTGCCGGTTGCTGGCCCCGATCACGATCACGTTGTTCAGCCGCTCGACGCCGTCGATCTCCGACAGGAACTGGGGGACGATCGTGGACTCGACGTCGGACGAAATGCCGCTCCCGCGGGTCCGGAAGAGGGCGTCCATCTCGTCGAAGAACACGATCACCGGGTAGCCGTCATCCGCTTTCTCCTTCGCCTTCTTGAACACCTCGCGCACCTGGCGTTCCGACTCGCCCACGTACTTGTTGAGGAGTTCGGGCCCCTTCACGTGCAGAAAGAAGCTCCGGATGTCCTTGCCCGTCAGATGGCCCAGCTTCTTGGCGATCGAGTTGGCGACGGCCTTGGCGATCAAGGTCTTGCCGCAGCCGGGAGGGCCGTACAGCAGGACGCCCTTCGGCGCCCGCAGCTTGTGCTCCTTGAACAAGTCGGCATGGAGGAACGGCAGTTCCACCGCGTCCTGAATCTGCTCGATCTGGTCGCGAAGGCCCCCGATGTCGCTGTAGTTGACGTCCGGGACTTCTTCCAGAACCAGCTCTTCAACCTCCGACTTCGGCAGTTTTTCCAGGAGGTAGCCGGACCGCGCGTCGTAGAGGAGATGATCCCCGACGCTGAGCCGCTGGGAGAGAAGCGGCTCGGCGAGCTCGGCCACCCGCTCTTCGTCGGTGCGCAACGTGATGGTCGCGCGCCGCTCATCCAGCGTGTCCTTCAGGCGGACCACCTCGCCCTGCAGGTCGAACCCGCAGGCCTCGATGACGTTCAACGCCTCGTTCAGGATCACTTCCTGGCCCTTCCGGAGCGTCTTGAGGTTGATAGACGGGTGCAGGTTGACCTTCAATTTACGGCCGGTGACGTACACGTTGACCGTCTGGTCCTTGTTCACGCTGGTGAAGATGCCGTAGGTGGACGGCGGGGCCGTGAGCTTGTCCACCTCGGCCCGCATCGCCTCAATCTGAATTTTGGCTTCCTGCAGGGCCTCGGTAAGCCGGTCGTTCTGCCGATTCACCTGCTCGAGTTGATGCCGCGCCTGATGCAGGCGGCGCACTTCCTCCTCCAGGGAGCGAATCTGCACCAGGAGCTTTTCTTTCTCTCTTTCCTGCTCGTCCTTCATGGCGCCCTCGGCCGGCTGGTCTCCGGACAGGCCGGTCAGCTTCTTGACCGTGTTACGGATTGAACTCAGCCGCCCCGGCGGCTTTTTCATTTCGGCCATCGTCGCGGCTCTCCGGCAATCCCGATGGGTCTACGTTCGCATGCACGAAATCATTCTAACACCCGCTCCGGGACGGGTCAACCGACCGACCCGCACGGACACAAGAGGCATCAGCCTTCCAGTTCACGCAGCAGTTCGCGAACGGCGCGCTCGACATCCTCGGCCGCCATCACGCTCCCGATCACCGCCACGCCGTGTGCTCCGGCTTTCCGCGCATCGCGAACGCGCCCTCTCGTGATGCCGCCGATCCCGAAGACCGGCACTCGACAGCGCAACCGCGCGCGTTCCAGTTCGCCCAACCCGATCGGAGAACCGAACGCGCGTTTCGACGGCGTGTCGAAAATCGGCCCGAGCACGATGAAATCAGCGCCCTCGGCCTCGGCACGGGCCGCTTCGTCCGCGGAATGCGCCGATCGGCCGATCAACCGGTCGGGCCCCACCAGCCCGCGAGCCGCGGACACCGGTAGGCCTTCCGCCGGCAGATGGACCCCCGCGCTTCCGGCCGCGAGGCAGACATCCGCGCGGTCGTTCACGAGGACTTTGGCATCGTACGTCCTCGCCAGGTCGGCCAGGTCGCGGGTCAACGCCAGCAAAGAGCGCGTCGGCAGATCCTTCTCGCGAAGCTGGACGGCGCGCACGCCGGCGCGCAGCGCGGCCTGGACCACATCCCGGAGAGAACGGCCGCCGGTTTGATGACGGTCGGTGACAAGGTACAGCGAGAAATCCACCCGGGCCATGCCGAGGGCTTTACAACATCCCCTCGATCGGGCTGCTGGCGGTGGCGTAGAGTTTGCGCGGAATCCGGCCGGCTTTATAGGCCATGCGCCCGGCCCACACTGCGTACTTCATGGCTTCCGCCATCAGGATGGGCTCTTTCGCGCCGGCGATCGCGGTGTTCATCAGCACAGCGTCGGCTCCGTATTCCATGGCCAGGGCGGCGTCCGAAGCCGTGCCGACGCCCGCGTCCACGATGACCGGCACCGTGACGCTCTCCATGAGGATTTTGAGGTTGTACGGGTTGCGGATGCCCAGCCCGGAGCCAATCGGAGCGGCGAGCGGCATGACGGCCGGACAGCCGACATCCACCAGACGCTTGGCGACGATCGGATCGTCGTTGGTGTATGGGAACACGATGAAGCCTTCCTTGACCAGGATCTTCGCCGCCTCGATCAGGCCCGCCGTGTCGGGGAACAGCGTCTTCTCGTCGCCGATCACTTCCAGCTTGACCATGTCGGAAACGCCAGCGGCCCGCGCGAGCCTGGCGTACCGCAGTGCGTCCTCGACCGTGTAGCAACCCGCGGTGTTGGGCAGGATTTTGTATTTCTTCGGGCTGATGTACTCGAGGAGATTCTCGGATTTGCGGTCCGTGATGTTGACCCGGCGCACGGCCACGGTCACCACATCCGCGCCCGACGCTTCGATGGCTTTCTGCGTCTCGATGAAATCTTTGTATTTGCCGGTTCCCACCCAGAGGCGGGAGCGGAACTCGATCCCGGCGATCGTCAGCCGATCATCGCCCATCGCCGTCGCGCCTCCCCCCCGCCGATAAAGCCGATGACTTCCACCCGGTCACCGTCATTCAGCGAGGTCCCTGTGAACGCCTGACGGTCCACGATCTTGAGGTTCAGTTCCACGGCGACGCGTTCCGCCTGGATGTCCAGCGCGGACAGGAGGGCGGCCACCGACTGGCCCTCCGTCACCTCTCGAGTCTCGCCGTTCACCGTAATTCGCATGGCGAAGGCATGATACCATACGGCTCGGAAACACTGTCAACAGCGCCAGCCACGCCGTGCCCCCCACACCCACCAATCGAACCTTGCGTGTCGTATAATCCAGTCATGGTTTCTTCCCGCAATCAAGCCATCGCCGGCGAACTGCGGCGGGTCGCCGCCGAGTTGGAACACCAGGAGGCGAATCCCTTCCGGGTCCGGGCCTACCGGCAGGCGGCCCGCCTCATCGAACGCCTCGCGGAGGACGCCGGTGAACTGGCCCGCCGCGGCGAGCTGATCAAGCTGAAAGGGATCGGCAAGGAGCTGGCGCAAAAGGTTGCCCTCTTCTGCGAGACCGGCCGGATCGAAGCGGGACCCTCTCCGCCCGAAGAGATTGCACCGGAACTGACGCCCTGGCTCACGCTCCCCGGCTTCAGCCCGTTCCTGGTCCGCCATCTCTCGGAGCGCCTGGGCATCCGGACGCTCGACGACCTCGAAGCGTTGGTGCGCTCCCGGCTGCTGCGCACGTTGCCCGGCATGACGGCCCGGGATGATGAGATTCTCGAAGGGATTGCGCGGTTGCGCGCCGAGTTGCCGCAGCCTTGACTTGATCGGACCCCTCTGTTACCGTCCGGCGGACTTTGGAGGTCGACCTATGGCTCTTTCCGCATTTGTTTTGATTGAAGTGGCGGGCGACCATTCCAAAAGCGCCTATAAAACGATCCAGCGCATCACCGGCGTCAAGGCCGCGTACCCCGTGAGCGGCAACTACGATCTCATCGTGCAGATCGAAGCCGAAAACATGGAAGGGCTCAGCGACCTGCTCATGTCCAAGATCCGCGCGGTGGACGGCGTCACGAAGACCAACACCTGCATCGTCCTCAACGCCTAGCGCAATCGCCAGGATCCGTAAATGAAAAGGCCCCCGGAGGATGTCCTCCGGGGGCCTTCGTGTTTGCACACGCGGTTGTTTAGTACATCCCTTCCATCCCGCCGCCGCCGTGCGAATGACCCATGGCCGGCGCTTTCTTCTCTTCCGGGATCTCGGTGATCATGACCTCGGTCGTGAGCATCAGCCCGGCCACGCTGGCCGCATTCTGCAAGGCATACCGGGTGACTTTGGTCGGATCGATGATCCCGGCTTCGAGCATGTCCACGTATTTTTCCGAAGCGGCGTCGAATCCGGCCGTTTCCTTTTCCTTCTTGACGCGCTCCACCACCACTGAGCCTTCCATGCCGGCGTTGCCGGCGATCTGCCGGATCGGCTCCTCCAAGGCGCGCCGCACGATGTTGACGCCCACCTGTTGATCGTGTTCCAGCTTGACCTTCTCGAGGGCCGGAATGCACCGGAGCAGGGCCACGCCGCCACCCGGCACCACGCCCTCTTCGACCGCCGCCTTGGTGGCGTGCAGGGCGTCCTCGACCCGCGCCTTCTTTTCCTTCATTTCGGTTTCCGTGGACGCGCCCACGTTGATCACTGCCACGCCGCCGACGATCTTGGCCAGCCGCTCCTGGAGCTTCTCGCGGTCGTAATCGGACGTGGTTTCCTCGACCTGCGCCCGGATCTGCTTGGTCCGCGCATCGATCTTCTTCTTATCGCCATGCCCCTCGACGATAGTCGTGTTGTCCTTGTCGATCGTCACGCGCTTGGCCCGACCCAGATCCGTCAGCTTGACGTTCTCGAGCTTGAGGCCGAGGTCCTCGGAGATGACCTGCCCGCCGGTCAGGATCGCAATGTCTTCCAGCATGGCCTTGCGGCGATCGCCGAAACCCGGCGCCTTGACGGCGGCGACGTTGAGCGTGCCGCGCAGCTTGTTGACGACCAGGGTGGCCAGCGCCTCGCCTTCCACGTCCTCGGCGACGATGACCAGCGGCTTGCCCATCTTGGCCACCTGCTCGAGGATGGGGAGCAGGTCCTTCATGCTGCTGACTTTCTTTTCGTTGATCAGGATGAAGACGTCTTCGAGGGAGGCTTCCATCCGCTCGGCGTCCGTGATGAAGTAGGGAGAGATGTACCCGCGGTCGAATTGCATGCCCTCGACCACATCGAGCGAGGTGGTCATGGACTTGGCTTCCTCGACGGTGATGACGCCGTCTTTGCCGACCTTGTCCATAGCCTCGGCAATCAGATCGCCGATGGTGGCGTCGTTATTGGCCGAGATGGTCCCGATCTGGGAGATTTCCTTCTTGCTCTTGCAGGGCTTGCTGAACTTCTTCAGCTCCTCCGCCACCGCCTCGACCGCCTTGTCGATCCCGCGCTTGATGTCCATCGGGTTCGCGCCGGCCGTGATGTTCT
>CAYYLQ010000008.1:0-37227 GCA_964472655.1 uncultured Nitrospirales bacterium
GGGCGGAGGCTCGGGGAGCAGCTCGAACTGGTGGACTTCGCTGCAGCCCTGCCGGTGCGTGGTGCCCAGGCAGTCCGAGCCCGTGTCGCCGCCGCCGATGATGACGACGCGCTTGCCCTTGGCCGTGATCGGCTCCGCCGTGATCGTATCCCCGGCGTTGCGCTTGTTCTGCTGGGTGAGATAGTCCATGGCGAAGTGAATGCCCTTCAGCTCGCGCCCCGGGATGGGCAGGTCCCGCGGCTGTTCAGCGCCCATTGCCAGGCAGACGGCGTCGTATTGCCGACGCAATTCTTCTCCGCTGATGTCCACGCCGGCGTGGACGCCGGCCTTGAAGTCCACGCCCTCGGCCTTCATCTGGTCCAGCCGCCGGTCGACGACCCATTTCTCCATCTTGAAGTCGGGAATGCCGTAGCGCAGGAGCCCGCCGATGCGGTCCGCCTTTTCGAAGACGGTCACGCGGTGCCCCGCACGCGCCAGTTGTTGCGCGGCGGCGAGGCCGGCCGGCCCTGAGCCGATGACGGCCACCGTCTTGCCGCTGCGCCGGACCGGCAGGATCGGCTCCACCCAGCCTTCGTCAAAGCCCTTGTCGATGATGTTCCATTCAATGACGCGGATCGAAACAGGGTCGCTGTTGATGCCCAGCACGCAGGCCGATTCGCAGGGCGCCGGGCAGAGCCGCCCCGTGAATTCCGGAAAGTTATTGGTGGTATGGAGGGCCTTGAGGGCGTCTTTCCAGCGTCCGCGGTGCACGAGATCGTTCCACTCGGGGATCAGGTTCACCACGGGGCAGCCGTTGTGGCTCTGGCAGAACGGGACGCCGCAATCCATGCAGCGCGCGCCCTGGGCTTTGAGCTTGTCCTCTTGGATCGGCTCGTAGAATTCCTTCCAGTCCCGGACGCGGATCTCCACCGGCCGGCGTTTGGGGCCCTCCCGGGCGTATTTCAGGAAGCCCTTCGGATCAGCCATGGGACACCAGCTCTTTTTCTTTCTGCGCGTGCTCTTTCGCGGCGGCCGCCTTGCGCTCCGCCAGAACCCGCTTGTAGTCCACCGGCATGATCTTCACGAACTTCGGCAGCAGCGTTTCCCAGGCGTCGAGGACCGTCTTCGCCTTGCGGCTGCCGGTGTACTTGCGATGCGCCTCGATCATCTCGCGCAGGGTCTTCTTGTCTTCGGCGGTCGCCACTTTCTCCAGTTCCACCATACCCATGTTGCAGCGCGACTCGAACTTTCCGTCCTCGTTCAGAATGAAGGCGATGCCGCCGGACATCCCGGCCGCGAAGTTGCGCCCGGTCCGGCCGAGGACCACGACCACGCCGCCGGTCATGTATTCGCAACCGTGATCGCCGGTGCCCTCGATGACGGCCCGCGCGCCGCTGTTGCGGACGGCGAAGCGCTCGCCCGCCGTCCCATAGAAGTAGGCCTCGCCCTGGGTCGCGCCGTAGAGGGACGTGTTGCCGATGAGAATGGTTTCTTCGGGGACGAACGTGGCGCCCTGCGGGGGATAAACGATGATCCGCCCGCCGCAGAGGCCCTTGCCGAGATAGTCATTGGACTCGCCTTCGAGCTCGAGCGTCACGCCCTTGGCCAGGAAGGCGCCGAACGACTGGCCCGCCGAGCCCGTGAACTTGATGTGGATCGTGTCGGGAGGGAGGCCTTCGAGGCGGTACTTCTTGGCGATTGCGCTGGAGAGAATGGTCCCGACGGTGCGGTTCACGTTCCGAATGGGCAGGCCCAGCTTCACCGGCTCTTTCTTCTCGATGGCCGGCTTGCACCGCTCGATGAGTTTCCAATCGATGGCCTGGTCCAACCCGTGGTCCTGCTTCTCGACGCAGAACCGGGCGACCTCCGGCCCGACTTGCGGCCGGGCCAGGATCGCGGAGAGGTCCAGCCCCTTGGCCTTCCAATGATCGACGGCCTTCTGGGCCCGGAGCTTGTCCGTGCGGCCGATCATCTCTTCGAACTTCCGGAATCCCATCTTCGCCATCCACTCGCGCACTTCCTCGGCCACGAAGAAGAAATAGTTCACGACGTGCTCCGGCTGGCCGGTGAACTTCGCGCGGAGCGCGGGATCATGGGTCGCGATGCCGACCGGGCAGGTGTTGAGGTGGCACTTGCGCATCATGATGCAGCCCTCGACGATCAGTGGAGCCGTAGAGAAGCCGAACTCCTCGGCGCCGAGCAGCGCGGCGATGACGACGTCGCGGCCGGTCTTCATCTGACCGTCCGTTTCCACCTTGATGCGGCCGCGCAGGTTGTTCAGGACCAGGGTCTGCTGCGTTTCGGCCAGCCCCAGTTCCCAAGGGATGCCGCCGTATTTGATGGAAGAGAGCGGGGAGGCCCCGGTGCCGCCGGAATCTCCGCTGATCAGGACCTTGTCGGCCTTGGCCTTGGACACGCCGGCGGCGACGGTGCCGACGCCCACTTCCGCGACCAGCTTCACCGAGACGTCCGCGTCGGGGTTGGAGTTCTTCAGGTCGTAGATCAACTGCGCCAGATCCTCGATCGAATAGATGTCGTGGTGCGGCGGTGGGGAGATGAGCTGCACCCCCGGCGTGGCATAGCGCAGCCGGGCGATGGTCTCATCCACTTTGTGGCCGGGCAGCTGGCCGCCCTCGCCGGGCTTGGCGCCCTGGGCCATCTTGATCTGCAGTTCCTTCGCGTGGACGAGGTAGTCCGTGGTGACGCCGAAGCGCGCCGACGCGACCTGTTTGATCGCGCTGTTCTTGGAGTCGCCGTTGGGAAGCGTGACGAATCGCTCCGGATCCTCGCCGCCTTCGCCGGTGTTGCTCTTGCCGCCGATGCGGTTCATGGCAACGGCCAGCGTCTCGTGGGCCTCTTTGCTGATCGCGCCGAAGGACATGGCGCCGGTCGTGAAGCGCCGGACGATCTCCTTCGCCGGCTCGACTTCCTCCAGCGGGATCGGCGTCGGCAAGGCCTTGATCTCCAGCAGCCCGCGGATGTTGGACCGGCGCTTGCTCTCGTCGTTGACCAGCGCCGCGAATTCCTTGTAAGTCTTGGCATCGTTGGACTTCGTGGCGTGCTGGAGTTGGTAGATCGTCTCGGGATTCCAGTTGTGGTGCTCGCCTTGGACGCGGTAGTGGACCTCGCCGCCGAAGTCGAGTTGGCGGATCGGCGCCGGTTCGTACGCCGTCGCGTGCCGGCGCAGCGTTTCCTCGCCGATCTCGCGCATGCCGATGCCCTCGATGCGGGAGGCGGTGCCGGTGAAGTAGCCGTCCACGAGCTCGTGGTTCAGGCCGATGGCTTCGAAGATTTGCGCGCCGCAGTAGGACTGCACGGTGGAGATGCCCATCTTGGAGAAGATCTTCAGCAGACCCTTGTTGATGGCCTTGATGAACTTGGACTCGGCCGTCGCCGCGTCGAGGCCCTCCGGCAGGTAACCATCCCGTTCCATGTCCACGAGCGACTCGAACACGAGATACGGATTGATCGTCCCCGCGCCGTAGCCGATGAGGCAGGCGAAGTGGTGCACGTCCCGGGGCTCGCCGGTCTCGAGGATCAGACCGACTTCCGTGCGGGTGCACTCGCGCACGAGATGGTGGTGGATCGCCGAGATGCCCAGCAGGCTCGAGATCGGCGCCCACTCGTCGTTCACGCCCCGGTCGCTCAGGATCAGGAACTTGTACCCGTCCTTGATCGCCTGCGAAGCCTGCCGGCAGAGATCGTCCACCGCCGCGCCCAATCCTTCCGGCCCTTCGGCCACGCGGAAGAGCATCCGCAGGGTTTTGCTCTTGAAGTGCGGGTCGGCGATCAAGCGGATTTTCTCCAACTCCGCATTGGTCAGGATCGGCTGCTGCACCTTGATGCGGCGGCAGGCCTCCGGGGTTTCGTCCATCACGTTCGGCTTGGGGCCGATGTTGGTGACGAGCGACATGACCAACTGCTCGCGGATCGGATCGATCGGCGGGTTCGTCACCTGGGCGAAAAGCTGTTTGAAGTACTTGAAAAGGAGCTGCGGCCGCTCGGAGAGCACGGCGATCGGCGTGTCGGTGCCCATGGATGAGACCGGTTCTTCGCCGTTCACGACCATCGGTGTGATAATCATCTTCAGCTCTTCCACCGTGTAGCCGAACGCCTGCTGGCGCTGACGGATCGTCGGATGGTCCGGCTGCGGGACGTTCAACGGTTCCGGCAGCTCGTCCAGCGAGATCCGGTACTGAGTCACCCAAGCCCGGTACGGTTTGCGGCCCACGATGTCGGCCTTGATTTCCTCGTCGTCGATGATGCGGCCTTGCGTGGTGTCCACGAGGAACATGCGGCCGGGCTGCAGCCGGCCCTTCTGGCGGATGTCCTTCACGTCGTAAGGGAGCACGCCGGCCTCGGAGGCGAGCACGACGAGGTCGTCGGTCGTTACCTGATACCGGCAGGGCCGCAGGCCGTTCCGGTCGAGCGTCGCGCCGACCAGCTTGCCGTCGGTGAAGCACACGGCCGCCGGGCCGTCCCAGGGCTCCATCACGGCGGCGTGGTATTCGTAGAACCCGCGCCGATCCAAGTCCATCTGCGGGTTGCCGACCCACGGCTCGGGAATCAGCATCATCATCGCGTGCGGCAGCGAGCGGCCGCCCAGCACTAGGAACTCCAGCGCGTTGTCGAGGCAGGCCGAGTCGCTCTGGTGTTCATACACGATGGGGAAGAGCTTGGGGATGTCGTGGCCGAACAACTCGGACTGGAGCCGGCCCTGGCGCGCCCGCATCCAGTTCACGTTGCCCTTGAGCGTATTGATCTCGCCGTTGTGGCAGACGTAGCGGTAGGGGTGCGCGAGCGGCCACGTGGGGAACGTGTTCGTGCTGAACCGCGAGTGGATCACCGCAATCGAGCTGGTCACGCTGGCGTCGGTGAGGTCCTGGTAATACTGCGGCATCTGATCGGGCAGCAACAGGCCCTTGTACACGATCGTGTTGCCGGAGAGGCTCGAGATGTAGAAGTACTCGCGGTCCTCGATGGCGGATTCGCGAATGGCGTTCTCCACGCGCTTGCGGATGACGTAGAGCTTGCGCTCGAACTGCGCCTCGTTGAGGATGTCCCGGGCGATGAAGACCTGGCGCATGGCCGGCTCGGTCCGGCGCGCCTGCTCTCCGATGGCATCGCTCTTGACCGGCACGTCGCGCCAGCCCAGCAGCCGCGCGCCCTCCTCCTCGATGACTTTCCCGAAGAGCGTCTCGCACTGTTTGCGCGCGGCGGCGTCGCGCGGCAGGAACACCATTCCGACGCCGTACTCGCCGGCGTTCGGCAGCTTCACGCGGACGTCGGCGCAGGCGCGCTTGAGGAACTCGTGCGGGACCTGGAGCAAAATACCGGCGCCGTCGCCGGTGCAGGGGTCGCATCCCTGGGCGCCCCGGTGAAACAGATTGGCGAGGACTTGGAGCCCCTTGCGGACGATGTCGTGCGACTTGACGCCCTTGATGTTGGCGACGAAGCCGATGCCGCAGCCGTCCTTCTCATAACGGGGATCGTAGAGGCCTTGTTTCGGGGGGAGGCCGGGTATGCGCATGGCTCCATTCATGGACGGAATTCCTTTGATCTCCAAGCCGTTACGTATTGTCGCATCCTACTTGAGGGGGCGCGGACGTGTCAAGCGAATCGTCGCACCGGAAGGCCCGAAAACACAGGCTGAATCAGGTGTTTCACGGGGTAGGTCCAATGAGCATGAGCGGGACCGTCCGGACTAGTGGCTGCGGGTCAGTGCCGCCGCGAGCAGGAGAATCACGATCCCTAGGAGCAGGTTGAACCGGCCGACCCAGGGGGCCAGCGCCACCATCAACAGATCGGTACCGGTCGGCGGCAGCCCGTCGCGGGACGTCGCCCGTGCCGCGCGCGGGCCGATCACGAAGTCGTGCACCAGGCCCATCAGGACCAGGAAGGCAACCAGTCCGAGCTTGATATGCAGCACCGTCATATACGGAGACCCGGCGGTGCGGTTCCCGTAATACAGCACGTTCACGATCCCGGTCAGAATCAGGACGGCGATGCAGAGCCAGACCAGCCCTCTGAACCGTTGGGCCATCGCCCGGAACAGGTCTCGCCGGACCAGCGGAGAATCGATTCGGCGCAGGACGGGGACGGCGATCAAGGACAGAAAGAGCATGCCGCCGATCCAGATGACCGCGGCGAGGATGTGCAGCCACACGTTGAGGAACGGCAGCATGGGGACCGAGCGTAGCACCCACGAGGGGCGCTTGACAAACCACCGGCGCTTACCTAGTATCCGCCCATGCCTGATCATGCGAACACCTGTATCATCGCGGGCATGAACGATGTCTGGGAGTACTACCGCGGCGAGCTTGTCGCCGTCGAGGATCAGATCCGCCAGAACCTGGACTCGAAGGTCGCGCTGGTCAACACCGTCGCGGCCCATATCCTCAACAGCGGAGGAAAGCGGATTCGTCCCCTCCTCCTGATCCTGAGCGCCCGCGCGGGCGGGTACACCGGGCGGGACGACGTCTTGCTGGCCAGCCTGATCGAGTACATCCACACGGCCACGCTCCTGCACGACGACGTCGTGGACCATGCCGAGTTGCGCCGCGGGCGGAAGACCGCCAACGGGTTGTGGGGCAACCAGGTAGCGATTCTTGTCGGCGACTACCTCTATTCCAAGGCAATCTGCCACATCGTGGGCTTCCGTAGCCAGGACGTGAACGAATGTCTCTCGGAAGCCTGCCGGAAGATGGCCGAAGGCGAGTTGATGCAGTTGTCCTATAAGGACGACGCCTCGATCACCGAGCGGGAATACCTGAAGATCGTCGAGCACAAGACGGGGTCCTTGATCGCGGCGGCCTGCCGGATGGGAGCGGTGGTGGCAGACGCCGATCCCGTGCTGCGCGATGCCCTGTTCCAGTTCGGCCAGGCGATCGGCGTGGCGTTCCAGGTGGCGGACGACACGCTCGACTACGCCGCGCCGCGGGCGTTGCTTGGCAAATCGCTCGGCAAGGACCTAGGGGAGGGCCAGGCGACGCTGCCCCTCCTGCACCTGCGAAAGCACTGCACCGATGAAGAGCAGGCGCGGCTGGCGGAGGTCATGAAGACGAAGCCCGACGGCAACGGCGAGCTGGCCTGGGTCCGGTCGCTGATGGAGCGCTACGGCTCGATCGACTACGCGATGGACCGGGCGCGCGGGTTTGTGCAGGCCGCGAAGGCGCATCTGGACCTGCTCGAGGATTCCGTGCACAAGCGGGCCCTTCAAGTGGTTGCCGACTACATGGTGTCGCGCGATCATTAAAGTCTGTTGGGTTCATGGCCGACGGCCCTCCTTCTCAGGTTCATCCCTTCGTCCGACTTGCCCTTGATGCCATCACCGCCTATGTCAGTGATTTTCGTGTCATCGCTCCGCCTGCAGACCTGTTCGAGCTGTTTCCGATCCTGCGCACGCGGGCAGGGACTTTCGTGTCGCTGAAGAAGCGGGGCGAGTTGCGCGGCTGTATCGGCACGATCGAGCCCATGCGGGAGAACCTTGCCGTGGAGATCGTGGAGAACGCTATCAGCGCCGTTTCCAGGGATCCGCGGTTCCGGCCGGTCGAAGAAGACGAATTGCCGGACCTGGTGGTGTCGGTGGACATCCTGAGTCCCCCGGAGCGCGTGGCCGGACCCGGGGACCTGGACGTGCGGCGGTACGGCGTCATCGTCAGGTCCGGGAGCAAGCGCGGGCTGCTGCTTCCCGACATCGAAGGGATCGCCTCGGTGGACGAGCAGATTTCGGTCGCGCGCAAGAAAGGCGGCATCGAGGAGCGGGAGAGCGTCGAATTCTATCGGTTTACGGTCGCGCGGTATTTTTGAGGAGAGATCATGGCGGAGATTCTTCCGTTTCGCGGCGTGCTCTATGACCAAGCCAAGGTGGGCGACATCACATCCGTGGTGGCCCCGCCGTACGATGTGATCGGGGCGGCCGAGCAGGCGGCGCTGTACGCCCGCCATCCCGGCAACATCATCCGCCTGGAACTGGGCGAGGAACAGCCCGGCGACGGCCCGCAGGACAACCGGTACACCCGCGCCAAGCGTTTCCTGCAGGACTGGCTGCGCGACGGACTCCTCCGCCGCGACGACCGGCCGGCGATTTACCTGTACGCAGTTGAATACCGGCTGCGCGGCGGCCAGACCCGGACCATGCGCGGATTCCTCTCGCTGGTCAAGCTGGAAGAGTTCGGCACCGGCCGCATTTTCCCGCACGAGAACACCCGCGCCGCCGCGAAGGACGACCGCTATCGGCTCCTGGAAACGTGCCGGAGCAACTTCAGCCCGATCTTCTCGCTCTATTCCGATGCCGAAGGCGCCATCGTCCGGACCCTGGAGCGGACGGTCGAGAAGGGGCGCCCGCGTTTCGCCGTCACGGACGCCGACGGCGTCCGGCACCTACTCTGGACCGTCAGCGACCAGCAGGCGCTCGATCGGGTTGTGGCGGCCATGAAGCCGCTGCCGCTGTTTATCGCGGACGGGCACCATCGGTACGAGTCGGCGCTGCGGTACCGGAACGCGCAACGGCAGGCGTCGGGTGACAGAGAATCTCTGCCCTCCGACTGGGTCCTGATGTACTTCTCGAATCTTGACGATCCGGGTCTAACCATTCTTCCGACGCACCGCGTGCTCCCAGCCCCGTTGCCGTGCCCCGCGGCTGAATTCCGGAAACGCCTGTCGGAGACGTTCACGACGGAGGCACTTGCGTTTACGAAGGAAACGGAGCCGCCGGCGCGGGCGAAATTTTTGAGCGCGCTCCATGCGGCGCGGACGACCGACGCGCATGTCATGGGACTCATCGTGCGCGGGGAGTCTCGGTATGAGGTGCTGACTCTGGATGCAGCGGGCCTGTCCCGGCTGGGGATGTCGGCTCACGAACGGCTGGACGTCGCGATCCTCCAGCGGTTGGTCTTTCGCGAGGCGCTGCGGATGACGCCGCAGGAAGAGGAACGCCTCATCTATATCAAGGATGAGGAGGAGGTATTGGGTGCGATGGCGCGCGGCGACGGCGCGCTCGCCGTGCTGCTCAATCCCCCCAAGATCGGGGAGGTCAAGGACGTCGCCCGCGCCGGCGACCGTATGCCGCACAAGTCCACCTATTTCTATCCCAAGCCCCTCACCGGTCTCGTTATCAACACGATGGACTGAGGCTTTCGATGAAGCTCGGCCTTGCCCTCTCCGGCGGCGGGTTTCGCGCGTCGCTCTTCCACATCGGCGTGCTGGCCAGACTGGCCGAACTGGACCTCCTCGGTAAAGTTGAAGTCCTCTCCACGGTCTCCGGCGGCTCGATCGTCGGCGCCCTCTACTACTTGATGCTGAAAGACCTACTGGAGACACCGGCTGCGCCGTCCCCGGCGCCCCCGGCGCCCGCGATGCTGACCTCCGCTGATTTCATCGCACTCATCGGCCGGTTGGAAGCGCGCTTCCTGGCCGGCGTCCAGCACAATCCGGACGCGCACGTCGTGACCGATCCGATCCAGAACGTCCGCATGGCCCTGACGGACTACTCGCGGACCGAACGGATGGGGACGCTCTACAACCGCTACTTCTACCGGGACATATGGGAGCAGTGCACCGGCCTGAATCTGTCGTCCGTCCCCCTCCGCGACATCAAGATCACCCCGCCGTGGTGCCCCCAACGCGAGGCCTACAACGCCGCGCATCCGTATAAGATTCCAATGCTGGTCATCAACGCGACGACCTTGAATACGGGGAACAATTGGCGGTTTACCGCCAGCGAGGTGGGAGACCCGGACTTGGGCTTCATCCGCTTTGATGAGGTCTCCGAAATCGTAGAACTGCGCCTGTGGCTGGCCGACCACCGGACCCAGCCGCTCCCCCGGCACTTCACACCGGAAACTGCCCAGCTTGCGGCAGGCGTGAGCGTTGGAGACCTTGGACAAGGCGGGCCGATCGGGAATGCGTTGCTGGCGTGCGGGGGCGGCAGCCTGGCCACCCTGGCGTTGCGGGACTTGTATGCCCTGAGAAATCTTGCCTGGGATGCAGCTTCGGGACCGATCGCCGGGCGGTCTGCCGCTGCCGTCCAATTTGATGAAAGGCTCAGGCACCAAGGCCTCGATTTGAAGACCTTGGGATCCGCGCTGGCGAAGTTCGGACTGTCGTGTGAGGCGCTGTTTGCCCTCCTGTACCTGACCAGTATGGCCGGCCGCGTCACCGACACCTGCGATCGCGACATGGAGGCACTGACCTTGGAGGAAGCCGTCGGCTCGTCGGCGGCCGTGCCGGGGCTGTTCCAGCCGCTGGTCTTTCGCGACCTGTACGACGACCGGACCGTGGAGGCAGTGCGTCTGGTGGACGGGGGCGTGTACGACAATCAGGGGCTGACGGCGCTGTTCGAGGAGGGATGCACGCACGTCATCTGCAGCGACGCATCCGGCCAGTTCCAATTCGAACGCGATATCTCGGGCAAGGTGTTCGGCGTCATTCCACGGGCCAATGACGTGCTTATGGAAAGGGTTCGTCGCAGCGAGGTACGACGCTTGCTGGACCGATTCGAAGCGTCGCAGGACTTGAGGGCGCTTCAACTGGGCCAACGGATTCTGCCGCCTCCGGCTCCCACGCCGAAGCAGGCGGACGCCATCCAAGACCTCCAGGCGCGCTTCAACCTCGAAGGCTGCGCGTTCTTCCATCTAAAGAGTGAGATCCCACCCGCGCCCGGAGGGATGCCGCCGCTCCCGTGGCGCAACGAAGTAGCGGAAATCAGGACCGACCTCGACTCGTTCAGCGACCGCGAGGCCTTCGCCCTCATGTACCACGGCTATTACCTGGCTGCGAAGACGGTGGTGCCGCTCGCATTGCCAGCGGCTGGCGTGGCGGCGGTTCCGGAGACGCCGGACCGCTGGCGCTTCGGTGCCATCCGGTCCCTGTTCGGCAGCCCCGACCTCCGGCGCCATCTGGCGGTCGGCGCAAATCGGACGTTCAAGGTCTTTCGGCTGGGGAATGCTTGGTCCGGGCTGGCCTGGCTTCTTGCCGGGGCCATGTTTCTGGCCGGCTGGTCCTGGATTCCCTCCGTCACACTGAATGAGATCCTGGTGTGGCCGCTCGCGTTGTTCCAGATCAGGGAGCCCATCACGGTGGGCTTCTTCGTGCCGTTTCCGGACAAGCTCGCCGCTGTCCTCCCCGAGCTCAAACCGATCCTGGAGTTCTCGATACTTCCCGTGGGGGACCTCTTCGATCTGCCCTTCCACTTGCCCTTTCTCGCGCTCGTCGCGAGCGCAGCTTTTGTCGCGCTCTCCCTCTGGAGCCGGTTTAAGAGCCTGCTCCTGCACAAACGCCTTGAAAGCATCTGGCTGCTCATCTCGCTTATCTCGCGGTACAAGCGCCTGCCTCTGGCCCCCCTAGCCGTCGTGTGGGGCGTCATCGCTGCCGCTGTTGCCTGGACCTATTATCTGACCTTCGACAAACTCTTTCTCAGAGCCGGCCGCCTGTAAGGAAAGGATCGCCTAGGCGTTGACATTAATAAGCGACGCGGGCATAGTGTCCCGACTTTTTGACTGCACGTTGCCTGGAGCGCCTATGCTGCGACGAATCGCCGGAAGCGTTATCATCCTGACCGCTGCGCTGGGCGGCGAGGCTTTCGCCGGAGGCGTGACCTTTTCCGAGCACGGGGCCGCCGCGACCGGCAAGGCCAACGCCTTCGCCGGGGAGGCCAACGATCCCTCCGCCATTTTCTATAACCCCGCTGGGATCACCCAGTTGCCCGGGACGCAGGTGATGATCGGGACCTCGATCGTCTATTTGGATACGGTCTTTCGGAGCGGGACCACCGGCGAGTCCACGCAACTCCAGGATCAGTTCCCAATCGTACCGCACTTCTACATCACCCATCGGTTCAAACAGTGGGACGAACGGCTCAGCATCGGCCTGGGGGTCTTCACCCCCTTCGGGATCGTCGTCGACTGGCCGGATAACTGGCAAGGCCGATTCGACTCCACGAATGCCAGACTGCGGGCCACCATTTACAATCCCGTTGTAGCCTTCCAAGCCACGAAAAATCTTTCAGTGGCGGCTGGAGTCCGGTACGCCGACGTGGCCGCCGAGTTCGAGCAAAGATTCAACATCGGCAACGGCGAGTCCCAGCTGCGCGCCTATAACCTCACCGCGCATCCGATCGGGTGGAACATCGGATTGCTCTATCACCTGACGGAAACCACGTCGGTCGGCCTGCAGTTTCGGAGCGAACTGCAAGCCAAGCTCAAGGGTCAGGCGGACATCAACGGCCCGGGCGCCTTTGGGCTGGGGTCGCTCACCGGGTTCGCCACCGCCGGGTTTCACAGCGGCATCAAGCTGCCGCCCCAGATCGTCGGCGGCATCTCGACGAAAATCATTCCCCGTTGGACGATCAATGCCGATATCGAGTGGGAAGGGTGGAAGACAGTGGGCTCGCTCCAGCGGGATTTTGTGGGGAGCACGGCGTTGGACAGCGTCAGCACGCGTCTCTGGAAGAACTCATGGGTCTATCGGATCGGCGCGGAGTATGCCGCGACCGACCGTGTAGCCTTGCGGGCCGGCTATTTCTTCGACGAGTCGCCGATCCCCGATAACACCTTCGACCCTACCATTCCGAATGCGAACATCCACGCCCTCACGGGCGGCGCGGGGTATAAATGGGATACCGTGACGTTCGATGTCGCCTACCTGATCGCGTTCTTCGAAAAGCGTTCCATCGACAGCTCCACGCTCGATCCCAATAATCGTGGCGGTGCGCTCGGTCTCGGCCCCACGGCGTTCGGGTCCTACTCGACGACGGCTCACGTGCTCACGGTGAGCCTGACCTTCAAGTTCTGACCTGCCCCACCGCGTTCACTGTCAAAAAGTATCGAAATAGGTACAGGTAGTATCTAATTAGATACAGAAAGCTATTGACAACTAGCGAAATACTGGCATACAGTCCGAACCTTCAGAGTTCACCACTACGCCTGAATCTGTAGGATTCAGAGGAGCAGATGATACTCTGCCACTGTCCCCAAATGCTGTGATATTGCATGGTCCCGGAGTCGTGGCGGCTCCGCGAGCCATTTTATTTTCTGCGCGGCTGAGGCGGGATGTATGAGCGGTCCTGGAGGCCGGGAGGGTGTAGCGGCACTTCCTTTGCAGTTGCGTCATTCCGGATATGGTGTGGCACGCGAGCGCGAAGGAGACGGCGGCTTGAGCAAGCGCATTCTCGTGGTGGATGACGACCCCGACATCCGGCAAGTCCTCCTGGATCGCATGAGCGCCTACGGCTATACGGTGGAGACCGCCATCAACGGTCGTGAGGCGTTGGATGCTCTCAAGCGGGGCGGGTTCGACGGCGTGTTGCTCGATATGAGAATGCCTGAAATTGACGGGCTTGAAGTGTTGCGGCGGACTCACGACAGTCATCCCGACTTGCCGGTGGTGATGGTCACGGCCATGTCGGTAAAGGAGCAAATCGTCCAGGCCGCCGCCGAAGGCGCCTGCGCCTATCTGCTCAAACCGTTCGATGCAACGCAGCTCAAGCACACGGTCGAACAGTGCTTCGGGCCGGCCTCCGAGGTGCGATGATGGGCGGACTCATCCTCGTGGTGGAAGACAGTCCCGATATCGCCACCGTGCTGCGTGACCGGCTCCAGGCGATGGGGCATGACGTCATGACGGCCGGCGACGGCATGGCGGCCCTGGAGACTCTTCAACAGACGAGCACGCCTGATCTGATTTTCCTCGATATCGAGCTGCCAAAGGTCCACGGGATGGAGGTCCTCAAACGCGTGCGCAAAGACTGGCCGGACCTGCCGGTGATCGTCATGACCGCCCACGGCACGATCCAGCGGGCGGTCGAGGCCATGAAGGAGGGCGCCACCGACTTCGTCACGAAGCCGTTCGACAACGAATACTTGAGTCTCGTGCTCGGCAAGACTCTGGAGCGCGGGGAGCTCAAGCGCACCGTGGCGGTCCTCCGATCCGAACTGGACAGCCGGCTCGATCCGATTGTTGCAGCCAGCCCGAAAATGAAAGAGGTCATCGAGCTGGCCCAAAAGGCGGCTCAGAGCGACAGCACGGTGCTCCTGCTCGGAGAGAGCGGGACCGGCAAGGACCTCCTGGCCCGTTCCATCCACAACTGGAGCACGCGCCGAAACCGCCTCTTCATGCCGGTGAATTGCGTCGCTCTCTCCGAGGAACTCCTGGAATCGGAACTGTTCGGCCATGAAAAGGGGTCCTTCACCGGCGCGTCCGCGCAGAAGAAGGGCAAGCTGGAGGTCGCTGACGGAGGGACGGTGTTCCTGGACGAGATCGGCGATATGAAGCCGGGCCTCCAGGCCAAGCTCCTCAGGTTTCTGCAGAACCGGGAGTTCGACCGCGTAGGCGGCACGCGAACGATCCGGGTGGACGTGCGCGTGATCGCGGCGACCAATCGCGATCTCCGGCAGGCCGTCAAGGCCGGCGCCTTCCGGGAGGACCTCTTCTTCCGGCTGAACGTCGTGTCGCTCACGCTCCCGCCCATGCGGGAACGCATCGAGGAGATCCCCCAGTTCGCCGAGTTTTTCCTCAAGAAGTACTGCCAGGAGGCGAAGAAGCCCGCGATGCGGATCTCTCCCGCCGCGATGAAGATGCTGACGGCCTACCCGTGGCCGGGCAACGTGCGGGAACTGCAGAACGCGATCGAACGCGCCGTCGTGTTGAAGACCGGCGAGGTCCTCACGCCGGAAGATTTCGCCCTGCAGCCGATGGATGTCTCGGCGGATGACGCCGGCGGCAAGAACCTGCCGTTTCATGAAGCGGTCGAGCACCACAAGCGGGAGATCATCCGGCGCGCGTTGGCCCTTGCCGGCGGCAGCCAGACCGGGGCGGCCGAGAGGCTCGGCCTCCAGCGCACCTATCTGGCGCGCTTGATCAAGCAGATGGATATCAAGTGAGACGATGAATGGGCGAATTGGATTCTTCTTCTGGGGAGTGGTCGTCTTGAGTTGCCTGCTCGCTCAACCGGCTTGGGCCCAACTGGCGCCGGTCCCGGTGCCGCCTCCGTTCCCGGCCGAGCCGCCGTCTCTGCCGCCTGAGATCCGTCCGACGCCGCCTCCCGGCTCGGTCTTGCCGCCGCCACCGCCTCCTCCGCCGACGAAACCGGTACCGCTCATCAGTGTATTCGTGCGCGAGATCCGGATAATCGGCAGTACGGTCTTCACTCCGGAACAGTTGGCCAAGGTGGCTGCTCCGTACGCGAACCGAAAGCTGACCACAGAGGACTTGGAAGCGCTTCGTGTCGCCGTAACGAATTTCTACATCAAGAGCGGGTATGTCACGTCCGGTGCGATCATCCCGGACCAGGCGGTCACCGAGGGGATCGTGACGTTGCAGGTCATAGAGGGGAGGCTCGGCCACATTGAGGTGGAAGGGGAGAAGCCCGGCTCGAAACCGGAATGGTTTACCCCTTCTTATATCGAGGATCGCATCGCCCTCGGCGCGGGGCCGCCGGTGAACATCAACCAGTTACAGGAGCGGTTGCTGCTCCTGCAGGAGACCCCCGGCATCACACGGTTGAATGCCGAGCTCCGGCCGGGCGTCGCGCGCGGGCAAAGCGTGCTGAACGTCAAGGTGGCAGAAGACTTCCCGCTCAAGGCCTGGGCCGAATTCAACAACTACCTGTCCCCGTCGGTCGGCGCCGAACACGGCCTGCTCACCGTCGCGCACCAGAGCTTCACCGGCCACGGCGATGTCATGAGCGTCCAGTACGGGCGGTCGCACGGCGTGGATACGCAATTCACGGCCCGGTATGCCTTCCCGCTCACGGCGCAGAACACGACGGCCATGGTGGAGTACCGGAAGAACGATTTCCGCGTCGTAGATCCCACCTTTGAAGCCCTTGACATAAAGAGCGAGTCGGAGGTGCTGGGGATCACGCTTCGCCATCCGCTCTACAAGACGCTCAGCCAGGAGTTCGCGCTTGCGCTGACGGGTGAATACCTGACTAATAAGCTCTTTCTGCAGGGGGCGCCGACGGATGATTTTACGCCGGGCAGCCAGGGAGGGAGGTCAACGGTGAGCGCGCTGCGATTCTCGCAGGAGTGGGTGCAGCGCAGCCCCGTTCAGGTGCTCGCGGCGTTTTCCCGGCTCTCTGTCGGTTTGGATGTGCTGGGGGCGACAGGCAAAGACACCATGAGATCGGACAGCGCGGACAGCCGGTTTTTTTCGTGGCTGGCGCAGGCCCAGTGGGCGCGGCGGTTCGATCCCTGGCGGCTCCAGCTCATCGCGCGTCTCGTTGCGCAGATTTCCAACGCCCACCTCTTTCCGCTGGAGCAGATCGCCGTCGGCGGGCGGTACAGCGTGCGGGGCTACCGGGAGAACACCCTGGTGCGGGACAACGCAGAGTTGGCCTCGCTGGAAGCTCGTTACGCGGTCTGGCGCTCCGCCGCCGGCGAGGATGTCGTACAGGCGGCGGCGTTCGCTGACTTCGGCCGCGGCACGAACACGAACGCCGCCAGCCCCGATCCCGACACACTGGGAAGCCTCGGGCTGGGCGTCATCTGGAACATCATGCGAGGGAGCCGGTTCGAAATCTATTGGGGCGTTCCGCTGAACCACATCACAACGCCTGGCGGAAATCTCCAGGACTCCGGCGTGCATCTGCAGTTGGTGGTGGAGGTGTTGTGAGGAAGCTAGATGCCAACGAATCGAGCTGAAACAGCGAGATGATCTCTTCGCTACTCGAAAGGTAATTTGAGACTCGTAATAGGCTTTTGCTGTGAGGGGCGCTGACATGAATTCGAAAGATCTAGCCATCAAAACTCTTAAGCCAATATTAATCACAATATTAATTGTTATAGGTGGTTTGTGGATTTGGTCACATCGGGACACTCTCAAGGTAAATTGGGATACAGTACTGGTTATGCTGGGTATTAAAGAACTAAAGGCAAACTGTTCACCTTCAGGTACATCCGGATACCTGTACCTTGCTGATGTTGTACAAGAGGAGGGCTCTTGGTGCTGGGTGGCCAGTGCAAAAGTGTTAACGGATTTCTTTGACCTGAAGTGGCAAGTTCCTAGCACTGATCCACCCCATTTGATGCTCTACCCACAGTGTCGGCTTTATGACATCGGGAAAGGAGCACCAACTGGCTGCCCTTTCGAATGCTGCGCATCAAATGCACCCGGGTCCGATGCGCGATGCTTGGAAAATGGCTGGCCGAAGTACGTATTTGACAACCTTCCGAGTCCGATCACCTATGATTATACCAACGAACCACTGAAGTGGCCCGATGTCCAAAATCAGATTTGCCCAATATCAGGAGAATCTGCATCACGAGTACCCGGTCGTCCGTTCATCTTCTACAAGCAATGGTTCGCTCGGGATGTGAATGGAAACTGGATTCAGGATGAGAATGGTAACCCGATATTGTTTGCACATACTTCTGTCGTTGAAGGATATAACGAAGATCCGGTGACTGGGAGGAAAACAGTCTTCATTGATGATCACGAAATCGGTGGTAGCCAAGTCAGTAGCAAAGCAGAAATCGACTATGTGTGTCGGTATCGTTTAGATGACCTAGATTGTGCCCCCCCGCTCACTGGTCACGGAGGTGACTATTACAATATTTCTCCTCCAGCGGGCACGGCGCCTCCCGCGCCTGAGTAGAATTTGCCAGTGCAACGAAGGAGACTTATGCGAACAAGATACCTGGGTAGGGTTGCTGCTCTTCTCATAGCTGCGATGCCATGGGTATATGGGTCTGGAGGCTCACAGTGTGCAGATGCTGCCACTTCAGCTCCGATCACGCCACCTGCTGGTTTTGTGGGGCCAGAAGCTCCCCAAGAAGCCACCGATGAAGCAAAAGTAGGCAAGCAAATACTCGAACGGCTTGTTGCGAAAGATGACAAGCACGCCCGAGACTTAGGGTTCAAATCGGCTGCTGAGGCGGCAGATATGAAGACCGAACTCGGAAAGCCTTTCCCAATCGTCCGTATAGATTTCGGTAAGCTTCTGGCATTTCGGCCTGACAAGGCTCCGACGACGTTGTTGGTGCCTACAAACGAGTTCATTTATCCGGTCACTGTAGATGGAAAAATCCGGTCTTCACTCACAGTGACAAAAGTTCGACCTGACCATAAGACGGGTAAGGCGTGGCGCACCACAGTGTATGGTCGAGCAGGAGTCATCCAACTCCTGGACGAGACCGTGAAAATTGGTGCTTTCTCGCCCATGAGGTTTCTGGCCACTATTCCAGAACTCAACCGATACTTCTTGGGCGATATAAAGGACGGCAAGTTCATAATCACCCCGATAGGTCCGGCCCCGCATTTTAAAGAAAAAGAAGGCACACCGTTGATGCAAGGTAAAATAAGCACTCCTCTGCCGGCTGAGCGTGTGTTTGAGGAACTTGTTCCGGAGGCAAAAAGACGAACCAAGGGTGGAGCAGGGTAAGCACATGTGCACAATCGCAACTTACATAACCAAAGGAGGGAGCCAATGCTAAAAACTAGCCGGTCTGTCGTACGCGTGGGATCGATGCTCTTGTTCTTTTTTCTGATTGCACTCCTGCCTGCCTGCCAGACCATAAACGTGCAGTGTCCTGGAGGTGGAGGTAGAGATGGAGCAGGGGGCTGCCTTCCCCCGGTTCCTGCAAACGGCCAGATAAGGCAGGGCACCCCATGCAATACAGGAAATGTCTGCAGAATTGAGAATCAGCCGAATTGCAGTTCGATTAATTCCACTTGGACATGTCAGACAGTAAATAACGGTGGATTTTGCGAGTGTAAGTGCCAGCAATAGGCGAAGTTTCGTATCGGACCGGATACTCGGTGTATCCGGTCCGATACGCGACGAGGAGGCGGAATTGTCCGCTTTTGGCCATTGAAATTTCGGTGTAGGCTCTTTTCCTTCGACTGAAGGAGGTATAGCATAGATACCGCCTGAGGGCATGGCCATTGCATTTGATTTAGGTGGTAAGACAGTGCGACTGAGGCGTTTCAGACGTTAAGGAGGGCGTGCTGATGAGGAACAGAGCCTTCTTTCTGGCGAGCATCATGCTCATGTGTTGCCTTGCCGACGCCGGCCTCGCCCAGGTCACGACCAACATCACCTCCAGCGGACTTGGAACTGCAGTTTCTCCCATCTCCGGCGGCGTTGTGACGATTACCGGAGGGACCAGGCCTGGGAACGGCCCTAACCTGTTTCATAGCTTCGGCCTCTTTAACGTCGGAACGGGCGACACCGCCAACTTTTTCAACAATACCGGCCTTCCCACCACAAACATCCTGAGCCGCGTCACCGGCGGCAGCGCCTCGAACATCTTCGGCACCATCCAGACCACCGGCTTCGGCAATGCGAATCTGTTCCTGATCAACCCGGCCGGTGTGGTGTTCGGACCTAATGCCTCTCTGAACATCGGCGGGTCCTTTCATGTCAGCACGGCCGATTACATCCGGCTCACGGACAATGTGCGGTTCAATGCCAAAGTGGATGCAGCGGCGGATGCGTTGCTGTCGAGCGCACCGGTTGCCGCATTCGGATTCTTGCCCACTAACGATCCTGGTTCCATCTTGGCCGGCAACCCGCGCGGCGGCATTGAGGTTCAGGGAAGCAATCTTGCCGTATCCGATGGCCAGACGATTTCTTTGGTGGGGGGCGACATCACGATGACGGGCGGCACGCTGAGCACGCCGGGCGGTCAGATCAACCTGGTGAGCGCCGCGTCCGCCGGCGAGGTCTTGTTTCCAGGCATGCAATACGGGCCGAACGTCAACGGCGACTCCTTTACGTCAATGGGAACGATCAATCTTTCGGGCGGCGCCTTGGTCGACGTTTCCGCCGATGCGGCCGGGACGATTGTCATCCGAGGCGGGCAGTTGATGATTGTAGACGCCACCCTATCGGCCGATACGGTCAGTACCAGTGGCGCTTCGATTGCGATCGACATCAATGTTACCGGCGACATGTTGATCTCGAACGATACCGTTTCCGCGTTGACAGCGAGGACGTTCGGCTCCGGCGATGCAGGAGAGATTCGGATTTCCTCCGCTAATTTGACAGTCGCTTCGAACACATTTGATATTTTGACATTGATTGACTCTCACACGTTAGGAACCGGAAGAGCCGGGAACGTCAGTATTACGACGGGCAATCTGCAGGTGACCGGTAGTCTCAATGGCTTTGCCACTTTCATTGACAGTGGTACGGAAGGACCTGGACATGGCGGAGATGTCACGATTAACGCACGAAGCGTGGAGATAGATTTCACTCTTATCAGCACTGGGACCTTTCTCGCTAATTTGTTCGGTGAAGAGGTCACGGGATCCGCTGGCAACGTCACTATATCGGCCGACAGTCTCCAGTCCTCATTTTCTGCAATTGTGACGGACGCCTTTTCTTTCGCAAACGCGACCGGGCAAGCTGGCACTATCAACATCTCGGTGCATGACATCAACTTGGACACTACTCAAGTGAGCAGTCAGGGATTCCAACGCGGCGGGTCCATCACCATCAATACCGATCAACTGACAGCCACTGATTCACAGGTTATAACAAGTACGAATCTTATGCCGGGCGGGGCGGTCACGGTTACGGGGAGGGCAATCGAGTTATCGACAGGAAGCAGTATGGTTTCCAGTACCGGCGGTGATGGCGATGCGGGTTCCATCAACATCATCGCCACCGATCATCTTGACCTATCACGAGCCACCGGCGCTGATCGCCCAAGTGGTCTCTTCAGCAACTCGTTCGGGACCTTCGGCAGTGCAGGTAATTCCGGCGATATTGTGATTACTACACCGAAACTCGAGATGACCGGTGGGGCGCGGATCAATACGACCACTGCAACCAGTGGACATGGCGGCAATGTCACGATCCATACGACCGATTCGATCTCGATGTCGGGCGAGACAGGCAGCTTCTCCCCGGAACCGCTTTTTTCCCTTGGAACCATTCAGCCGAGCGGAATCTTCACGTTAACCATAGGTGGAAATTGCTCCGGACCATGTGGCAATGCCGGAAACGTGTCTATCTCGACTGGGTCACTGACCATGGGTAGTGGAGCCCAGATCAATAGCGGCACGAGCAGCACCGGACAAGGCGGCAACATCACCATAAACGCAGGAGGCACGATTTCCATCTCCGGCACTTTGAGCAATGGTCAACCAAGCGGGATCCTCAGTCGCACGATTGGAACTGATCCAGGGTCGGGAAGTGGTGGAACCATCACATTGCAAGCTACTCAGGTACAACTGAGCAATGGTTCAAGCGTCTCTGCCCAAAGCTTCGGTACGGGCAACGCGGGCAATATCAACATTATGGCCAGTGACTCCCTCGTGATGCAGAATAGCTCCATCTCCACGGCGACCACACAGAGCGATGGAGGCGACATCCACATCCAGGTCGGGCGTTTGGTGCAGTTGACTGACAGTCAGATCACAACCAGCGTGCAGGGCGGGACCGGCAACGGCGGCAACATCACGATTGACCCGCAGTTCGTCATCTTGCAGAACAGCCAGATTCTTGCCAATGCCTTCGGCGGCAACGGCGGCAACATCCTCATCGTGGCCGGCGTATTCTTGGCTGATCCGTTCAGCGTGGTCAGCGCTTCTTCCACTCTCGGCATCAGCGGCACGGTGAGCATCCAGGCGCCGGTGACGGGACTCAGCGGTACCCTGGCCCCTTTGTCAGGGGAGATTGTCCAAGCAGCGGCGCTGTTGCAGGCGCGGTGCGCCGCACGCTTCCAGGAAAGCCAATACAGCAGCTTCGTGCAAGCTGGGCGCGACGGCCTTCCCCTGGAGCCGGGCGGTTTGTTGCCCAGTCCGCTTTATGTAGAGAGTCCGGGGAGCACCCGCTTGGCCGTGGTCCCGGATGTTCCGGAGCTCCGGATCGGGCGGACTTTTGTGGAATCGGACTTGATCCTCGCTCCCATTGCGATTGGATGTTCTTCATGACGGGAAGGACGCTTGCGCCTTATCTGCTCCTGCTATTGGTTTTGGCGGGAAGCCCGTGGCTTTTGCCTTGGGACGCTGGCGTCGCAGCGGTAGCGGCGTCGGCTTTGGAAGAGCCTATGGCCCAGGCGCTCAAATCATACCAACGCGGCGCCTTCGAGGATGCGGCGGCCGGTTGGACGCAAGCGGCCCGACTGTATGAACAAGCGGGGAAACTCAACGAGCAGAGCGAAGCTCTTATCTCTCTCGCTCAGGCCTATCAGGCTATGGGCCACTATGCCAAGGCCTTGCAAAGCCTCCAGTCCGCCTTGTCTCTTGTCAAACGATCGAGGGAGCGGTCGAGGCTGGCCAGAACCAACGGACTCATTGGCGCTCTCTATATAGTCTCAGGTCAGCCGGAGGAAGCCTCTCAGTATTTGAACGAGGGCCTGCAACTGGCCAAGGAAGTCGGAAACACCGGTCTCGCTGCTTCTATCTTGAATGACAAAGGCAACTTGCTCGCGTCGCAAAAAAAGTACGAGGAGGCCATCGAGGAGTACAAGGAAAGCCTCTCCCTGGGCCGGGTAACGAAGAACCACGCTTTGGTGGCGCGCGCGCTTATCAATGCTGCTGCAGCATCGCAACAGAGTGGCCGTCATCAGGACGCAAGAGACCGGCTCGACCAGGCTCTCGAACAGGTACAGACCTTGAAAGATTCGTACGACAAGGCTTACAGCCTGGTGAGCATCGGATTGGCTTATAAGGACCTGCGTCCTCACCTCCCGGGAACCAACGGCGCGCTGATGCTGCAAGCTTTCCGCTCTCTTGATGAAGCGGTGAAGGTCGCTGCGGCGATCGAAAATCCACTGGCGACATCCTATGCTTTGGGCCATCTGGGTTCCCTCTACGAAACGGAGCGACGGTACGCGGACGCCTTGGACCTCACTCGCCGGGCCGTGATGGCGGGCCAGCAAGTGGTCGCGCCTGAAGCGCTGTATCGCTGGCATTGGCAGACGGGACGGCTGCTGAACGCGCAGGGCAAGCGCGGCGAAGCGATCGAGGCATACCGGCGGGCGGTGATGGCTCTCGAGTCCATCCGCCCGGAGCTGTTGGCGGCTTCCCGCAGCGGGCCGTCGTCGTTCCGCGAGTCGGTTGGGCCGGTCTTCTTTGAACTGGCGGACCTGCTGCTTCAGGAGGCCGCCTCGTTCCCGGAGCCGGAGCAGGCGAAGCCGTTCCTCAAGGGAGCGATGGAGGCCGTTGAAGCGTTCAAGGTAACGGAACTGCGGGATTACTTCCGCGACCAGTGCGTGGAGGCCGCCAAGGCGCGGAGCATGTCGGTGGAACAGGTATCCGGGACGGCGGCGGTGATCTACCCGATTATTTTTCACGACCGGACGGAACTCCTAGTCAGCTTGGCGGGGCGGCTCAGGCAGGTGACAGTTCAGGTCGGAGAAAAAACGCTCATACAGGAGGTCAGAGCATTCCGCCGGCATGTGGAAAAACGGACGACCCGGGAGTATGTCCCGCACGCACAGCAGTTGTATGACTGGCTCATTCGCCCGCTGGAGCCGCTCCTCGCTTCTTCGCCGGTTGACACATTGGTGTTCGTGCCGGACGGGTCCCTCCGGACTATCCCGATGGCGGCATTGCATGATGGAAAGCAGTTTCTCGTCAGCAAGTACGCCATCGCGGTGACCCCGGCCCTCAGTCTGACGGACCCGAGACCGCCCAGCCGGTCCGCATTCAAGCCGCTCTCGGTCGGCCTGACCCTGTCCGTGCAAAATTACCCTCCGCTCCCCTATGTGCTCGAGGAACTCCAGGCCATACAGAATCTCTATCCAGGCATGCTCCTGCTGAACGGCGAGTTCGTGCTGCCCAATTTTAAAAACGAGTTGAAGGAGGGCCGATTCTCCATCGTCCATATCGCTTCGCACGGCCAGTTCAAGGACGACGTGCGGAAGACTTTCCTCCTCACGTTCGACGACAAACTGACGATGGATCGCCTCGATCAATACGTCGGCCTCTTGCGCTTCCGCAGCGATCCCCTCGAGCTACTGACCTTGAGCGCCTGCCAGACTGCGGTCGGCGATGATCGGGCCGCGCTCGGCTTGGCCGGCGTGGCGATCAAAGCCGGCGCCAAGAGCGCGCTGGCCACACTCTGGTTTATCAACGATCCGGCCGCGGCAGTCCTGATTTCGGAATTCTACCGGCAGCTCCAGGCCCCCACGGTGTCCAAGGCCGTGGCGCTGCAGCGCGCCCAGCTTAAGCTGCTAAATGATCCCGTGTATGATCATCCCGCGTACTGGTCGTCGTTCCTGTTGATCAACAATTGGTTGTGACGTGGCGGACGGGACCAAACCGGCGTTCTGTGCAGTGAGGTGAAGCCATGAAAACCCTGGGCATCACAGTTTCGATGGCGTTGGGAGCGGTGCTGGCGGTGCCGGTGCCCGCAGGGGCCGCGGCTGACACGTCGGTCGGCCAAGGTTTCGGGGCGCAGCAGACAAAGGTCACGCCGGAGATGCAGATGCCGATCTACAGGCCGCCGTCGCGGCCCTCGCGCGGCGGGCGGGTGGACGGCAATAGCCGAGGAGACGAGGGGGAGTGGCCGGCCGTCTTCGTGTTCTCACCCAAGAACCATGTCGGTTTGACGACCCGTGCGCAGCCTTCCCTATTCTGGTATCTGTCGAAGCCGACGACGTATCCGATCGAGTTCGTTTTCGACGTTGCGCTGGATGAGAGTCTGGCCAAGTACGAGCGGAGCCGTAGTAAGCCGCTCCTCGAAAAGCGTATTAAAAACCCCGGCCAGGCCGGAGTGCAGCGGATTGACCTCAAGGAGTACGGCGTCACTCTCGAACCGAACGTCAAGTACAAGTGGTTCATCCGAGTCGTCATCAATCCGGAAGGGCCGACGCCGGACATCGTCGCGAGCGGCTTTATCGAACGGGTCGATTTCGTTGAAGCGCTGTCCATTCACTTCTCCTCTCCGGGCAACGGAGACGCGGTGCTTCGCTTGGCCGAGGCCGGGATCTGGTACGATGCCATTGCCATGGTTTGCGAGGCCATTGAAAGGAATCTCGACAACAATACCCTTCGCAAACAGCGGGCATCTCTCCTGAGGCAAGTGGACCTGCAGGAAGTCGCGAGGCACGACAGCCCGGAGTAGGACACTTGCTTATCAAGCGGAAGGTCTCCTGCTGAGTCGGACGCTTCGCGATCATGGCTGAAGAGCGCAGTGTAAGCCTTCACTTCTTGGGCTGGCCTTGTCTCGAACCGCAATATGTCTTCGTGTTGGCATCCGGCAGGAGATGTGACTCTTTTAGTTCCCCCACCAGAAATGCGGCGGCCCGGAACAGATCGTCTTGCTCCTCTTTCGACACCCAGAACTTGGTTTTGATCCGTGTGACGCGGTCTACGAATTCGTCGTCCTCGGACCTCGGCCATTCATGGTAGAGCAGGTGCCGCAGCGCCACGTGCCGTACCTGGCACCGGCAAGCGTGAGGATCGGGCAGTTGCACCTCGCCGCTGATCTCTTGGTCCACAGGCTGAATCCCAGCCTCCTTGAGAATTCGCTCGCGCAAGTCGCCGAGCATTACGTCCGAGGCATCAATCGCGTTCGTGTTGATGAAATAATCCAGAAAGGTCCGGTCCGACTCGCGGTCGGCCAACCGTGTGTTGCTGGAAGCCGGACTCGCGTCAATCACGAAAATCATGCAGCCCTTGGGAAACAGTGTGTCCAGGTTAGTGCCGGCGACCGCGCGGTAGAGAAACTCGAGGATCGCTTCAACGCCCGAATTGTCTTTCGGCCCGCCGTCGTAAAGGTGGACGTACTGAGGCGGATCGGCGTACTGCTGGAGCGTGACATCGTCAAAAATGCCTGGGAAAGAAGAAGACGCGTTGACCGCGTTGGCCACTTGATATCGGGCCAGGTTGGAGCGGAGCATTGCAAACCGATCATCGGTGAACGTGAACCGGGTGTGGTCGTTTCGGAGCGTCGAATTGATCAGGATTTTGGGGTGCGGTCTGAAATCGGCGAAGGTCTTGTGATGGAAGAGACGGTCGTTGAACACCTGGACCATGATGTCGGATCGCGTGAAGTCCGAGAACCAGAAGCGGAAGATGTTCTGCGGCAGCAGCCAGCGCCACAACCACGTTTCCTGGAAGTTATAGCCCAGGGCGTCGCGCACGGCTTGTTCCGTGAAAGGTCCGGCGTTCGCCGGCCCAAGTCCGTAGTAAGCCGCGGGCAGCGCGCCGCCGGACACTGCCGAAATCACATCGGTCTGTTCCAGGATTCCCAGGCGCTGGAGTTCCAGCATGACCGCGGCGCTGAAATTCGCTGCTCGGCTTCCGCCGCCGGACAGAGCCAGACCGACAAATCGTCCATCCTGCGTCTCTTCCGTTCCGATCTTCCAGGAGGCGGCTGTGTCTTGCGGAGCGCCCTTGCCTCGCCAGTCCTCATTCCACCCCGGCCGCCAATGTCCGGGCAGGACCGCGCATCCGAAGGGCAGAACCATGCATAACACGAGCAAGACGCCGAACTTTCGCCAAACGCTCTCTTTCATGGCGCAAAGGGCTCCTTCCAACCATCCTCTAGCAAGCGGTTCTAGAAGAGTCAAGATGGGGGCTACTTGAGACACCGTCGCCGCATAGGGGCGTTGGCGCTCTTCCTCTTCTGTCTACTGGCATTCGTCGCGCCCGATCGCGTAGGCGCGGCTGAAGTCGTCATTTTGAAGTCAGCCGATCTCCCCGCGTACAACCAGGCTGTAGCCGGTTTCAAGGCCGTGGTGGCGCTTTCGCCCTCATCTGTCGAATTGAACCTGAAGGGAAGCGCCAAACTCTCCCCGGATCAGGTGGAGCTTATTCGCAAGACCGACCCGTCGGTTTTGTTCGCCGTCGGGAGCAAAGCCGCGCAGGTGGCTAAGGAAAAATTTCCGGAGATCCCGGTCGTCTTCTGCATGGTTATGGATCCGGCCAAATATAATCTCAAGGCGCCGAAGATGACGGGCATCAGACTCGACATCCCGCTTGACCGCCAGTTCAACGTGATGCGGTCGGTGCTCCCCTCCCTGAGGCGGATCGGCGTTCTTTACGATCCGGGGAAAACCGGCCACCTCGTTGATGAAGCCCGTCTGCTGGCGAAATCCATGGAGCTTGAACTCGTTGCGAAACAGGTCAGTGCGGAAAAAGAAGTGCCTCCGGCGCTTCGGGCGCTGCTCTCCCAAGTCGAGGCGTTATGGCTTGTTCCGGACAGCACGGTCCTGACAGAGGACTCCCTCAAGTTTGTGCTGGGCACCGCGTTGGATTTGAACATCCCGGTCATCGGGTTCTCGTCCGAACTCGTGCGCAATGGGGCCCTGGTCGGCTTGTCCGTGAGCTACGACGGCGTGGGACGGCAGGCCGGCGAGTTGGCGAAGAAAATCCTGCTCGATCAGTACACGCCGTCCTCCGCGATGGTTCCTCCAGACAGTTTGCACCTGGCCTTGAATCTCAGGACCGCCAGATTCCTCGGGATTACGATCCCGACGGCGGTGGTGAATAAGGCCAATGACGTCATTAAGTTGGAGGAGAAGGAGCGCCCATGACCATGACGAACGGCCAGAGCGGAGGCCACCCGGCGCGCCGATTCATCAGCCTGAGGACCAAGCTCGTCTGGTTCATCAGCCTGATCATCATTGTCATTTGTTCATTGCTGAGCGGATATTTCATCAGTCAACGGGCCGGCTCGATGGGAAACTTCTTGGTCGAAAAGGGGACCATCTTGGCGAAAAACATCGCCTACAACGGCCGGCACCTGATTTTTATCGAAGACCTGGAAGGCCTCGGGAAGCTCATAGACGGCGTGATGGCAGTGGAGGAAGTAGTCTATGTCGTGATCACCGGTCCCGAGGGGAAACAGTTGGCCGCCAAGAGCAAGGAGGGCCTGTATCCGGATCCTGTATTCGCCAAGACGCTGCTGCAATCATCCTCAAGCGAGCCGGTGATCACGCCCTTCACGGTGTTCGAGAGCAAGCAGCAGGAGATACACAAGACGCGGGGGATGGTCGGGAGGGCCCTCGTTCCGGTCGCCCGGGAAGCCCTCTATGACTTCGCAGTGCCGGTCATGCGCCGGAGCCTCCCGGAGCCGCTTATCCAGCCGTTCTCGTTTGAGACTCCGGTTCTCCCATCGTCCGCGCAGGTATATGGCGTGGTGCAGATCGGGATGACCAAGACGAAAATGCAGGCGGCCTTGAACGCCCTTGTCTTGAAGGCGGCCCTCATCACGGCGCTGATCATTCTGTGTGGGATCGCGTTGACCGTCGTCCTGGCGCGCCGCATCATCACGCCGCTGAAAAGCCTGGCCGGGGTGGCGGAGCGGATTGCGGAAGGGGACCTCACGGTCTCGGTGACGCCGACGACTGATGATGAGGTCGGCCAATTGACCGACATTTTCAACCGCATGGTGGGCTCATTGAAAGAGCGGGACCTGGCCATCACCAGGGCCTACCAACAGCTTGAACAGCTCATGCAGACTCTCGAGCAGCGAGTCCGGGAACGGACTTTAGATTTGGAAGCCGCCAACGCGAGGCTGCGTGAACTCGACGAACTCAAGTCGGCGTTCGTCTCGACGGTGTCGCACGAGCTTCGGACGCCGATGACGTCGATCAAAGGATACGTGGACAACATTCTGGACGGACTGACGGGCGTCCTTACGGAGAAGCAGTCCTATTACCTGGGCCGGGTCAAACATAACGTCGAGCGGCTCACGCGGATGATCAACGACCTTCTGGACCTCTCCCGTATCGAAGCGGGGAGGGTCGAATTGCATCTGGGGGCCGTGTGCACCCGCGATCTCATCACCGACGTGGCGGAAAGCTTCCAACGTATTGCCCAGGAGAAGGGCATTACGCTGAGGACGGAGTCCTCCGGCGAGCTCACGCCCGTGAGGGGGGACCGGGATAAGCTCCACCAGGTGCTGACGAACCTGATCCAGAACGCGATCAAGTTTACGCCGACGAAGGGCGAAGTTCGGGTCGAGTCGTGCGTGCAAGACGGCGCCGTGCAGATCAGTGTGAGCGATACGGGGTGCGGCATTCCGCCGCACGAGCTGGACCGGGTCTTCGACCGGTTCTACCGGGGCGAGTCGGTGCCCACGGAAGACCGGGGCTCCGGGCTCGGGCTGCCCATTGCCAAGAGTCTGGTCGAACTGCACGGCGGACGAATTTGGGCCGAAAGCGTCCCCGGTCAGGGCAGCCGATTCTTCTTCACGTTGCCGATTCAGCCGCCAGCCCGGTAGCGCAAACGGTGCCACCTGTATTGCTTCGGATAAACGCGCGTATCCTCTTTGATACCAGCCTCCCGGCGCGATAGCGCCTGCCCTTTGACCGCATCATCCTGCCCCCGCCTATTCCTTCGCTGATTCAACAGCTTTGGACGTCGGGCCGCTGTTCCGGCGGCTACGACCTTGGTGGCATGGCCGTTGCGATAGGGCGGTATGGGATCGGTTCGTGGAGGTTGGTGATGAGCGTGCAAGTGGCAAAGATGAACAACGGAGGAAACGGACGCTGCGCCGGCCGTAATGGGACGGAAGAGGCGTTACGCGAGAGCGAGGAGCGGTTCCGCCAACTCCAGGACAAACTCATCCAGGCTGAGAAACTGGCCGGTCTCGGTATGCTGGTCTCCGGCATGGCGCATGAGATCAACAATCCCATTCAGGGGGTCCTGGGGATGGCCGAGCTCATCCTGGACGAGAGCGATCCGGACAAGATCAGGGAATACGCCCAGGACATCGTTGAGCATTCGAAATACATCGCCGCGGTCGTCCACGACTTCGCCGGCTACACGCGGGCCGGCTCGCGGGAGGAAGAGGCCGACGTCGATCTGTGCGAGCGGCTGACCAAGGCGATCAAGATGGTCCGGCGGTGCCCCTATTTCGGAACGGTGGAGGTCGTCACGCAATTCCAGCCGATTCCAAGCCTGCGGGCCCGCCGGGTGGAAATAGACCAGATCTTCGTCAACCTGTTGAGCAACGCAGTGCAAGCGATGGACGGCAAGGGGCGTCTCGAACTGGCCACGCAGTCCCGGGGCGGAACGATGACCGTCCGGATCTCCGACACCGGCTACGGAATTCCCAAGGCGCTGATCCACCGGATCTTCGATCCGTTCTTCACGACGAAAGACCCGGGGAAGGGAACGGGTCTGGGACTCAGCATCGTGCATCAGATCGTGAGCAGGTACGGAGGGACGATCGGCATCGAGAGCGAGGAAGGAAAGGGGTCCACGTTTACCGTTCAATTTCCCGAGGCAAACCACAGAGAGGAGGTTCGCGATGGAGTGGCAGGACCCTGTTACGGCAGACGTGAAGCTGGGGCGTGTGCTGGTGGTCGATGACGTCGCGGTGGTGCGGAAATCCATCCGAATGACCCTGGCCAATGCCGGCTACGACGTGGTGGAAGCCGAGAATGACGAACAGGCGATCGGAATCCTGCGGGGGATGACGGACCTGCTTCCTGTGGACGCCATTCTCAGCGATCTTCGCATTCCCCGGACCAACGGGGCCGAGCTGATCGCCTATTTCCGGCGCCAGTACCCTGCGATCCCGGTCGTGGTGTTGACCGCGTACCCGGACGTCGAGCTGGCGGTGTCCTTGATGCGGCAGGGCGTGATGGATTTTCTGGTGAAGCCGGTCATGCAGAACGAGCTCTTGCCTGTGGTCCAGAGGGCCATGGAGCAGAAGGGGCTGTGCAGACAACAGGCCATATCGTAGCCAATTCAACCAAGGAGGACGCCATGGGTTTGGGAAGAGTGTTGGTAGTCGACGACGAAGGCGATGTGAGGAAGTCGGTACGGTTGATCTTGACCAGGGCCGGCTACGACGTGGTCGAGGCGGAAGATGGAGAGAAGGCCATCGCCGCCATCAAGGCCGACGGCAACGCCCTGCTGGTGGATACGATCGTCTGCGACCTGTACATGCCGCAGGTCAACGGGATGGAAGCCATCGCCTATTTCCGTCAGCAGTTCCCGTCCGTTCCCGTCATCGTGCTGACCGGGAAGCCGGACATCCCGAACGCCGCGTCGCTGTTCAAGCAGGGGATCGCGGATTACCTGGTCAAGCCGGTCGAGACGGAGAAGCTCACGACCGCCGTGCATAAGGCGGCGCGGGAGCACGTCCTGTTCAGAGACCAGTTCGCCACATAAAGGCCTGCAGTCGGGCTTAAGGAGGACGCGAGGACATGCTTACCGTACAGACTCCGACGCGGTCCGCGTTGCCGTTTCCGAATCGGCGCCAGCAATGGCGCCGGCATGAGGATCTCAAGCTCCTCAAGCGGGAACGGGAACTGGAGGCCGCGCGGCGCATCTGCCAGGCGCTCTTCCAGCATATCAACGTGGATGAGCTGGTCGAGCGAGCGCTCCGGACGGCGCTGGAGGTGGTCGGCGCGGAAGCAGGCGCCGTGCTCCTGGCCGACGCGGAATTCCAGCAGCTTGTCTTTCGCTACGTGATCGGCGGCAAGGCGGATCTGCTGCACGGCACCGCGATTCCCTGGGACAAGGGGATTGCGGGCGCCGTGTTCCACTCCGGGGAGGCGGCGGTCATCAGCGACGTGTCCCAGGACGGACGGCATTTTTCGGACATGGACGCGCACACCGGCTACAAAACCCGCGACATGATCGTGCTGCCGCTGAAACGCTGGGAAGGCGAGCCGATCGGGGTGCTGGAGGTGCTGAACAGGCGCGAGGGGCGGCTCGATCAGGACGACGTCGCCATCCTGACCATTATCTCCGCGCTCTCGTCCGAAACGATCGAGCAGGCGCGACTGTTCGAGGAGGCCAAGCTGGCCGAGGTGGTGCGTATCCTGGGCGACATCGGGCACGACGTGAAGAACCTGCTCCAGCCGGTCGTCACGGCCACCGGACTTCTCCAGACCGAGCTGGACGAGCTGTTCGGCGGCCTGCCGGTACCGGTCATGGAGCAGAGCAAGACGGCGGCGAGCCATGAACTGTGCAACGAGATGATCGGCCTGCTGCGGGACACGACCAAGCGCATCCAGGACCGGATGAAGGAGATCGCCGATTGCGTGAAGGGCTTGAGCGTGCCGCCGATGTTCGCGTCCTGCCGGGTGGCGAACGTTGTTGGGTATGTCGTGAAGACGCTGGGAAAGTATGCGGAGGAGAGGGGGCTTGCGCTGCGCGCCGAGGGCCTTGACGATCTGCCGGTGATCCTGGCGGACGAGAACCGTCTGTTCAACGCCTTCTACAATCTGGTGAACAACGCGATTCCGGAGGTGCCGGCCGGCGGGTCCATCACCGTTCGCGGACGGGCGAAGCCCGATGCCGGGGTCGTTCTCCTGGAGGTGGCCGACACCGGCCGGGGCATGTCGCCGGAGGTCCGCGCGCGCCTCTTCACGGCCCGTGCCATCAGCAGCAAGGCCGGCGGGACCGGCTTGGGAACCAAAATCGTCAAGGACGTGGTGGATGCCCACGGAGGCCAGATCACCGTGGACAGCGAGGAAGGGAAGGGGACCACCTTCCATCTTCTTCTACCGATCCGGCCGCCCGGCTGTTGTTTGCGGTAGCCCATGCCGGAGCCGCTCCGCTTCTCGTACGTCTTTCAATTTCCGAACGGGACGCAGAAGGAGTTCGACGTGCGTCTGGACCCGGACACGTTGGGTTTGCTGGCGCCGATGGATGCGCCGAAACCGGCCTGGACCAAGCTGAAGTATTTTCAATGCGGGAATTGCCCGCTCGGCGATGAGGTGGAGTATTGCCCGGTCGCGGTCAACCTGGCGACCCTGGTGGAGACCTTCAAGGACGCGCTCTCCTTCGAGACCACCGCGGTCAGAGTCCAGACCGCCGAGCGGGTGTATGAAAAAGACACGACGCTCCAGAAGGGGCTCAGCTCGATCATCGGGATCTACATGGTGACGAGCGATTGTCCGGTGATGGACAAGCTCCGTCCGAACGTCCGGTTCCACCTGCCGTTCGCCTCGATGGACGAGACGATCTACCGGGCCGTGTCGATGTATTTGGTGGCCCAGTACTTCCTGATGCGCAAGGGTAAGAAGCCGGACTGGGAACTCAGGCACCTGATCGAGACCTACCAAGCCGTCGCCAAAGTGAACCAAGGCATGTCGGACCGGATCAGGCATGCGACCGACGAAGACGCGAACGTGAACGCCGTGATCATCCTGTCCACACAAGGCGGCATGGTCCCGACTTACGTGGAAGACAGCCTCGCGGAGATGGAGCATCTGTTCGGGACATTCATCGGACGCGGCTAATTCATATGAAAAGACTTGACAACTCACGACAACTCACTAAAATGTCGGCCCGTACGGAGGTGTCTGTAATGGACAGGCCTCCTGAGTTTGAAAGGAATTAGGAGCCGAAGACCATGAAAAAGATGAATCTTTGTATGAGGCTCTGCTTATGGCTTGTTACGGTTTATGCGCCCGCTATTTCTTTTGCGCAGACAGCCCCCCCCTCCACATTCGCGGAGAGAGAGAAACAATTCCAGGATGAGAAACAATTACAAGAGAGGGAGAAACAATTACAATCTGATCTAAGACAAATGAGAGCGGAAAAGATCAGGTCAAGGGAATACTTCTGCAAGCGAGAAACCAATACTAAACTGCTCGGCGACTTTCGTGACAACTGGTCTGCCGGTACGCATCTCTCCACTCAGGTACTGAAGTACGATCTGGCCGCTAAGAAGGCTTCATCGGCCGAGAATTTGGGGATGGGTATCGCTATTCGATATTACAACGAGAAAGTCAGCGACATCAAATCCGAATGTCGTGCAACAACGTTTGATGCGAAGAATGTTGATGAGGACCCGGATAAAGGCAAAATCCGCTTCGCATTGTTTTCTATCAACCCGACTGTTTTCTATTCGAAACCCCAAAACTCGTCTGATTTCAATACACAACCGGCGCTCGTTTTTAGTTTCCTCAATGACTTGGTCAGTTTTGGACTCGGCTTTAATATGACTGGTGCGGACAAGGGGCACGTGTTTGTGCTTCTGAGCTTAGGGGCAGGCTTTAATCCATGACGGGTGATGAGCGCCCGCGAAGACCGAAGACGCGAACGAATTGGGGAAATGGGTTTAAACTCGATTAATTGGGACGATGGTACATCGTGTGTGAACAAACGATTAAATCGAGTCTGACCATATTGCTAACCTATTGCTAAAATTGTCTGCTCAAAAGGAATTAAGCCAACCGTCGAAAGGAGGAGTTTATGTCTCTTGGGACCAGTTATAAAAGGTTCCTCTATACCATGGTTCCTATTCTTGTGCTTCAGTATAGCTATGCCCCAGCCTTTGCAGATGATAAATGGCTCGTATACACAAGACCTCCTGGTGATTACCCATCTGCATCGTATCTCTACTTGGGCTATAAAACCTTCCTCGAAACAGATCAGCAATTGGATGACGAGAAAATTAAAGATATTCGTGACCATGTGAAGTCCCTTACTCATGGCAAGCCCATAATCAATGAGCAAGACGATGTGCGTGTCTTGGTGTTTACTAAGAGTAGTGAAAACTTGGTATGCAAAATAGAACAAACGGCGTTCAGGGTGCCTGATGTAAAAGTCTCCCCACCAGTCCAAGCATTGGCGGCCCTCAAAGAGGGTACAGATAAAACTCCGACAGAAGTTACGTTTCTTTGCAATCTTCTTGTTAGGGATAAAGGAGGTATGGAAATAAAATACACGATTTCAACACCATCAAAACCACCCGACGCGGACACAGTAAGGCTGCAAGATGCTGTGCATGTTCACGACCTGTATCGGTTCCGCGTGATGGCAGGTCCCGGGAAAACGCTTTCACAGCAACCAAGGACATTTAAGGTCATCACTAATACATCCGGGCAAAATATTGTCTCATCATCACCTGCACATGATTCACCAGTTGATTTCCCGTTATTGCTTAAAGTCTTTTGGGCACCTAGAGATACCTTACTCGATCCTTCTTGGGACCTGAGCACGGTAGCCGAGCCTTCTTGTAGTAAGCCAACCCAGACAACTCCGCCTAAGATTTCCTTCTTGTGTAGAGTGAACCCGATTGTAGGTGTTAACTTGGTGGAAAGCCCCCTAAAGAATTTTTACGTGGGCCTGAGCTTTGAAATAGTGCGCGGTTTCGATGTTGTCGGTGGCGTTCACTGGTCAAAAAACCAACATCTGACAGGTGGATTCTTCGAAGGCCAGGTGACGACGGCTTCTGCGGTTCCGACTAGGGATAGGTTCGATAGTGCTTGGTTTATAGGAACTGCTGTGGACATTGGTGTGATCGGTGCTTGGCTTAAGAACAACGTCGCGCCGGTTTTTACAGGCAAGTGAGCACTAGAGCAGTTTAAGATCAGCCTTCTAAGCTGTCCCGGAGTTCACGTTTTCTGGACAATGGATTGGAGGCTAGGATGAAAAGTTTGGTTATATTTTTAATTGTGTTGGCTCTATTGCAGACGACGGTCTGGGCGCAAACTGGCCATACTGAAACGGCACAGTCAAGCAAAGAGACAAAGGTCCAGAAATTTGTTGCGACGCTCGGCAGGGCCTCTACTACCGCTGGAAAGTTGAGCGTATATCCTGACGGAAATCTTCACCTTGTGCCTGCTGCAAAAGCCAATATAGCTGTTGTCGTTTCTAACCCTAATGACATAGCCCAGACGGCTCTGGGGCTTCCACTCAAAGTTGAAGTTGAGCCAGTATCAGCCGAAGCAATCAAGATAAAAAGTGTCTCGCTTGAAGCGGTTGTTGATTGGTCAAAGCAGAAGCGCAACCTTCCCGAGAAGCAATTCTCAGATCTTCACGAGGCATTCGGCGAGTTGGATAAAGTACAAAAAGCAGCGTTCACTCCTGACGAAACACGCACTGGTTTAGTGCAGGTCGCCGAAGCAGCTAAAGTCGTGGAGAGAGAGATAGTGAAAGCTTATATGGGTTTGAAACCGCGTCAAAAACAGGAGCGGCGGACTTTGATCCGCACCTTCCGAAGTATCAGGCAGGCTGATAAGGCTATCTACGAGCGTGACAATCGGTATCCACCGGAGAGCTACCAGCGTATTTATAAAAACTCACGTGGAGCAGTAGCCATTGGCCGCGTGAACCAAAATGCTTTTTGCAGTGGCGTGCTCGTCACAGAAGACATTATTCTGACAGCGAAACATTGTGTCGAAGGCAAAAGAGCAGATCAACTAGAGGTGTTGTTCGATTATGAATTGGATTTGCTACATCAGGCCCTGCCAGTAGATCGGTATCTTGTGGCAGAAGTAGTGAAAACCGGGTCGGATAATACCGCAGCGGGTGATTTGAAGCTGGATTTTGCACTTGTACGAGTGAAGCCTAATGATAAAGGAGAGCGGCCAGGAACAAAGTGGCCTATACAATGCCTTTCGATGCAAGCTGTTCAACTAGATGATCCGCTGTATGTTATCGGTCATCCTTTGGGATATCCACGGACTGTTCACGATAATGCCTTCGTCTACTTTCCTTTTCAGGCTAATGAGGATAAGATGAGCGAGCTGCGATTGTTGGTGGAGGCAGAACTGGCAGAAGATCCATCTCGCGAATCGCGTCTTAAGGAGTTTATTGATAGTTATCGGAAGCGTAAATTGCCTGATGGTTCGACAGTATATGAGCTTTACAGCTTGCGCTGGACAGGACAACCCTCGATTGGTGCCGATTCCGATACGTTTCACGGGAATTCTGGTTCTCCGGCATTTGACAGGAGATCTCACGATGTCATCGGAATATTGTTCGCTGGGGAATCCGACGTTGAGACGCCGTATAAGCCGGGATGGAAGGCGCATGAAGCGATTTTGCCTGCTCCCGTTGTGATGGAGAGGCTTGACAGAGTGCTTCCAGAATGGAAAAAGTTTGTAGGGGTATGCATCAAATGAGAAGAAATGCATAAAGCTGATGTGTCGCTCAAGTCTTTAAGACCGACATTCCAAGGTACGCGGTGCCCCAGCCTTCAGCGGCCAAACTCCCAAAGGCCAGGGATCATTAACCCGAAAGCCGCACGACTCTTTTACAATAGAAAATGTTCTGCGTTCATCCCTTGAAACTCCCCTCCTCCGCCCTATAGTCTTACTTCATGGCGATTGATCCGGTCTGCGGGATGACCGTGGACGAACAGACGGCGCCGGCGACGGCGGTGCACAACGGCACCACGTACTATTTCTGCGCGCCGGGCTGCAAGCGGACCTTTGAGAAGGATCCGGCCGCTGTCCTCAAAGGCGGGCCCAAGGGCATGGCGGCGGCCCCCCAGATGGTCACGATGATGCCGATGCGGGCGAAGCCCGTGCCTGTTCCTCAGGTCGTTGCGAGCGCCGCCAAGCCCGCATTCCCCACGATTCCGATACAAGGGCATTCCGTCGGCCCCTTGATCGCCAACATCCGCCACCGGCCACACGAAGGTCCCCG